>DAOTVD010000091.1:0-10561 GCA_034437075.1 Anaerolineae bacterium
ATGCGGGCATACTTTCCGCCATATATGAAATACTACAGTGGCTTTGTTGTAATAAAGCCAGAATACTCAAGAGCAGTCCGTGACGTTGCCAATGGCCTAAATGTGAAAAGTATTCAATGATGTCTTTTTCGAGTCGATATAATAGATTTGGGGTCATGTTTCTTGTCTTCACTTTTAAGCAAAAATCAAGAATACATGACCTCCTTCTCAACAGTGTACCCCTATCAGCCCGAATTCGGGGGGAGCGAGAGGGGGGTAAAATCAAGAAGGTATCCTTTTCGACAAAAGCAAGCAGCATAGTTAAATACTTGGAAAAGCCTTAATTCGGCGCTGCGCCAAAGCGCGGTTGTCCGCTGTTGATAATCAGCAATTGCGCATTGATGTTTTCATCAGCGGGCACGTTCAGCGGCACCCACCAGAGTTGCGTCTCTGGGCGGCTGTTGCGCAGCACGACGGGGTCGGCCCCGTTGCCGAAGTTGGTCAGCAAGCCCCGGTCGCTGGGGATGAGCGAGAAGACCAGGCCGCTCCCATCCGGTGCGCCAGTCATATAACCGACCTCAAAGCCGCTGCCGTTCCAGACTTGGGCCTCCGCGCGATTTAGCGTATCCAACTGGCGGATGCTGAGCGTATTCTGGCGCGACTCAAACGGGAAGACGCCCAGCACCGCGCGCGCGCGGGCTTCCGTGGCGGCGTCATCCCACACCACGGACGGCCCCGCCACGGAGGTACTGTAAAAAATCTGCGTGCTCGTGATGTCCCACCCCAGTTGAACGGGCAGCAGTTCGGGCGCAAACGTTTCGCTTTGCAGGGTATTTAGATCAAAGACGACGATTTCATTCGCCGCGTTGAGCGCGGCCAAGCGCGCGCCATCCGGCGCGCGTTGCGCACGGCGCAAATCATCGCCCAAGCTCGTCACTTCATCCCGTGCGGCGTCATAAATCGACAAGCCCACGCCCGCGCAATCGCTCGAAAATAGATAGCGCTCGTTGGGCAACCAGGCGAAGAACAGCCCGTTACCATCCGGCCCAGTTTCGCGCGCATAGAGCCGTTCAACCGTGTAAGCATCATCCGGCGCGCGACAATCGCCGGGGATGCGCAGCGTCGCTACCGTGTCGCGCGTGCCATCTGGAAAGATGCGCCGCAGGGTATACGTTTCGTCGCCTTCTGGCACCCAATACGCCAGCGCGGGCCGATCCGGCGCCCAGGCGGGCGGAAAGCGCCCCGCCAGGCCGTTGTCGATCTCGTTTGGTGCTTCGGGCATCACCAGCGAGACGGTATACAGCGCATTTTCGGCGCTGATGTAAGCCAGTTGCAGCCCATCCGCCGAGGTGCGCAGCGCGCGCGGCGGCTCGTTCGGCGTGACGGTTGCGTATAGGCCCGGCAGGTTGTTCAGCCGCCCGATGTAGACATCCCCCGTGAAGACATGCGCCAGGGGCACACTGGCCAGATCAACCGCCGGGGCGGGCGGCGGCATCGGTACGGCGGGCGTGGGGCTGGGCGTGAAGGTCGGCGGGGGGGCATCCTGGACGGTGGTCATGGTCGGCGCTGCGACAACGACCGTCGGCGCGACAGTGGGCCGGGGTGTCGCCGCTGTGGATAAATCCGCGCCAAGGCCCGTCAGCGGATTAGGGCCAGGGATGAAGCGCCGCAGCATCTCGGTAAACGCCCCCGCCCACACGTTGAAGACGGCAGCGGGCGCGCGTTGCACGACCACAAAGCCCACCCCCATCGCGCCAGGGATGCCGGTCACGCGCTCGCGCAGGGGCAAGCCCTCGCATAATGTATCCAGCGTCGTGCTGCCCGTGTTGCTGGCAAAAACCGTCAGTGTATCGGGGGGCGGCAAACCCGCGCCCGCCAGATAACTACTAACTAGGGTCGCGGGTTGATTATCTTGTGTGCTCGTCGCCAGAACCCGCATAGTGGGCGCGGCGCAAGCATCCCCCGCGCGGCTAAAGCGGAACTCATGCGCGCTGAGGGGCGTTGGCGTCCAAAGATTCGGGTGTTCGACGCTGAACAGCCCCGCGTCATAGGTCGAATACGTAAACGCATATTGGCTGGTGGGCGCACACAGCACCGCTTGCGCCCCGAAGACATCGCTATGCACAGCATAGCGCACGCCGTCATCCATCAGGAAAAACCACTGATAGCCCGCGACGGGCTGCGGCGCGGGGGCCGGGCTCGGTTGGGGGCAACCCAGCGCGGCATCCGGCCAGGTGACGCCCTCGAACGAAAATTCTAGCACGACGGCCTCACGCGCGAGTTGCTCTAGCAAAAAGGCTTGCACCACCCCGCGCACATCCTCGGGCGGGGGAGCCTGCGCGCGGGCCGCATCATTCGCCGCAAGCCCGGCGGCGCACAGCAGGAATAACCCGGTTAGGAGCAAGGGACGCAGGGAATTGAATTGGGATAATTGGGATGAAATCCGGCGTTTCATTATCTCTCAAGGCTTCGTTTTCAATAATCCGAGGCATTATACCATCCAAGCATGGTACACTCTGCGACATGACGCAACAATCTTTCACGCATGATGATTATCTATCGCCGTTTACCTGGCGCTATGGCTCGCCCGAAATGCGCGCGTTGTGGGGCGAGGCACATCGGCGGCGCTTGTGGCGGCGCGTCTGGGTGGCCCTGGCCCGTGCCCAACATGAAGCTGGCCTTGTGACGGCGGAACAACTCGCGGATTTGGTCGCGCATCAAGATGACATCGACCTAGCCCGCGCGCACGAGATCGAGGCCGAGGTGCGGCATGATGTCATGGCAGAAATCAAAACATACGCCGAGCAATGCCCGGTCGGCGGCGGCATCATCCACCTGGGCGCGACCAGCATGGACGTGGTCGATAATGCCGATGCCTTGCGCCTGCGCGATGCCTTGCTGCTGCTAGAAGATCGTTTGCGGGCGGTCTTGCTGGCCCTGGTCGATGGCATCGCGCGCTGGGCGGATGTCCCCAGCATGGGCTTCACGCACCTGCAACCCGCCGAGCCCACCACCGTGGGCTATCGCTTGGCCCTCTACGCGCATGATCTGCGCGAGGATTATGCAACGTTACGCACGACCCGCGAAGCCTTGCGCGGTAAGGGCATCAAGGGCGCAGTGGGCACGGCGGCCTCGTATGCGGTCTTGCTGGATAGCACCGACCCCGCCACGCTCGAAGCGCGCGTGATGGCCGAACTCGATTTGCCCGCGTTCACGGTCACGCACCAAACCTACCCGCGCAAGCAAGATTGGCGCGTGGGGGTCGCGCTGGCGGGGATCGCGGGCAGTTTGCACAAATTCGCATTCGATTTGCGCGTGCTGCAAGCGCCGCCGATTGGTGAATGGGCCGAGCCCTTCGGCGCGCGGCAGGTTGGTTCCTCGGCTATGCCCTTCAAGCGCAATCCTATCAAGGCGGAGAATATGAACAGCTTGGCGCGCTGGGTCGCCGCCCAGGTGGATGTCTTGTGGGATAACGCGGCGCTCTCGTTGCTGGAACGCACCCTGGATGATTCCGCGAATCGGCGCGTCGTGTTGCCGGGGATGTGCCTGGCCGTAGACGAACTCTTGCACACCGCCGAGCGTCTCATCAGCGGTTTAGCCGTGGATGAAGCCGCCATCGCGCGCAACTTGGCCACTTATGGCCCTTTCGCGGGCGTGGAAAAGCTGCTCATGCACCTCGCGCGGGCGGGGGCAGATCGGCAAGCCATGCACGAAGCCTTGCGCGCGCATAGCCTGGCCGCCTGGCAGGTCATCCAGCGCGGTGGCGCCAATCCGCTGGCCGAATGGCTCGCAGCGGATGAAACGCTGCTGGCCTATTTATCCGCTGAGGAAGTGCGCGCGGCGCTGTCTGCCGAAAACTATACCGGGGATGCACCATCCCGCGCGCGCGCATTAGCCAGCGAGATTCACCAAATGCTAGAGCCAGGCGCGTAGCTGTGTTAAAGTTTGGCTGTAGCGTTCACATCATGATGAGGAGAATAGCCACATGCCCGTAACAATTCTAGTAGGTGCCCAATGGGGCGACGAGGGCAAAGGCAAGGTCGCAGATTGGCTGGCCGACGAGGCGCAAATCATCGCGCGCTTCAACGGCGGCAACAATGCCGGGCATACGCTGCAAGTCGAAGGCGTGACGTACAAGCTGCATTTTATCCCCTCTGGCATATTACGGCCCGGCGTCGTCAGCCTGATGGGCGGCGGCATGGTCATCCATCCGCTGAGCTTGCTGGAAGAAATGAACATGCTGCGCGTGCAAGGCGCGGATGTCAGCCCGGCGCGGCTCAAGCTCGCGGGGAATGCGCATATCATCACGCCCGCGCACCAAGCCCTAGAAAGCGCCCAAGAGGCTGCGCGTGGCACGGACAAAATCGGCACCACCGGGCGGGGTATCGGCCCGGCCTATGCGGCCAAAGCCGCGCGCGATGGCATCCACGCCGCCGAAATGGCCGACCCCCAAGCCTTTGCCGAGCGCGTGCGCGCGATGGTCGAAGAAACCAACCGCACGTTGACGGGCGTTTACGGCGCATCGCCCCTGGACGCCAAACCCATCGCGGAGGAATACAAAGCAGCGGCAGAAAAGCTAGCGCCGCATCTGGTGAATCTGGTGGCGTATGTAAATGATGCGCTCGCGGAGGGCCAGCGCATCTTGGCGGAAGGCGGCCAGGGCACGCTCCTCGATATTGACCACGGCAATTATCCATTCGTGACGAGCTCCAACGCCACGGCGGGCGGCGCAATGGTCGGCCTGGGGATTGGGCCGACGGCGGTGGATCGCGTCGTGGGGGTGGCCAAGGCCTATTGCACGCGCGTCGGGGCGGGGCCCTTCCCCACCGAGCAGGACAACGAAGCCGGGGAGCGCCTGCGCGGGGATGGTAGCAAGCCCTGGGACGATTACGGCACCACGACCGGGCGACCGCGCCGTACGGGCTGGCTGGATATGGTCGCGTTACGCTATGCGGCGCAAGTCAATGGCCTGACGGAAGTCGCGCTCATCAAACTGGACATCCTCAGCCGCTTCGAAGAAATCCCCGTGGCGGTCGCCTATGAACTCGATGGCGAGCGCCTAGACACCCTGCCCACGCGCAGCACCGACCTCACACGCGCCACCCCGGTCTATGAAACCTTGCCGGGTTGGCATGTCGATATCATGGACGTGGGGCGCTATGCCGATCTACCCCTCCCCGCGCGTGAGTATGTGACCTGGGTCGAAGACCGCCTGGGGGTGCCCATCCGCCTGGTGAGCGTGGGGCCTGGGCGCGAACAGACCTTTGTCAGATAAGCTAAAGCCTTAGGAGGACATCCTATGATTGACACGCACCATTGGACAGCCGGCGTCCATCACGACGGCTCGGCGCTATATGTCTCTAACCCAACACCCAAGGCGGAGGAGGTCGTTACGGTGCGGCTGCGCACACCCATTGATGCGCCCGTGCGGGCCGTGTATCTGCGCACGACGCCCGATGGCGAAGCGGCGTACATCGAAATGGGCGTAGAGGAAGACGCCTCCCCCGTGCGCTATTGGGCGGCAGACATGCCCGTTACCATGCCGCACAATCCCTATTCGTTTAAGCTGCTGACCCTAGAAGGTGCCTATTATCTGACGGCAGCGGGCATCAGCCGCGCCGAAAAACCCAGCCATTCAGACTTCGCCTTGCTGGCCGATTATCACATGCCGGGCTGGGTGGCCGAAACCGTCTTTTACCAAATATTCCCGGATCGCTTCTTTAATGGTGACCCGAGCAACGACGTGCAAGATGGCGAAATGCAACTCGGCCAGTTCACATCGCACAAGCGCGAATGGGGCGCGCGGCCCTTGCCCTTTTCGGAAGGCGGCAGCCTGGATTTTTATGGCGGGGACTTGCCCGGCATCGCGCAAAAAGTGGATTACCTGCAAGATTTGGGCGTCAATGCCATTTATCTGACGCCGATTTTCCCGGCGCAGAGCAATCATCGCTATGACATCATGGACTTTTACCGCATCGATCCGCATTTGGGCGGCGAGGAAGGCTTGCAAACCTTGCGCCAAGCCCTGGATGCCGCCAACATGCGCCTGATGCTCGACGTGACGCCAAACCATGTCAGTTGGAAACATATCTGGTTCACGACCGCGCAAAATGACCTGAACAGCCCCGAAGCCGAATATTTTACGTTCTACGACGAAGACCCGCAAAAGTACGAGATGTGGCTAGGCGTGCCAACGCTGCCCAAACTGAATTATGCCAGCGCAGCGCTCCGCCAACGCATGTACGCGGGCGAGGATGCCGTCTTGCGCCATTGGCTGCGTGAGCCCTATCGCATTGACGGCTGGCGGCTGGATGTGCTGAACATGACCGCCCGCCAGCGTATGCAACAATTAGACCCCGACGTGGGGCGCGGTATGCGCGCGGCAGTCAAAGACGAAAACCCGGAGGCGTTCTTGCTGGGCGAGCACTTTTTCGATGGCACGCGCCATCTGCAAGGCGACCAGCTTGACGCGACCATGAACTACCAGGGCTTTAACTTCCCGTTGCGGCGCTGGCTTTCTGGGCAAGACACCGGCGCAGATCATCATATGGATGACGCCGTCGGCTATATTGACCCGACCCTGCTGCCGAGCGAGGCTTTCGCCGAGCAAACCCGCGCCTATCTGGCCGCTGTGCCGTGGGTCATCGCGCGGCAACAATTCAACCAACTGGGCAGCCACGACACTATGCGCTTTCTCTCCGCGTTGGGCGGCGATACAGATTTAATGCGCCTGGCGGTGGGCCTGCTGATGACCTTCCCCGGCGTACCGTGCGTATACTACGGCGATGAAGTCGGCCTGGATGGCTACCGCGACCCCGATAATCGGCGCTGCATGCCCTGGGATGAAAACGACTGGAACAAGGATTTGCGCTACTTCTACCGCCAGGTGATCCGCTTGCGGCGAACGGCCCACGCGCTGAAGTTCGGCGGGTTTCAATGGTTGTACGCCACCGAAGATGTCATCTGCTATCAGCGCCAATCCACGCAACAACGGCTGGTGGTGGTCGGCTACCGAGGCGAGAACGCCTCCCAGCACACCGCCATCCCCGTATGGCATGCGGGCCTGCCCGAAGGCATGAAGCTGACCGACCTGCTAAGCGGGCAGACCGTGCGCGTGACGGACGGGGCCATCGAACTCACGCGCGTGCCCTCTGGCGGCATTTATATCTTCGAAGCCGCCAAGGCCGTCACCCAACCCTTGGGCGGCAAGCGCTAAACGATGCGCGCTTTTAAGAAGCGCTTGACGCTATGCACGGGAATGGCGAAGCTGACCGCCGGGCCGCTAATCATGGTGTTGATGCCCACCAACCGCCCGGCGGGGTCGACTAATGCGCCGCCCGAATGACCGGGGCGCATTTTCATGGCTAGGGCCAGCCATTCGCGGCGGCCCGGTTCCATTTCGGGCAAAAAAGCGCCCGCGCCGATGACGATGCCCCCCGTGGCCGCGTTCTGAATACCCCAAGGATGGCCCAAGGCCGTGACCCACGTCCCCACGGGCAAGCGCCGCGAATCGCCTAATTCGATGGTGGGCAGGTCGTGCGCGTCAATCGCGAGCGCGGCCAGGTCTTGTTCGCGATCTTGGGCCAGCAAGCGCGCGGGGCGTTCGCTCCCATCCGCGCAGATGACCAACGGCTGCGGGCGGCCATCCACCACATGAGCATTCGTGATGATGAGCCCTTGCGGGTGCCAGACTGTCCCCGCGCCGAGGGCTTGCGCCCCGGCCTGGACGCGCACCAGCGAGGGGAGCACCCCCGCCACCATCGCGCCCAGGTCATGGTTGATGCTGGCCAAGGTTGGCGTTGCGATCATTCGGGGCGCTCACCGATGGTTACCTCGAATTCTTGCACGGCCCCAGCGCGCAGCACCATCACGGGCACGCTCTGGCCGACGCGCTCGCCCGTCAACGAACCGAGCAGTTCATCGACATCTTGCACGGGGTCGCCATCCAGTTGCACGAGCGTATCGCCCAGCACGAAGCCGCCAGCAGCGGCGGGGCTATCCGGCTCCACCGAAACGACCATCACGCCCTGCGCTTGGCCCAGATGCGCGGCCACATCGGCGGGGAGTTCCACAGGCTGGACGCCAACCCCCAGATACCCCCGCTGCACGCGCCCATGGGTGGCCAAAACGCCCATCACGCGCATTAACGTCGGCGGGGTGAGCGTCAAGCTGATGCCGCGTAACAAAGCGGAGGTGTTCAGGCCCAGCAATTGGCCATTCGCGGCCACCAACGGCCCGCCCGAAAAACCAGGATACATGACGACATCCGTCTGCAAAAAGTATTCCAGGTGTACACGCCGGCCCTGACCGCCGCGCCGCCGCGAACCCCGTTTCCGGCCTCCGCCGTTGCCCATCGACATGCGCCAGTTTTCTTCCAACGCGCTCACCACGCCCAGCGTCGCCAGCGGATTTTCGGCAGGGCGGCCCAGCGCCAACACGATATTGCCGACTTTTAAGGCGTTGATGTCGCCCCATTCCGGCGCGCTCAGGTCGGCGCGGTCGGTGCGCAAGAGCGCCAAATCGGTGGAAGGATCGCGCCCGACGATCTGTGCTTCGGCGGTTTCGCCATCCTGAAAACCGATGCGAATGCCCTCGTCGGCTTCAAGGACATGGTTGGCCGTCACGATGAGCCCATCTGCCGACCAGACAATGCCGCTGGCGGGCAATCGGCGCCGCGCTTCGACGCGCACCAGGGCCGGGCCAGTAGCCTCGACAACACCCGCGAGTTCATCCGAAAGATTCTGTAATACATCCGACATATTCGATTCCTTAGACGGTATTTTCACGATGGTTTCAGTGTAAAACGCCGCCGGGCTAGGTGGAATCAGTAAAGGGGATAGGCGATCCTAGCCATTTGGGTAGGTTAGGGCGTTGCGCGGGTGGCCAGGAAGATAAATCGCATGTTCACCGTGTCACCGCTCTCTACAAAGTCGGGGATGCGCACTGGCCCCACGCCGAGTTCGGAAAGCTGTAGGGTCGTCTCGGCGGTGCCGCGCAGGGTATCGCCTTCTAACGTGGCGGTCACTTGCCAGGTGGTGCTCACCGGGCGGCCTTTAATCGTCAAGGGGCCTTGGATGACAAACGCCACCGGGGCGCCGCGCTGCGGCTCGGCGGGAAAATCGCGCAATTCGGCGGATTGAAAGACCGCTTGCGGATAGTTCAGCACGTCGAAATAGCCGAGCCGTACCACGCGGTCGCGCGTGGCGCTGTTACTTTCGAAGCTCGCCATATTGACCGCCACTTCGCAAACACGGCTGCGCGCTGGGTTGGCCGCATCCAGCAAAATGAAGCCATCCAGCGTGCGCGTGTGGCCCTGGATGGTGTTTTCGCGCCCGCTGGTCCGTAATCGCTCGGCGATTGTGTAGCGCATTTCGCTTTCATCCGGCACGAACCGATAGATGGCCTGGTCATCGCTTGGGGTGCCACAATCCGCAGCGACCGGGGGCGTGGTGTCGGCGTCAGTGGCGGGCAGGATGACGAACTCGACCACCAGCACGACCAGCGCCAGCGTGGCCAAGAGCAAGATCAAGGCCGTAAGGATGGCCCGGCCATATAGCGGGCGGGTCGTCAGTTCCGGCAGGCTCAGGTCATCAGGAGGTTTGTTCATGATCGGGGGCACCTCGTTCGGCGAGGCGGGTGCGAAAAAAGTCGATTGGGCTGGTGGGGGTGCTGGGGGTGGGCGGCGGCGTGCCATGGTCGGACTCGTAGATTTCGCGGGCCAGGGTTTGGGCCTTGCGCAGCAACACAACACCCACGAAGAACGGGAAAAGAATCGTGGCGGCGTCTATGATGCCACTTAAGCCCTGCTCGTTCAACGATAGCCCGAAGGTGATGTCGTGCAACAAGGCAAAAACCACTGCGACGGCCATAAACCACATGGGCACCAACCGATCGCGCCAGGCCGTCAGCACCAATAGCAAGGGGTAACTGAAATACAACAAAGAGATGCCCATCAGTTGCAAGCTCGCCGCCAGGATAAACCCGATGTAGAAGGCATCTTCGGTTAACATGTCATTATCCATGGCGAACACAAAAAAATTGATTCCCCATAGCTGGATACTGCTAGCAGCCAGGATGAAGGCTGCGCCCATCAAGGCCACGCTCGTGCTGATCCAATGCAGAAAGCGCACATTATGCCAAGCAAAATACAGATGAAACGTCCAGATAACGGCCAGCATCGCCGCATTGGGGGCGATGCTTGTCAGAAAAATGACCAGGGTAAAAATGAGGTGGTTGTCATTGTACAATTCGAGCACCGATGGTGCCGCATCTGCCGTATAGCCTCGGGCGATCTGCTCTTGCACGACATCCCAATAGCCGAGCGCGACGAGAAAAATTCCCAGGATAATAATCAACTCGGCCAAAATCGCCGCCTGGCCTCCCGTATACAGAATGCGCACCATCTGACGTGCTGACATGGCCCGGCTCCTACCTACGGCTTAACTTTCGATAATGTCGATGCTTTTAAGTTCGCTGGCTGGGCCGCCGCGCTGCGGGTCACGAATCTGGATATTCATGAGCACATCTTCGCCTTCGATCAACTCGCCAAAAACGCCATGCTTGCTATCCAGATGGGTCGTTG
>DAOTVD010000092.1:0-3061 GCA_034437075.1 Anaerolineae bacterium
AGTACGCGACAAGTGCCAAACTCGTTGTCGTTACAGCGTCCATATAACGTTTCTCCGTATCCAGATGATCATTACAATCAAGCGATGGTTTAGATTATCACGCAATAATCGATCTGAAAAATATATGAATTTGAAAAAACCGTTCGATTTTATAAAATAAAGCGATGCTAAACTATCATCATTTACGCTATTTTTGGCTGGTTGCCCACGAAGGCAATCTGACGCGCGCGGCTCAGAAGCATAATATTTCGCAGTCGGCGCTCTCCATGCAGATCAGCGCGCTAGAAAATGCCTTGGGCCAAGACCTGTTTGAACGTAAAGGCCGCAAGCTCATTCTAACCGAAGCGGGCGACATCGCGCTAGAATTCGCGGACGCGATATTTTCCAAAGGTGAAGAATTGCTCGATACCCTGGGCGAACGCGAGCAAACCAAGCGGGATGTCTTGCGGGTCGGCGCGCTGGCGACGCTCTCGCGCAATTTTCAAATCCGTTTTTTGCGGCCAGCCCTGGCCGCGCCAGATGTGGAAGTCATTATTCAATCGGGCACGCTGGATGAATTGATCGATAGCCTAGAAAACTACCAGCTTGATATTGTGCTCTCCAACGCGATGCCGGATCGTGAAGACGGGATGCGTTGGGTTGCCGAAACCATCGCGCGGCAGCCCGTGAGCCTGGTCGGGTGGCCCGACCCGCCACGTGCGGGACGTACCGTGCGCGCTTTGCTAGAACATGAACCACTCGTGCTGCCCGCCCCACGAACGAGCATGCGCATCGGGTTTGATGCCCTGGTGCATCGCCTGGGCTTACACCCGAAGATCGTGGCCGAAGTGGATGATATGGCCATGCTGCGCTTGGTCGCGCGCGATCATCCGGGCCTGGCGGTGGTGCCGCCGATTGTGGTGAAAGATGAACTTGAAAGGGGCGATTTAGTAGAGGTGGCTGACCTAGACGGCCTAGAAGAAACCTTCTTCGCCATCACGCTTCAGCGTCGCTACCCGAATCCGCTGTTGGCGCTAGTCACCTCGCCTACTGATGAAACGCGCGCTAACTTCAGTACATAGGCAAAACGGCACCCGAGGTAGGAAAGCGCTGTCGCCGTACCTCGGGCAGATAAGCTCATGTTACACCTACATCTCAGCGTCGTGGACGAGCGTCTCTGGATTGAAACTGAACCAACCAAACCAGAACGCCAGATGCCCTCCCAGACGGCGCAAGGGCCGGGTAACTACTCAGCCCTCACCCCAACCCCTCTCCCAAACGGGCTTTCAGCCCTGGTAGAGGGGCAAAAAGTGTCGGTTTCGGGTCGTTTTCCCCCTCTACCAGCCGCAAAGCGGCGTTTGGGAGAGGGGGATTAAGGGGGTGAGGGGGAAGAATTGGCGTAGCCTGAGCAGTTACCTCTCATGCCTCATAATGACTAACGAACACAAACCTTGATAACAAAAGCATGATCATAGCGTGTTATCGCAATCAGTTTCTGAGAATTCACTAAAAAAACAGGCGTTTATTTCTTATCATTTTCTATAATGCGCTTTGGCGCTTTGGCGTTATACTGTGTATGAGAGTAGTCACTTTCGTTCAGTGCAAAATGTTGTGCAAGGAGGTGATGGAAATGGCGTTCGTGAAGAACATCAGCGCGCGCTTAGCCAAGCTGTTCCGCCGCAACCGCAAGGATAGCTAAGGGCTACACACTGGGGGCACCCTTCGCCCCCCCAGCGCCAACCCAAGAGTGGGCAAGCAGCCCGGTTGTCGTTTAGGATAGAAAATAACGACAACACACCATAGGGAAGGCTCCATGCAATTCACTCCCATCCAAAATCCCATTATCCAGGCCCGCGATTTAGCTGTCGGCATCCATGCGCGTGCGGGTAGTGCCGACCGCGCCGGAAAGCTGCCTGCCGAGGATGTGCGCGACCTATGCGAAAGCGGCTATCTGGCAATGCCTGTGCTCAAACGCTTCGGCGGGCCAGAATTACCCCTGCGCGAGATCATCGCCGCACATTTAGAACTGGCCCAGGGCAGCGCTTCTACGGGCATCGTGGCCGCTATGACGCTGCAAACCATGGGCCACGCCCGCGAGACCGAGCCCTGGGCCGAAGACCATTTCGCTCACATTTCGCAGATTGTGCTAGACGGCGGACTCATCAACTCCGCCGCCAGCGAGCCGCGCATGGGCAGCCCGTCGCGCGGCGCGGTCTTTAGTAGCACCGCCACCCGAGACGGCGATGAATGGGTGCTGGATGGGCAAAAAACATGGATTACAGGCGGGCAACATCTGACCCACCTGCTGATCAAGCTAGAGGTCGAAGACGCCCCCGGTACGTTGCTCGTTCCGGCGGATACACCTGGCTTACGCTGGGAAACCACCTGGGGCGATGCGCTCAGCCTACGTGCCAGCGATAGCCACGATCTCTACCTCGAAGGCGCGCGCGTGCCTGGGTGGGCGCTCATCCAACATGGCAAACTCGACAGCCCCCACCCCAATGCCTGGTTCCCCATGTTGCTCGGCGCGACGTATTTGGCGTGTGGCCTGGCCGCGCGCCGTGCGGTCATCCAATATGCTTTAGAGCGGGTGCCCAGTGCGCTAGGCGAACCCATCGCCACGTTACCGAAAATCCAGCGCCAAATTGGTGAAATGGATTTGGTCTTACAAGCCGCGCAGGCCCTGCTGCTCGATGTCGCGGGCGTGTGGGACAACCACCCCACCGAGCGAGAATCGCTCTATCCGCGCATTGCGGCAGCAAAGCATTTTGCGGTGGAAAGTGCCGCCAACGCAACCGAAATCGCGCTGAAGATCGCCGGAGGACGGGCCATTACGCCCAGCTTGCCCCTAGAACGCTATTTCCGGGATGCGCGCGCCGGGGCCATGCAACCCCCCAGCGGCGACACCGCGCTGGAAACGATTGGCCAGGGCGCCATTGCAGTCTACGAAGCCAGTCGCTAGGGCGTCTTGTCGCTTTGTTCGTACGAACTTGCGGTTGAATCATATTCCTGCACGAATGCAATCGCCTGCTCGACCGTGTCGTGCAACTTGACGCGCGTGTTGGTCATCTGAAAGACGATG
>DAOTVD010000093.1:0-27735 GCA_034437075.1 Anaerolineae bacterium
TCGCGCTGTAACGCCTGGGCAATGCCCCAGGCAATTGAATTTTTATTCGCTACCCCAAAGATCAGGGCTTTTTTTCCGTCTAGTAATCCCATCAGAGATGCTTTCTATTCGTTGTCAATCCGTGGGTGTATGATAACAAATTCCCCCGCGCTATTCATGGGGCGGAATGGCAATATCCAGTTGCAAAGTATCGTCCGTCAGGTTGATAGCCGCCAAGTGATAGGCGCCAGGCGGAATACTGCTCGCCAAAATATGCTCGCGGATCAGAAACAGCCGATCATCCGCAGCATTGATGTCTGCATCCAGGTTATTGACCGTGTAGCGCACAGGCCGAATCGCTAGCTCTCCTTCGCGAATTTCAGGCGCCAGCGTGAGTGCATGCGCATTCCCGGCGGCATCCTCCCAGCGATAGACCATAAACAGCGGGGTTAGCGTCACGCGAGGCCCTGGCAGACGCGCATCATTCTCGCCCGCCCGCGCCAGGGTATCGCGCGTCAGAAAGACGCTTTCGATACGCCAATCTGCGCCGGGGTTAACAACTGGCGTGTAGACCGTAGCACGGTCTAGGGTTGGCAAGGGGGTCAGCGTGGCCAGCATACCTAAGGGTAAATCCGCCGTTGCTGTTCGTGTTAGGACGTTACACGGTCGCGGATTGTGATTGCCTGGCCCCAGATTAGTCAGGATGGTTTGGCGCTGGTTCCGCAGATTGGCTGCCAAAATATGGGTGACACCGCCCAAATCAGCGCTGAGCAATACATAGTTCTCGGCAATCAAGGCGGGTGTATTGACCCCGCCAACTGCGCCGAACGTGTATTCGGGCGTTGCACCCCCGGACGATTGCGCAAACAGCGCGTTTGTGGCGCGATCTTGCGGATCGGTGCGGGCAATGAACAGTAGGCGTTCGCCATCTAAACTAAGCAACGGATGGCTTTCGTCGCGCTCGGGCGTTTCGAGCAATCGGGTAACGGTTTCGCTCGCCAGATCGTAAGCATAAATGTCGAAGCCGCCATCTCGATCCGATGCAAATAGAATGCGCGAGCCATCGGGCGACCAACTCGGCATATGATCGGTGCCGGGGTCGGTGGTTAGTTGGCGCACATTACCACCGCCGCTATCCATCAGCCAGATGTCCGCCGCGCCGTCGCGCGTGCTGACAAACGCAATCTGATCGGTGGTGGGCGACCAACGCGGCGCATAGTTTTCGCCGGATGTATCCGTTAAGGGGCGGGGTTGTTCCCCTGCAAAGCCCCCCAGGTAAATTTCGCGGTCACCCGTGCGGTCGGAGTCGAAGACAAAGGCGCGCCCATCCGGGCTACAGTCCGCGCTGAATTCATCCGAGCCGGGGCGGATAACCAGCGGAGCAACATCACTGCCATCCAACCCCATCAGCCATAGGTCATGGCTGCCGGCCCGCGTCGAACTAAAGAGGATCGTATTCGCGATAGCATCCGGCACAATAGGCGTGGGTGTGAGGGTTGGGGTATGGCTGGGGGTCGGTGTTGGGGTATTGGTCGGGGGTGCCAGGGCCGTTGCGGTGTTGACCTCGGCGGTTAGCTGGCTATAGACGAAAATTTCGGTTTGCTGGATAGGCGATAACGATTGGGCCAAGGTCGGCGTCACTGAAGGTTGGGGCGGCAAGGTCAAGGTTCGCGTGGGAACCGGGGTTACGGTCTGAAAAGGGGGCGCGGTGCCTGGCGTGACGTTCGCAACCTGCGTGGCAATCGTCACCGTGGGGCTAACATCGGGCGTTGGGGGCTCGGCAGTGCTCGGCGCTGCATCCTGGGGCGCGCAAGCCACCAGATACCAGGCACTCGCTAAGCCGATCATCATCAGGTGTAAGGGTTTCACATTCAGGATTATAGCAAATGTGGATAATCGGTTCGAAGGAAATCACATCGTATAACAATAAACGACCGGGCAAGCCCGGTTTTTTGCAACAAGAAGAGAAGAAATATACAGAACAAGGAAGAATTATCCCTATGTTAAAATAGAATTGTCTAAATGTCAATTCTTGCGACGCCTTTATTTTCCCGTTGCCCGGCCTAAACGCACTCTAACAGTCAGAAATTTGTGTATTTGACAAGGAAAATGACCGTTTTTTACGCCATACTGACCCACGTCGGTAAGCATGTGAAGATGTGTCTACGATGTATTTTGATAGCGCTTATCATCAGCACATGGACGGCTATAAAGAAGCGGTGTACTGCAATATCTGGCGGCCAACGACAGTGATAAGCCCAGCGGATTTAGCCTAACATGGCCAAACACAGCTTGACATTAACCTGCATGCTATGGCGCGCTTAGCGCTATAACTTGCCGATGCGCCAGGCGCATTGGCTATCGCCCCGCGCGATGCAATGCGTTTGGTGCACATCCACTTGCTGGCCGCCAGTCACAAAGCTAGCGGCTTCTAATATACCGGCTTCCCATATCCAACAGATGGGCGTGTTGGATCGCTTGCCCACACAGCAGGGGCAATCTGGCGAGCGCCAGGTAAACTGCTCATTGTCTTCTTCAATATGGATACGAATATCAAAATGGATATTCTGGTACAGTTTACGAAACCCATCCGCCGTATTGTGAATCCCCCAGCGGATTGCCTGCGTGGTGTTCATGGCCTTGAACGCCACACCCGCATAGCCGAATAGGGGATGGTTTTCGATCATCCAGCGGGCCGAGGTGCGACCAATGCGCAACGCATGCACTTTGCCAGAACGTCCATAGAATTCGATCAGGGCATGGTTCAGGTTGGCATAATCGCGAAAGACGTAGCCCGCATCGAACTTCAAATTATCTGGCGGCAGGTCGTTAATGGCATCCTGCATGCCCATGAAGCGCAACATGGCATAGAGCGCATCATGCCCGGCGATTTCATGAATGGCCAGCAACGCGGCCCGCATATAGCCATTGGGTAGCGGAATCGCCACGCGGTGATCGCTGATTTGGCTATCTTGAACATCAATCATTACATCGGTCATACAAACCTTCCCTTAACCTGATAGGGCTAGTATATAACCAAGTGCGCCATTGACAAAACGCTTTTTCACGCCGTAACGAGTCCAAGGCGGGCCTTTTGGGGTGGGCTAACCTATAAAAAGCTCTTATAATCCTCTCAAATCTGGGTAAATCTAAGTAAAAGCAGGTCTCATGCAATCTCAGAAGCGCCTTTCCGTCCTGCGCAACATGAAAATCGGCTTATTTCACATCGGGTCATCAATGGCCGATGTGCTCGGTTCCGGCATCTGGAACCGGGTGATGATTAAAGACCTGGGATACGCGGCGACGCCGGTCGGGCTTTTGTTGGCGCTACGCTATTTTCTGGCACCGATGGCGGCCTGGGCTGGGGCACGCTCCGACCAAACCAATGTACGCGGTTACAAACGCTTGCCTTGGGTGCTGGGCGGGCGCCTGGCGATGATCGCGGGCTATATGTTGGTTGCGTTCAGCACCATCGAACTCGCGCGGCATGGCTCAGAATGGTGGATCGGCATCATTTTAGGTTTTGTGCTCGCGAGCCTGGGGCAAAATGCCTCGGGCAGTACCTTTTTAGCCTTGGTATATGATCGGGCACCAGCCGACCAGCGCGGGCGTGCCGTGGGCATTGTCTGGACGTTTTTGCTGGCCGGATACGCGGTTTCTGGCGTGCTGTTTTCGCGGCTATTTCCGGAATATACCGAAGGCGCATTTCTGACATTTTTCGCGACGGTTGGGGTTATCATGGGCGGTATCTGGCTTTTCGCGGTGTGGGGCGAAGAAAAACCCCAAGCCCCAGATGAAGCGGATGAACAGCCGACAAACCACACAAACACACCCCACCATAAGCCAAATTTTGCCGCAGACCTGCGCAATACGCTCGACACACCCTCCGCGCGGATGCTGGCCTTCTTCATGTTGCTTAGCTTCGCCGCAGCCTTTATGCAAGATAGTATTTTGGAGCCCTTCGGCGGGCGCGTGTTCGATCTCAGCGTGGGTGAAACGACCCGCTTTCAAGCCTATTGGGGGACGATGGCGATTGTCTCGTCTGTTGGTGCTCTGTGGGGCTATCGGCGCTTTGCGCGCGTGGGCTATAAGCGCCTCTCGGGCTGGGGGGTGTGGGTGATGATCGCGACATTTTCGGCCCTGGCCCTGACCTCATTCGCGCAATGGGAAGCCCTTTTGCGCCCCAGTTTGTTATTGCTGGGCATCGGTTATGGGCTATGGAATATTGGCACCGTGGGCTTGATGGTCGATCATAGCCGCGAAGGGGCCGCCGGGTTAGACCTAGGCATCTGGACGGTAATCGCGACCTTGTGCCGGGGGAGCGGCGTGTTGCTGGGTGCCGTATTATATGATGTGATGGACACGATACTCGCGGCAGAGACCGCAGCCTATGGCTCAATTTTCATGATTGAGGTCGTTTTGTTGCTCGCGGCGATCCCATTCTTGAACCAGATCGGCCAGACCGAAAAAACCGGCGTCACCACAACGCCCCGCCAAGAGCAAGAACTGGTTATGTCCAGCACGTTGGACTAGGGTCACCGTAGACTAAGCATGCGGATAACGCCTTTTGGCCGTTCATCATGTTTTGGCCAGTTGTGCTAGGCTAAACATCACGGTTAAATAAGGGTTGATGAAGACCCCGCTCGCCAAGGAATATACAGGCGCTATGATTGCTTTACGTCACTCGATTGCTAGTGTATGGGGTGTGGCGATGCTGGCCTTTTGGTTGATGGCCCCTCCGCCAGCTAGCGCACAAGCCGACCAGGATTGGCTCTTACAAAATATCAATGCTTTGCGGGCGAATCTCGGCTTGCATCAATACGCGCCAAACAGCGCATTATATGCTGCTGCCCAAGCACATGCCGACTGGATGGCTGCCACGGGCACGATCTCGCACACAGGCGCGAATGACAGTTCGCCAGGCGCGCGCGCGGCGGCCTTCGGGTATGGGGGAAGCATGGTGAGCGAAAATATTTATGGCGGGGTGAATGCTGCCCCCAGCCGCGCGTTTAACTGGTGGCTTGGCTCGCCTGTGCATTATGCGGGCATTGCCCATAGCCAGCGTAATGAAATCGGTATTGGGGTCGCCAGTGATGGCCGCATCCGGTATTTTGTGTTGGTTTTTGGCCAGGCTGGCGGGGTACCCATCCCGCCCCGCACCGACCCGCCCCAGTTGCCCGCCGAGGAAGAAGCCCCGGCTGAGAATCCACCGCCAGAGCCCCAAAACACGCACCAAGAAGCTGCCCCACCACCCACGCAACCCCCGCCCACGCGACCGCCCAACACTTGGACGCCCTCGCCGACAATACCCACGGCCACACCGACCCAAACCTGGACACCCACCCCGACTTGGACACCCTCACCCACGCCGACTATTCCGCCGCCGACCAGCACGCCCATTCCCTTGCCTACCGCGCAACCCCTCGCCGCGCGCATGAGCCCAACCCCCGTACCCGTTCAGGACATCGCGCTTGCTCCGCTGGACGAGCCCACCGTGCAACCCAGCGCAACGCCCGACGCGCAAATTCTCTTACCTGTGGGCACAAGTACCGCAGACGATGCCAGCATCCCCTGGCGCCCTTTGTTAGCCGGGGTTATTGCTGCGCAAGTTGCCGCGCTAGGGTGGGTATTCCGTCGTCTGTGGACAACCAGTAAATCTTAGGGAATAACCATGACTGATACCGAAAAACAACTTGATGTCCTCATTACCGTTCAACTCCAAGATGGCCTGGTGGAGCGCTTGGCGGACATCTCACCCCAATTGAACATAATGCATCGTCCCTGCCGCACCCATACAGACATTAAACTAGAAACCTGGCAACGCGCTCAAATTTTGTATACGGGCTCGGTATTTCCGCCACCCGATAATCTGCCCAATGTGGAATGGGTGCAAAGCCATTTCTCGGGGGTAGACCTCGTCTTGCAACAGCCCGACATCCAGAAAAACCCAGATATTCAGATTACATCCATGCGCGGCATCCACGCGACGAGCATTGCCGAATATGTGCTGGCGTTTTTATTGATGTTCGGCCAGCGCCTACCTGGTATGATGACCGCCCAACGTAACAAAGATTGGGAACCCGACCGCTACGAGAAATATCGTCCGCTAGAGCTACGCGGGGCGACAGTCGGCATTGTGGGGTATGGGGCGGTAGGGCGGGAAATTGCCCGCCTCGTGAAACAATTTGGCGGGTATATCCTGGCATCCAAGCGTGACCCGCGCCACCCGCAAGCCCGCGACCATTTTCGGATCGAAGGCACTGGCGACCCCGAAGGCCAATTTTTTGATCGCCTATATCCGCCACAGGCATTGGCAACCATGGTGCGCGACTGCGATTTCGTAGTGGTTACGGTGCCTTATACTGAACAGACCGCAGGCTTGTATGATCGCCATATCTTCGAAGCCATGAAGCCGGGCAGTTATCTCATTAATGTGGGGCGGGGCGGTGTGGTGGATGAAGCAGCGCTGTACGAGGCGCTCTCCGAAGGCCATCTGGCAGGCGCGGCGTTCGACGTTTTTGAGCAAGAGCCGCTCCCGGAAGATAGCCGCTTATGGTCTGCCCCCAATTTGTTCATTACGCCGCATCTGGCAGGCAATGCGCCCGATTACAACATTAAAGCGGCGCGAGTCTTCGAGGAAAACTTGCGCCGCTATGTGGCGGGTGAAGCCCTACTGAATCATGTCCAGCGTGAACATGGCTACTAACGAACGCCAGCGCTGGCACCCATGCGCTGACGATACCAATCGAGCGTCTCTGCGATAGACACATCCCAGGCTGTCGCGTGGTCGCCGAAGGTGGCTGCATACTCATCGTGTTTGACGATGAAAGGCTTTTCGAACTGGTAGAACATTTCGACACTTTCGCGCGCGTCACTCATGAACAAGCCACCCATGCGCAGCATGAGTTTGCCCATGCTGCCGATCTTGGGCTCTTGGCCGGCTTTTTTGAAAATCATCTCGATCACTTCGCGCGTGGTTTTGGTGGGGGCGTTGGGCACATGCCAGGCCCGGCCCCATGCGGATTCATGCTCACCTAAGCGCAGCATGGCCTCGCCGAAATCGTTGATGTAAGTATATGTATGGGGTTGATCAATATCGCCCATAGCTTGGGCGGTTTTGCCCTGCAAAACGGGTTCGAAAATACGCTCGCCGAGCGTAGAACCCGTGACGCCAGGGCCGAAGAAATCCGCACCACGCGCCAGAACGGCCCGCACGCGCCCATCGGCATGGGCTTGCAACGTCGCTTCGGCTAATTCGGCCCGAACGCGGCCCTTGCGGGTTTGGGCATTGTAGGGCAGTCCTTCATGCAGCGGCGCGCCGTTGGTGTCGCCATACATATAGAGGTTGTCCCCGAAGACGAAAACAGCATTCGCAGCAGCGGCAGCATCCAAAATGGCCCCGTGCAAGGCCGGGAACAGGTCTGGCCATTGATCGTAAGGCGGCATCGCGCATTGGTAAACGACTTTGGCGTCGGCGGCCAGGTCACGCGCCTGGCTGGGGTTACTGGCATCGCCGGCCACGAGTTCAACCTGCTGGGGCAACTCTGCGTGACCACTGCGGTTTACCATGCGGACGGTTTCACCTTGGGCTAGCAAAGCGCGCATTACGGATTGTCCTAAGGGGCCAGTCCCGAAAATAACATGGGTGGATTGGGAAGTCATATAATCGTTGCTCCTGTTATGTTCAGCGTATCATTGATCTCATCCTAATCCCTGACACAGTGTTAGAGTCAAGCGATGATCGGAATCTGGATTTCGAAGACCACCGGATCGGCCTCTGGGTTTTCATGTTCGCGCCCCGAAAGATGCTGCTCGCGGGTGCTGCCAGCGACTTGATAGCCGTTTGTATTGATCCAGATGAGCAAAGCCGAAATTGTCTGCGGCAGTTCCCAGATCGGCCCCCGATGCACGGTGGTTGCTAATGGTTCGTCACCAGGTAAGCAGCTAATCCCCAAACCAGGATGCAAGCGCGGTTGCAATTCCAAGGCGACTGCGTCAGCCACAGGTAACCCCAGTTCCATATCAATGTCCGTTTCGTGGTATTCCTGGAGATGATACAGCACAACTTCGGGGCCATTTGGCAAAACACCACAGGCCTCCATTTGCCGCCACACGTCATCGAACATGCCACACCGATAGGCTTTCATATCGGCCAGAGTCGGGACAACTTGCTGAGCCGCGATGAGATGCTGAGCTTGGCTGGTTTTCAACACGACATCATAAGCCGGCAGGGGGTGGTCATTTTGCAGCCATTCCAGCCGCGCCCGCACCCGTTGCAAGCGTGCCTGTTCCTCGGCCAAGGTTTGTTCGATTTGGGCCTCTTGCCAAAGCAACATGCCCTGTAGTTGATCGGGCGGCAGGTCTTTTTCGAGCAAGTCGCGGATCTGTTCTAACGAGAAGCCCAGGTCTTTGAGCGCTAAAATACGATTCAGGCGGGGCAGTTGATCGAGCAGGTAATAGCGATAGCCCGTAAAGGTATCCACCCGGCTGGGTTGCAACAAGCCGAGTTTGTCATAGTGACGCAGCATCCGCACTGAGACCTGCGCAATCTGCGAAAACTCCCCAATTTTGAACATCTGGTTATCCTGTTTCTTATCTTGACAGCCGCATATGCGGACTGTACACTACGCTGCACGATGGGCCTGTAGCTCAGTTGGGAGAGCGCTACAATCGCACTGTAGAGGTCAAGAGTTCGAGTCTCTTCAGGTCCACATTTACGCCAGCTATGTCTCTATAATAGCTGGTTTGTCATTTATATTCCCGTATCAGTAGTATAATATGGATATATTGAGGTTGGGCTGAAGCGCGATAGCTGGTTGATATAGCGCGAAGGGAGTCATGAAAACATTGGATGATATCTTTGATAAGCTGAATGGCCCGGAAGATAACCTACCACAAGATGATGACGATGGTTTGACCCCCGCTCAACAAACGGTGTTGGCGTACATCCGGCAAAACAGCAATATCACACAAGCAGAATTACAGGATGAAGTAACCTCCCTAACGCCTGACCAAGTTGCACAGGCCCTGACGACATTGATGGCCGCAGAGATGATTGTCGAAGAAAAATTGCGCGGTGGGTCGGTGTATCGCGCAATAACCCGCCACCGCGCGCGGCGCCGGGGGACATCTATGCATCAGGTATGGGGCGCTCTGGATGACGGCCAGCGCCCGCAGCGCGAAGCCATTAACCCTGAAGCGCGGCGGACTCGTAGCGCGTTAACAGACAATATCTTCGCACGCCTGGATGAAGCCCCACCCCAGGCCGCCGACCCCCCCGACAGCGCCGCCACGTCCTCCCAAAATGATCGCTCGTTAATGGCGGACCTGGCCAAAGCGGGCCAATCTTCCATGCGTAAGCGCGGGATACCCGACACTGCTCGCCAACAGCCGCCGGCGGGCACTGAAAAAACGACGACTAGCGCATCCGGCGAAACTGACGGCGATGACTTAATGCGCGCGTTGTCCGACACGGGGCGCAAAACCCAGCAATATAACGCAGCACAACTAAAGAACGCAGACAAAGACGACAAACCAGAAGCAAAAAAGGGATTGTTGGGGCGATTACGCGGTTGGCTCTCTGATGATTAACCTAGGGGCAAACGGCAATGAGTGTCGATATTTTTGGTGTAACTCGATACAATATGGAAACGACTTTGATTTTTAGCCAAATTGTGGTTTATTTAGACAGGTCGGTTCATACATAGGATTTTGCGGATGCTATCTGATCTGCTGAGTTGGGAGAAAAAAGATGTCTAAAATCATTTCCATCCACTCTTTTCGTGGAGGAACGGGCAAATCAAATACAACGGCCAACATCGCTGCCTTGATGGCCTCGCGCGGGTTGCGGGTGGGGGTGATCGATACGGATATTCAATCCCCGGGTATCCATGTCTTGTTTGGCCTGGAAGAAGATGATATGAATTACTCCCTTAACGATTATCTGTGGGGTAAATGCGAAATCCAAGACACTGCCCATGATGTGACGGCCAACTTGGCGGCAGATTCGCGCACAGGCACCATCAGTGGGCAAGTGTTTTTGATCCCTTCGAGCATTAAAGCCGGGGAGATCACGCGGGTTTTGCGCGAGGGCTATGACGTCGGGCTGTTGAATGACGGTTTTCATAAGCTCGTAGACGTGCTCGATCTGGATGCGCTTATGATCGACACACACCCAGGGCTGAACGAAGAAACGTTGTTGTCTATCGCCATTTCCGATGGTCTGATTATCATCATGCGGCCTGACCAACAAGACTTTCAGGGGACGGGTGTCACTGTCGAAGTTGCGCGTAAGCTGGATGTCCCGCGCATGGTGTTGGTGATCAACAAAGCGCCCCAGATTCTGGATTTCGACGAGTTGCAACAACAAGTGGAGGAAATCTATCGAGCACCGGTGGCGGCTGTGTTGCCGCATTCAGATGAGATGATGGCCTTAGCTAGCCGGGGCGTATTTGCCCTACGCTATCCCGATCATCCCATCACAACCAGCTTGAACAACACCATTGACACCCTGATCAACTAAGCGATGTCTATCTGGCACTGGCTGTGGCGCGCCTTACGGCCACACCGTGCGGCGAAACAGCCACAACCATATTTACCCATGACGGCGCAGCGTGTCGCCTTTAGCTTTCGGGTATATTGGACAAAATTGGCACGCACCTGGTCGGCAGAAGAACGTATCCATGCCCGCGATCAGGCGCTTGTGCTTGTTCAAGCGCCTGGGTTCCAGGACAATCTTATCGAAAAACGCCATTATCTGGCCCTTCCAGGCGTCCCAGAAACGCATCATAGCGGCACCAGCCTACGCGCATTGCTAGACGTGCTCGATGCTCTGGATACCGCCGAACAGGAGATAAAACATGAGCAATAATGACGGTTTGCAAATCCAAGCCATTTACGAAGGCGACACCTTTTCGGTATATCGCATTGAAGAAGAAGGTGGCGAAGTCGGGTATGATCTCAATCTCTTTGATAGCGTCACCGTCCATTTTTTGAAAGAAGAATGGCAAGCCTTCTTAGAAGTGATGCACGATCTCGAAATCGAAAGCTGATGTGCTGTCTTTAGACACCCTGCGTATCTTAAACGATACGCCCCAACTCCTAGATGCACTGGCCGCGCGTGATCTATCTGAGCAGTACACCCTGGCGCTGCTGAGCGAACTAAGGGCCAAATGGCCCCCCGAGATCGCCGCCGCCGCACTCCAAACGGCGCGTTTACGCCAACAGGCTATTATCAAATTTGACCGCGCCGGAGAAATGTTCTTTACGCCGGACGGATTGCAACAAGCGACAGCGCCTGCTGTCCGAACTTACCACGCCGAACAACTGGCGCATACTCAGCGGGTTGTTGATATTGGTTGCGGAATTGGGGCCGACAGTTTAGCGCTTGGCCAATCGGCATCGGTCATCGGTTTTGATATTGATCCTGTGCGGGTTCACATCGCGCGCCACAACGCACGGGTCTACCGTGCGCGGGCCGATTTTCTGGTGGCGGATGCGCGGCAGCCCTGGCCGCTTCGCGTGAAGGGCGGCGCCTTCTTTTTTGACCCGGCACGGCGTGCAAACCAGCGCCGACTTTTTTCTGTTAAAGACTATATCCCGCCCTTGGCGACCCTGCATGGTTGGCCCCTCAAAACTGGCCTGGTGAAGCTCTCGCCAGGCGTGGATACCAACGAACTTGCACCTTACGAAGGCGGGCTTACGTTTGTCAGCGAGCAGGGCAATCTAAAAGAAGCCCTTTTGGGGTTGGGCGACTTCGCTTTTGCCGGTCGGCGGGCTGTGTTGCTGCCCCAGCACATCATGCTGCAAACGCGCGGGTTGCCCGCGCCCCCTGTGCGTTCGGCCCCTTTGCGTTATATGCTCGAACCGGACCCGGCGATCATTCGCGCGGGATGCTTTGGTGAATTGGCGGCTCATTTGACGCAACCGCTATTTCGCCTGGATGAACAGATCGCGTATTTGACATCTGACGCGCCGATTGATAGCCCTTGGTGTCGGCAGTGGCATGTCATCGACTGGATGCCATTCAACCTCAAACGTCTGCGCGCATCTTTACGCCAGCAAGGTATCGGGCGGGTGACGGTCAAAAAGCGGGGCAGCCCGCTAACCCCCGAAGTATTGCAGGCACGTCTGGCGCTCAAACATGGTGACCGCGAAGCTGTGATTTTTCTGACTCAGATCATGGGGAAGCATAGCGCTGTCATATGTGATACTCCTTAAGTTAAACCTAGTACAGAAGTCACTCCTTAATTTTTCCTCAAGCATGATACAATGATTCAGTAAGCTCTATATGCTAACTAGCGAATGTTGTGGTTGCGATTATGGAACCCGCCATCATTTTTGGGCAACGTGTCACATACCAACAATGGGATGCCCTAGCCTTTTTTGAAGACTTTGATATTCCCTTTGAAGCCATTGATGTCAATGATAATGCGCGCGCTAGTGAGTGGTTATGCGAGATACTAGGCCGCGAGGCCCTCTTGCCAGCGGTGCGCTTACCCTCCGGCGATATTTACGAACGCCCCAGCTATGCCGCATTGGCCGAGTATTATGGCATTACGCTCCAAGATTTGGCCCAAACTGCGGATAGCCAGCTTAACCCCATCTTGATTTTTGGCACAGAATGGTCGATTGATACGATCCAAATTTGCCAGCTTTTGAAAAATGCCGGGCTACGCTTTAAGTATGTGGACATAGAACACAATGAACGCGCCCTGGCTTGGATCAAGAGCCGTTCACCAGGGCAGTTTGTTATTCCCGTGGTGCAACTGCCGAATGGTGAATTAATCGTTGGCCCCACACGGCACGACATCGCCGAAATCTTCGGCATTCACACCCGCACCGAAACCTGCCGACCCGATACCAAACCGCTGCCGCCCTTGGAGGAGGCACTGAATGACCCGCGTCGGGCGGCCTCGTCTTCAGCTTAGGGTTGCCAACCGACCAATTGCACATCTGGCGTGATGTCCGCTGAAACGTGTATCGTTTCGCCCGTGGCCAGGTGCACAGCATAAACATCCCCGTTCGCAAAACAATCGGTGTACCCCTGCCATATGGCGGTGGTGTGGCCATCGTAGGCTAGCCAGTCCCTATCCGGCGACCAAGCCGGACGGCAACCAGGGCCAAGGGCCTCTGTTTCAGCCGACTCAAGATGAACCCGCCATAGCATATACTGGCTCCCTTCCGCGTTCAAACGCCCCCCGACGACTTGCGTACCGTCCGGCGAAAAGACGGGGTCTTGCCCAAAATACGGAAACGCTACGCGCGTCCCCGTCGCCAGATTATAGAGATAGAGCGCGTTGTAATGTGTGCCGTCCGCAGCGCGTAGCTGTGCGCGATAGAGAATATCCCCCGTGCTGGGCTGAATGCTGATAAAGCGGACAGAGGCGGACAAGATCGGCATAGCAGCCTGGGGGAAATGCGCAACAACATTGCTGATGCGTAATACATCACCTTCATACAAGGCATATAAATCGATGTGGGGCGTATTCGGGCCGGACATCACGAATAGATCATATTCGGATGCCGTAATGCGCCGAGGCGGCATCAGCGGCGTTGGACTGTCCGCCAGGGCGGCGCTTAAGCGCGACTCAAAATCATCATCTGCTAGGGCCGGCGTTTCGTAAGGGCGCGGGGTGGTGGTTCCCCACTCTAAAATCATCTGACCATCATTCAGCAACAGGCCGTCTGGCGCATGCCCCGCGACCGTGTACCCCGCCGCGAAGTCTATAATACGGGTGGCGCGGCTATCCAGCGTGACACGGTAGAGCGCCTGGGGATCATCTGGCGCGTCACCTGCCCGCGCTACCACCCACAAAATTCTGTCTGCGGTAGGGGGCTCGTCCGCGCGTAGCCCAGTATGGCCGCTCAACAGGCCGAACAAAGCCAGAATATACACAATTCGTCGGATTATCATACATGAACCTTCCGTCAGACTGCGCATATTGTAGCATAGTGGCCTTTGCAGACTGTACAATGGCCGCACAGAAAAAAAAAAGGACACTCAATGCGCTATCGGACACTCGGGCGTTCTGGCCTGCACATCAGCGAAATCGGCCTGGGAACGCTCAATTTTGGCGATGTGACCTCCGCCTGGGACGCTCGGCAAATTATGGATCAATATGTACATATGGGCGGCAATTATATCGACACCCACGCCGGGTATCGGGGGGCCGAGGCAGAGTCGATTATCGGCGATTGGATGCGCGATGGCGGCCACCGTTCGCATATAATTCTGGGCACCAAGGCCTATTTACCCGAAGACGGCGACCCGAATCACCGGGGACTATCGCGCCAGGCGATACAATTCAGCGTCGAACAAAGCCTGCGCCGCCTGCAAACGGATTATGTCGACCTGTATTATCTGCATTTTCCAGACCCGCGCGTGCCGCTAGACGAGTCACTTTATGCGCTGGAAATGCTCATTCAGGCAGGAAAAGTGCGCTATGGCGCGCTCTCGAACGCGCACGCCTGGCAGGCCATGCACGCCCTCAGCAGTCAAAACGCGCGCGACTGGGCGCCCCTCACCGCGATACAAGCGCCTTACAGCCTGCTCGACCGCACTAGCGAAACGGCTTTACAGCCCTTTTTAGAGGCGCAAAGCCTGCCGCTCATCGTATGGGGCGGGCTGGGGGGCGGCTTTTTCACCGGAAAATATACGCGCGATGCAGCCCCCAGTGAAAAAACACGCCTGGGCGCGCCGGATAGCATCTGGGCGGATTTTTACGCGCGGCACGCTTTTACACCCGCCGGATGGCGCATTCTGGAAACCGTGCAAGACATTGCCAAACGGCAAGGCATCGTGCCTTCGGAAGTCGCGTTGCACTGGTTGCTAAGCAATCCGGTCGTGGCGTCTGTCTTGGTTGGGGTGCGGCATATCTCGCAAATTGACATTCACCTGGACATCTGGCCTTCTCGGCTGGAGGAAAACGATCTGGCCGAACTCGCGAGCGTCTCGCAACCGCCGCCGAGCTACATGGACGACATGGCCGCGTTAGCAGAGCGGTGGGGCGGCTAAACCGCCCCGAATTGATGCTTATTCGACCGTGACACTCTTGGCCAGATTACGGGGTTGGTCGACATCTGCGCCGCGCCATACCGCAACATAATACGCCAATAATTGCAACGGAATCACGGAGATCACCGGGCTGAGCAAGCGCGGCATGGGCGGAATATAGAGCACGCGGTCGGCCTTCTGCGCGATGAGTGTATCGCCTTCTGTGGCCAGGGCGATAACCAACCCGCCGCGCGATTTGGCTTGTTCGATCTGGCTGAGCATTTTTTCATACAGCGCATCTTGCAGCGCGATGGCCAGCACGGGCATATTCTCGTCAATCAAGGCGATGGGGCCGTGTTTCATCTCGCCCGCCGGGTAGCCTTCCGCGTGGATGTAGCTAATTTCCTTGAGCTTCAGCGCCCCTTCCAGAGCAATTGGGTAATTGATCCCACGCCCCAGATAGAGAAAATTGTCGTAGTGGGAGACTTCTGAGGCCAGCTTTTCGACCTCTGCATGGCGTTCTAGCACATCGCTGACCAGGGCGGGCAGATGCGCCAAATCGGCCACATGCGCCGCCCGCACCTCGTCCGAGATGGTGCCGCGTTGTTGCGCCAGATAAAGCCCCAGCAAATATTGGTCGATGATGCTGGTCGTGAAGGCTTTGGTTGACGCGACCCCGATCTCTGGCCCGGCTTGCATCGAAATATAGCCATCCGCGACGCGCATCGCCTGGCTGCCAATGGCATTGACGATACTCCACAGCCGCGCGCCTTTGGTCTGCGCTTCTTCCATCGCTGCCAATGTATCGACCGTTTCGCCGCTTTGGGTGATGGCCAGCACAGCGGTTTGGTCATCCACAATCGGATCACGATAGCGGTACTCGCTGCCATAATCCACTTCGACGGGCAATTGCGCCAGTTCTTCGATGATGAAGCGCCCCACCAGGCCCGAAAAATAGCTGGTGCCACAGGCCACGGTGACAATCCGCTTAAGTGCGCGTGCGTCTTCGGGCGTGATGTTCAAATCTGCCAGCACCACTTCACCGGATTCAAAGTTCAAGCGCCCGCCAATGGTATCGGTCAGAGCGCGGGCCTGCTCAAAGATTTCTTTTTGCATGAAATGACGATATTCGCCCTTGGCCGCGCTCACCGGATCGTAGGGTATATTCACGATGTCCGTTGCCACCGTTTGGCCGTCCAGGTCTTGCACCTGGTATGCATCCGCCGTGATCGTCGCCATTTGGCGAGACTCCAAAAAGATCATCTGGCGGGTGTGCTGCAAAATCGCGGGGATGTCGCTGGCGATGAACATTTCGCCCTCGCCAACGCCCAGCGCAACGCCGCCCGCGTTGCCTATCCGCACGGCCACTAGTGTACCGGGCTCGCGGCGGCTCATCACCACAATAGCATGGGAACCGCGTAAACGCATAGCGGCCTCGCGCGTGGCTTCCGCCAGGGAATGCCCATTGCCGTTATACAACCGCGCGACAAGCTGCACGATCACTTCTGTGTCTGTCTCCGAGCGAAACTCGACGCCTTCGGCTTGCAGTTCGTCGCGCAACTCTAAAAAGTTCTCGACAATGCCGTTATGCACCACGACGGTATCGCCGTCCATGCTCAGGTGCGGGTGAGAATTGCGCTGGTTTGGCACGCCATGGGTCGCCCAGCGCGTATGGCCGATCCCAATATGCCCAGCAACGGGGTCGGCATCAAACAAGAGTTGCAGATTGCTGAGTTTACCAGCATCGCGCCGGATGCCAATGCTCTGATCTTCGCGCAGCACCGCCAAGCCTGCTGAGTCATAGCCCCGATATTCCAGGCGGCGCAGTCCTTCCAAGATGATCGGGCTGGCATTACGCGGCCCAATATACCCTACGATTCCACACATCGCGGTTTACTCCTCATATGCAAATGATACGGTTAAGGTTCATCACGGCTGGCGGGTTGTACCCTCTGTCACCAGAGGGGTTTGCCGGGCAGCTTGGCGCCCAATTGCATGACATGCAACAGGCTTTTTTGTGAGGAGTCGTTCATAAGGGGGGTGATGGCCCCCTGGCGGCATCCGCTGATCTTCGCTTTTCCCCACCTGTCTAAGGCTCTAAGGTGGGTTATCTTGCCCATAGGGCAAGACCGCCTCCGCGTCACCCCGTTTTGCAGCGGGGCCGTGCGCTGTGAACATCCTCGTACAATGGCTTATAGACATGCTCCTGAATAATCAATCGCACATACAATGCAAGCAGTCTAGCGGGTTTTGGTGCCCCCGGCAAGAGGCATCCGGTGTGCGTCTAGGGCGCGTCTGCTGCACAACGGAAGCCTATTGAGGCCCGGCCCGAGGTCGGTTGCGCATACATGCGATGCACAGCCCGTGCAAATAATGGCACGTTATCCCAACCGCCGCCGCGTAACACGCGCCGATCCGAACTCACGGGGCCGCGTGGGTTCGGGCCGCTAGCTTCGGGCAAAGTGTAGTAATTTTCTTGGTAGAAATCAAACACCCATTCAGAGACATTCCCGGCCATGTTGAGTGGGCCATACAAACTAGCCCCGCCAGGGTAAGAATCCACAGCCACGGTGCCTTGCCCAGCGTTGGGCGTGCGCGAAGTGTTGGCATTCGTCGGCACCCATTCCGGCCCCCAAGGATAAATGCTATTGGCCGGGCCACGCGCGGCACGTTCCCATTCGGCTTCGGTGGGTAGGCGGCGCTCGATAGTCTCGCAATATTCTTGCGCACCGAACCAGGTCACGAAGAATACAGGATGATTGTTATAAAACGTCGGGTTCACCACCTCGTATTGCCCGGCTTCGGCACTGTAGCGGATGATGCTATTCGGTTCGTTATCCTGGGCCAAGATACACGGTTGGCCCCCGCACGCAATTTGATCGACGCGCGTACCGGAGGGACCTTCCTCGGCAAGATAGTTCAAAAACGCGACATATTGATTCACGCTGACTTCGGTTTGTTCGATCTGGAAATCATCCAAGGTTACTTCGTGCACCGGGATTGAATCCTGCACATAGGATTCATCGCAGATGCCGCCGTCGCGTACCACGCAGGCATCCACCGCGTTTAAGCCTTCTTCAGGGGTCGTACCCATCACGAAGGTGCCGCCAGGAATCTCAACCAGCGGAGAGGCGATAGTTTCAAGCTCCTCTGGCGTACTAGGCGCGCTACCGATAGCGGGTGTGCGCGTGGGTTCCCCCTGAGCCGGCACGGCAGTCGCCAGCGGGTCGTCTGTTGCGCCTTGGGCGACCGTTCCCGGGTTGTTGGAATCAGCACTGGCACTCGTCTCTGCACCGCCTTGGTCGGCAGCGATTTCTGGCAAGCGCGTGGGCGTTGCCTGAGCGCTCCCTAACGGTGTTGAAGTCGCCGTGGGGAGGGAGGCGTCGTCGGCGACCTGCGCGGTCTCGTCCCCTTCCGGGGGTGTCATCTGCTCGGTTGGTGCTTCAGTAGCCACGACAAGCGGTTGAATGACTGCATTATCCGCCTCAGCGACCGTATTCGGTGTCGCCGTCACCTGTTCTGTGATGACCACAACCGCTTGGTCATCATCCGTATCTGTCTCATCAAAGCCCGCGAACTCAACAAACCCCACAATATAGCTCGTGAGGAAAAAAACCAACGAACAGCCAAAGCCCAGCGTCATACCGATGGCCATCCACTGGCAACCCGAGTCGCGCGACCGTTTTCTTATGGGACTTCCAACACCCATATTGAATGTGTCCTCTTATGCTGTGTCGTACAAAACTGACAAGTAATTCAACTGACAAAACGAAGCATCACGCTTCGATATGTGAAACGCCTATGATAGCGCTCATTTGATTGAAGTCAAAACGAAAAGCCTACGCCCAATCTACGGCCATGCCACACTGCATGTCAAGACCGATTCTGGCGTGCCAGAATAGTCCGCCCGATAAAGTAGATGACAAAACCGGCGGAGACAAACAACAGCGCCAGCAACGCGGTAATCGCATTGCGGGTGGTGCTGTTTTCCACGGCAAGCTGACCACCGGTTTCGGGGGTTAGGCTTTCCGCGATGATCAAATTTTGGATAGGCGAGGCCACTTCATCATCCTCGGTGCGCACCACAGCCTGCAACCGTCAAGTCTGCGCGCTGTCTTGGCGCAAGCTAACCGACCAGTAACCCTGGTGATCTGCGCGGGTTTCTGCCAAAAGCGAATTCGTCGTTGTATCAACGATTTGTATGGGCGCGCGAGATGGCGCGGTACCGCTGATCTGCACGACCCCTGGCATGAACGTCTCGCCCGGTGCCGGATTCTCGATAACTGGCGCTGTCAGCCGCACCGCTATCGAGGCGCGCGTCGGTGCACTCAGGCGCTCACCATCCTGCGCGACTGCTTCTACAGCAGTTGAACGTGGTTCATTCCATGTCAGCGTCCAATTCCCCGAGCTATCAACGCGCGTCGTGCCTAATTCATCACCCGCTTCGGTGCGTAGCACGATCGTCGTACCCGGTTCGCCTGTGCCGCGTAGCGTAACGGGCGCGAAAGGCGAATAGGGATTTCGCGGCGTCTGAACAAAGGGCGCGGCCAGCGTCGCTTGGACGGTTTCGGTGGGGCGCGCTGGGGTGGTGGCGCTTTGCGTCGGGCTCGGGGACGGCGTTGGGCTGGGTGTAAAAGTTAACGTTGCCCGAATGGGAACGGTCGGTGTGGGGCTGGCGGGTTGCAGCGCGACATCGACGGTTGGGCTGGGGGTCAGTGTGGGTGTGTCGCTGGGCTGCGTGGTTGCCGTATCTGTTGGGCTGGCAGATGGTGTATTCGTAGGGCGTGCGGTCGGCGTTTCCGTCGGCACAGCGGTTTGGGTAGTTGTTGCATTTGGCGAAGCCGTCGCGCTAGGGAAATCCGTAGCTGTTACGAGCAGGGTAGGTGTGGCGGTAGCCCGTTGAGCGAGTTGGGTGGCAGGCGTTTCCGTTACGATGATGTTTTGGCCGATTTCTGTATCGTCTGGTGTGGGCGTGCGGGTTGGGCGGGGGGGGGTACGTGTGTCGGTTGGCGTAGTCGTGGATGTGGGCGTGCGGGTTGGGCGGGGGGTACGTGTGTCGGTTGGCGTAGTCGTCGGCGTAGTCGTGGATGTTGGCGTATCGGTTGGGGTGGGGGTATGGGTAGGTGTGTTCGTCGGAGTAGGGGTATGGGTGGGCGTGTTTGTTGGCGTAGGCGCTTCGTTCAACACAAATCCGACCGGGATAATCGGACTCTGTACGCCAGTCGGGCTTTCGGCATAAAGTTGCAAGCGATTTTCACCAATTGGCAAACCATCCTGCAAATTGATGACCCATTCCCCATCGGCAGCGGCTTCGGTTTGGCGAAAGACAACGTTATTGTTTAGCAAGATCACTTGGTCACCGGGTTGGGCTTCGCCAGAAATGCGCACGGCTTCCCCTGCATAGGTCTCGGCTAGGGTTATCGGATTCACGACGGGCACGGGATAGGGTGTAAAGGTGGCTGTTGGCGTTGGGGTCTGGGTGGCCGTCGGGCTCGGGGTTATGGTGGGTGTATCCGTCGGTGTAAGGGTGGCTGTGGCGGTCGGGCTAGGCGTGTGGGTCGCTGTTGGGGGTGGGGTATCTGTGGGTGCGCGTGTTGGGGTCTGGGTGGCCGTCGGGCTGGGTATGGTCGTCTCCGTGGTCGTGGGTGAGGTTGTGGCCGTGGCGGTTTGGGTGGCCACCGGCCCAGCGACCAGGTTTTCGTTCGTGTCGTCATCACCGCCAGCGCGCCACGCAGCCGCTAACAGTACCGCAGTGAACCCCGCCGCCGCGAGTAATCCAAGAATGAGGGCCGCGTCAAATTGGCTTACGCGGCGGTTACGCGCATTTCGGTTCAAGAAGAAGACTCCGTCTTTGCTTTTGCAACGGCCAAATTATTCGCTTGCTCGATCCACGCCTCGGCATCAATGCCGCGCCAACGTGGAATGGTGAACAGATTACGCAGTTCATCCGGCGTGAAGGCGGCTAATTCTTCATATGTATCAATACCGCGCTCGTAGAGCATCCCCGCAAAGACCGCGCCAATCCCTTTAATATCCGTCAAGCGATCGGGTTGACGCTGGCGGGTCGGTTTGCGATCTTTGATGACTTCCACCGAATCATCGACATCTTCCAACTTTGCTAGGATCATATCCAGCTTTGCGGTCAGTTCGCCGCGCTTTTCTGCTTCTTGGGTTAGTTGTTCGGCTTGTTGAACCAACCGACTTTCCAAATGGGCAACCCCAGTGGATGAGTCGGGCGAGTCGTCCGGCGCGTTTGTTTGCGAAGCTAACGCCGCGCGCAACGCTTCTTCCTGCTGGGTGAATTGCTCTTGTAACCGCACTAACGCCGCGTTAATCGACTCGTATTCTGTTTGCAACGGACTCAGGTCTTGCGCTGGTGACACCCCAGGGGAGGCCGTACCTAATTGCTTGTCAATCTGTTGGAGTTGGCGCGCCAGGCCATCCAAATAGGTCGCCTGTTTGGCCAATAAGCTGTAGAGCGTTTCGGAGGCCCGCGCGGGGGCGGCCTGCGCATGGATTTCGCGCAATAAATCTTCTTGAATGCCGACTTGCTCGGCCATGCTATCCATTTGCTCGCCCATATCCGTCACGCGCCCGGCCAGGATGGCTAATGCGCCCGTCTGGCCCAGGTCTTGCAGCAAATTGGTCGCATTGCGCAGCATGTCGCTTTGGCCATGCAAATCTTCGCGCAAGTTATCCATGCGTTGGCCAAGTTGTTGCAGATGGGCATCTTGGGTGCTCAAGCGCTCGCTAATCTGGCGAATGCGTTCGAGTTGTTCGTCAAGCTGCTGGCTATTGCGCGAATTGGCCGTTACCACAGACGCGCGGATGTCATCCAGCGTCGCGCGCAAGGCGGCCAGGTCTGCCGCTACGTCGGAGCGTGTTGGCAAAGAGCCTCCGCCCACACTCCGCGTGATTTCTGGGTCGGGTTCTTCCATAGCGAGCATGGTGGGGCGAACGGTAGAAATGTACACGATACCCAGCACACATAGCGCAAGGAAGATGATAAATGTAAAAATTGCGAGAGCCAGAATAGGGTCCATAAGCGCCTAAATGTTATAGCTTTTCTTCATTATAACGCTGATGTGTGCCTAGCAAAAAACGACAATAAGTCGCCCTAAAGATGAGGGGCTATATTTAAGAGCGTTTCAACTAGCATATCCGCTAATTGCTGCTTGCCCAATTCATTCAAGTGCACCCCATCGCCATACACAAGCCCTGCGGGATTATCGCCCCAATAGGCTTCGAACAAGGGCGCTACATCAGCCGGTATCGGTTCGACCAGTTCGGCCAGCAACCCCGCCCGGTCGATCCCCTGGACGACATGCGCGTTATCCATATCCGCGAATAAATCCGCAATCGGCAAGCAAAAGACGCCCGCTTGTTGCCCTAACGCGCCCTCCGCATTGCAAGCTGCCTGCAACGCATCGTTAAAGCGCGCGATATTGGCAGCCTGATACCCTGGCGCGTGTTGGGCTGCGAAGTCCGACGGTGCGCCGTAATAGTGCCCCAGCACCAGCACCCCCCCTGCCGGATGCGCCGCGCGTAGCTCCGCGACAAATAGCGCTAAGTCAGCGAGATGACGGGCTGCATTGTCGGCGCGTTCTAGGCTCATGTCGTTAATCCAAGGCATGATGATCGTAAACGCACAGTTATCCTCTAGGAGCAACGCATAGGCTTCCATCTGGCGATACGGATTGCGCCCTTCAGGGCTCAGAAAGGCGGCGGAACTCGTCCGGTCGTGCACCGCCAGATAACCTAAGCCGCGCTGATTTAGGGCTTGCGTCAGATAATCGCCCAGCGGCGTGGTGCGTAGCACGCCAAAGCCATGCCCCGGCACCACATACACCACCGTGCCATGGGCTACGGAGTCACCGACCAGGCTAATGCACATATTCGTTTGTGGGGGGGGGCTGCTAGGCACATCCGCAATGAAACGTGCTTGCCACCCGCGCGGCAGGGGCGTTTGTGCGCGTGGCAGCCACCCTAGCTCGTCTTGATAGCGCACCTGAATCCACGCGGCATCCGGGGCCAGCCCCAGCAGCGTAAACTGGTCGCCCGCTGGTATCTCGAACATGACCGGGGCGGCAAAACTGGGCGCCTCGCGCCCGCGCAAAGGCGTCTCGGCTTGGGAGGTGATATATTGTTGCGCGGCTACGGGCCAGGCCAGCCCCAGCAGCACAACCAGAATCAGCAACCTGGCAGGCTTCGTCATGGCTGAATTTCCACCACAACGCCTTCCTCGGCCCAGGTGTAAAGCTGTTCGGCGTTGTCCAGGCTTAGCAGAATACAACCATATGTGGCGGGACGACCCAGGCTATTTTCCCAGAGCAGATAGCCGCCATTGGCGTCCGTCGGAAAGCCATGGAATTCGTTCATGACGCCGGCATTGGGGCCGGGCTCGTAAACGCCCATAAAATGCGGCATATAGAGATTCCATTGTGAGGCATAAGCGTTAATCTCATGTGACTGAATCTGGAAGATGCCCGGCGAGGTGGGGCTGCGCGCAATGCCCGTGCTGACTGGCCAATGCCATAACAGTTCGCCATTCTCATACGCCCACATCGCCTGTTCGCTGATGCTGACCACAATGCGTTTATCCCGCACAACCGGCAGCGGCAAAAGGTCATCCTTGGAGGGAATATTGATCTGTTGGCCTGGCGAGAGCGCGCCCAACCCAGGATTAGCCGCGTGTATCCAAGGATAGGGAATCCCCAGATTATAGCCAATGCTGGAAATACTCTCGCCACCCTGCACCGTGTAGGTCGTGGGTGTGTGATACACCCGTAGCCAAGCCTTAAAGGCATTTTGTCTGAGCGCGTCGTTGATACGCGCGGCGCTCTCATCAATATCGAGATACCGGGCATTACCTAGCGCTGTGGATTGTTCTTCCAAAAAGGCGCGCAATTGGCTTTCGTCCAATTGCAGGCGTAAGCCTGCCGCGCTATCCGCCGCTTCGCTAGCGATTAACCAAGTGCTCCAGGTTTGGGCATCCAAGGTGATGGTATTCGATATGTCGCCCACCGGATCGTAGATGTCGAGTTCGATGGTCCGATTCAACCACGCGCGAGCCTCCGCCACCAGGGGTGTGGCGTCGGTCACACGTGGGGATACCGGAAGCATCACCAAATCAAGCGCGCCATCGGCCAGTTCGGCGGCAGCGTTGGCGCGCAGACGGCTGATAGTCGCTTCAATGTCCAGGCGACGGCCCGGTTCGGCGGGGGTGGCTTGGGCATCGCCATTCACCAGCACAACCCCCGCGTTACGCGGTTCGATTTCGACAATACCACGCACAGCTTCCAGCCGATCTCGCGCGGTGGGTAATTGCACCATCAGACGTGGCTCAATTTTGACGTTGCCCCGTAAGGCCGTTAGCGGCGCCAGAATGCCCCCTCTACCGCGTCCCCATTCATGTGCGGCGGCGGCGGTAGCGTCAGCGTCAATTTCCAGGCCCAGTTCGGCGGGTTGAGCACCCCAAATGCGGTCACCATCACGCAGCAAAATTCCCTCGTCGGCCCAGGCCTGGCGGATCGCTTGCGCGGCTTCCGCTTCTGATAAGTTGCCGACATCCACGCCCGCCGCCTGGACTCCCGGCAGAATATCACCAGAGCCATAGAGCAAGAACGCGCTCGCGCCAAAAGCGGCCAATAGGCTCATACCCAACACGGCGACGAGCCCCACACCCGCGAATAGCCAGCGGGTACGCCCGGTACGCGGTTTGGCCCGGCGGGCAGGCGGCGGTGATGGTGCCCCGTGCCGAGGGATTGCGGCGCGCGTTGGCGCGCGGTTGGGGTCGTGCGGTGGATATTGCTGCATCGGTGGTTTGGGATTCTCACTCGCAATTGTGATGTCAGGCTATGGCTATTTTAGCATGGTCTAGTTTGTTTGTAGCGCTTGGCGAACTTGGCGCAGTGCATCGCGGGTCTTGACCGTCTCTTGTGTGATATTGACAGGCATCATCCCATGCCAGCCGACCGTCGTCATATATTCCACCGAGACAACCCCGCGATAATCCGCCGCTTGTAAATCGCGCATGAGTAGCCCCAGATCGACACGCCCCTGGTCGAAAGGTGTTTGTAGGCGGCCTTTGACGGCCTGCCGGATTTGCACATGCGAGGTATGGGGCAGTAGGGGGGTCAGGTCGCCCAATGAATAGCCCTGTACGATAAAATGAGCGTAATCGAGGCTCAGGCTGAGGCCGGGTACGGCTTCCAGGGCCAACAGGGCCGTTTCTGGCGTGATGATAGGCGAGTCCATATGCGGTTCATAGGATAAGCGCACATCGACATCTTCAACGATTTCGCTCATGCGCATTAAGGCCGGGATGGCGCGCGCCAGAGCATGGTCATCGCCATCAGGATGCACTATGCCGGGCGATATGGTGATGCCCGGCGCCCCCAGCGCCAACACAAACGGCACCAGACGACCAAATAGGGCAAGCTGCATGTCGCGACGTTCGGGCTCGGGGGCGTTGGTGTAGGGCAACATCAAATAGACATCCGTCAGTTCCAAATGATGTTGCTCTAGCAGGTCACGAATGCGTTTGGCCTCGGCGTTGGGTTGTTTGGCGGCGGCCTCTGGGTTGAAATGTGGCCCACTGCCCAGGTCAACATGCCGGAAGCCCAGGCGGGCAATCGTGCCGAGCGCTTCGTCCAGCGATTTATCATTATACGCCCAGGCATGGCAGGCTAGTTTGATCATAGTTGTCTTTCTCCTACAGAGGGTTTAGGCATCTTCGGCGGATGTTTGGCTGAGGTCTAGAAAATTGGCCGCTAGGGCTTCGGTCGCGTCTAGCGCATCGCGCGTACCCAGAACGATCATGCGCGTCCCGGCTTCCAAAAGCGTATCAATGCGCGGGTTGGTCAGCAGGTCGCCAGTCACACGATACAAAGCCACAATGAGCGCCCCTGTGCGGCTCCCCAGGTCGGCTTCTCCAATGGTACGGTTTTCTAAAATTGACCCTTCTTGGATGACGATTTCTTCCAGCGTTTTTTCTAACTGGCCTGCGCTGCCGGTCACATCCAGAAAATCCACGACGAAAGGCCGCACCGCCAGATTCGCCATGCGGCGTCCGCTCAAAATATAGGGCGAGATGACGCGGTCGGCCCCCGCGCGTTGCAGCTTGGCCTCAGAATTACCATCCGAGGCGCGCGAAATGATGAGCAAATCGGCATTCAAACCGCGCGCGCTCAGGACGATATACACATTTGTCGCGTCCGAGCCCGTGGCACAAATGATCCCGCGCGCGCGCGCAATGCCGGCCTCCAGCAGCACATCATCTTCCGTAGCGCTGCCCAAAACGCCCAGCACTTCATCTTCCGTGTTGGCTTGGGTCAGTACATCGGCATTTTCGTCGATAATCACGAAGGGCACCCTTTCGTGACGCAGGGCCAGTGCTACTTCGCGCCCCACCCGGCCATAGCCCGCCACCACAAAATGATTTTCCATACGCTTAAGCTGGCTTTCGCGGCGATTTTCTTCTACAGTCATCAATAACTTTCCCGTCGCAATATAATCTACCACCCCGCTGACGCCATACGCGAGCAACGTTACGGCGAGCACAATGAGCAAAATCGTAAACATTTGCCCTTCGACGCCCAAGGGTTGGGTTTCACCAAACCCCACTGTTGAGATCGTGATGATGGTCATATAGAAGGCATCCAACATGCGCCAATCTTCTAGCACCATATACCCCAGGGTGCCAAAGACCAACACGCCCAACACCAGCACCATCAGCCAGCGAATTTGAGCGCCTATGAAGAATGCCGACAGAACGTCCAGCGGTTGGCGCGCTGTGCGCAACACTTCTAGCGCTCGACTCAAAAATCGGCGCCCAAAGCGTATCAAAAAGAACTGAAGCCGTCTGCGCATTCCCTAAATTGCAAGCTCACATCATCGGATTGTTGCCCTCTATTGTAATAGACTTTGGCGCGCGAGGCGGATTTTTTCTTGCATCTGATACGTACCGCCGCCTTCATGGCCATTATATGCATAGACTTTGATGTCTTTCTCGCCACCCCAGGCATTGTAAGCTGCGAAAACCGTGGAAGGCGGGCAGATAAGGTCCATCAAACCGACCGAAAAAAGTGCTTTAGTTTGCGCGCGGCGCGCAAAGTGGACGCCATCGAAATAGCTCAGGGTTTTGTAAACCCGCTCGATGTGATCGCGATGTATCGCCAAATATCCCGCGATTTCTTTGTACGGATATACATCGCAGAGGGCTAAAGCGCGCTGAAAGTGACACAAAAACGGCACATCCGACATGGCCAAGACGACATCCGGCACGAGGGCGCTCACAGCCAGGGTAATCCCGCCGCCCTGGCTACGGCCCGTCACCGCCACCCGCGTGGGGTCAACTGCCGGATGAGTGCGGGCGGCCTCTACTGCGCGCACGGCATCCGCAAACACCCGCCGAAAGTAGTACGTTTGCGGATCGAGAATCCCCTGGGTCATAAAACCGGGATGGGCCGGGTTCGCACCTAGGCCCGGATCGGGGGTATCACCGTCTAACCACACACTGCCCTGCCCGCGCGTGTCCATTACAAAATAAGCTAATCCCGCGCTGGGAAAGGGTAGCCAATCCAGCGGCAGACCCCGTCCCCCGCCATAGCCGATAAACTCCACGACACACCCCAGCGGCGTTGTCGCCCCGCGCGGCAGCATAAACCAGCCCTTGATGCGCGCCCCCGCAAAACCTGTAAACGAAACGTCAAAAACATCCAGGGTTTGCAACCCCATATCAACAGGCGTGAATTCTGGCG
>DAOTVD010000094.1:0-14477 GCA_034437075.1 Anaerolineae bacterium
CGCGGGCCTCCTCTAAGGGAATATCATGCAGATAATATTCGCGTTCGGCTTCGGATTTTAGGGTCATAGCAGCACCACATCCACATCGGTTCCGGCTTTTAGGCCATTGCTATTCAACGGGACTTCAATCACCCCATCCGCGTTGACCAGCGTATAAATGAGGTTGGACTTGCCAAAAATCGGCTCGGCAAGCCGCCCGTCTTCGGATTCATGCAAGCGCACGGGCACGGTATCCACGCGGCCCGTCGTGCTGGCGACATTGGCCGTTAGGCGCGCGCTGACCTGCGCGGCGTAGCCCGGCTGCGTCCCCAGCCAATGTTGAATCAGCGGGACGAGCACTTGCCGCGCCACCGCATAGGCCGAGACGGGATTGCCCGGTAGCCCGACCACGGGCTTGCCCCCGCACACGGCCAAGAGCGTTGGCTTACCGGGTTTGACGGCCAAGCCGTGTTGCAATACGCCCGGCGCGCCCAATTTATTGATCGTCTCGGCGGTTAGGTCGCGCGCGCTGACGGATGACCCCGCCGTTAGCACCACGATGTCGGCTTGGGCGTGGGCTTGCTGGGCCAGGGTATACAGCGCGTCGGCGTCGTCCGGCGCAATGCCCAGGGTCAGCGGCTCGGCGCCATGCGCGGCACACAGCGCCGCCAGCGTATACGAGTTAATGTCGCGGATTTGCCCCGGCGCGGGCGTGTGCTCCGGCGGGACGATTTCATCCCCGCTGCCCAAGATCGCCACGCGCGGCGGCGCGACGACTTGAATCTGCGTGATGCCCACGGCCAGCAAGCCGCCGATGTCTGGCGGGCGCAAACGCCACCCCGCAGGCAGGACTTCCGCGCCTTGGGCGACATCTTCGCCCACCTGCACCAGATTCTCACCGGGTGCGACCGGGCCGAGCACTTCGATCTCGCGTGCGTTAAGCGGCTGCGTCTTTTCGATCATCACGACGGCATCCGCGCCGGGGGGCAGCATCGCCCCGGTATGGATTTCCGCCGCCTGGCCGGGGCCGACTTCGCAGGTCGCCGCCTGGCCCATCTGAATACTGCCGACCACGGTCAGGTAAGCGGGCAAACTGCCCGACGCGCCGAAGGTATCCGCCGCACGCACGGCGTAGCCGTCCATGCTGCTGCGCGTGAAGCTGGGCAGGTCGTGCGGCGCGCGCGGCGCGGTGGCCAGCACCCGGCCCAAGGCAGCGGCAGTGGCGAGCGTTTCGGGGCGCGGTGATGGTTGGGCGGCCTCGCGCACTTCATCGAGCGCTTCGGCCACGGGTTTAAGGGTGAAAAATTGCGTTTTGGCGGTCATGATATTTTCCTTGATCGCAATATAAAATAATTTTACGCGCGGGTTAGGCGATACTTTCGATTGGGTTTACCGTTCATATATACCATGCCCAGCCCACCTAGCCCATCAAAGTGGATTCATCCCCTGTGGGGGCGGGCCATGCGGCGGTGCACTGGCCGAGCCAGGCCAACATGGAATTCATTTCGGAGATCACCAAACTCATGGAGAGACGCCCCGCGCCCGGCGGTAGCGCGTCGTGTTTCTCTTGCAGCCCTTCTAGGCGCGCCCGGCAGGCGCCGATTTGCGCGTCGATAATCGGGCCGACGGGCAAGCGTAGCTCGTAGGCCAGGTACAGGCGGCTGATAAACGCCGTGCGGATGTGGCGCGTACTGGCGGAAGGCTCCGGCGCGTTGAGCCAGGCCATAAAACGCGCGTGGCCTTGTTCGGTCGTCCAGTAATCGGTGCGCGGGGGGGCGTCGTCGCTAAAGACTTCGACCCCTTCGATGTCTTCGTTGTTTTCCAGGCGGCGCAAGATGGTGTAAAGCTGGCTGGTGCTCAGGCGCCAGACGTGGCCCAGGCGTTCGGGCTGGCGAAAATGGCTCAGTAAGTCGTAGCCATGGCTGGGCGATTTGGCCAATAATCCGAGGATCACTTCATCCGGTGAAATACTACGCATAATGGGATACCAATCTTATCTTGTATTCATCCTACTTTCATCTTCAATTTAACGCAACTTTGTCACAAGAGTCCAATGATTTTTGTCACCTTTTGGGGGTACCAAGCCCTATTCCCAAATGAAATAGGCAAAACTTCGTTATAGCATGAGCATAACATTAAAGTTTACCTGTATTAAAGTCCACACCAATGGAGGGAAAAATGACCTTAGGTGGCTACGCAGACAACGTTGCACGCATTAACCTCACCTCGGGGGAAATTTCTTACGAAGCGATCCCAGAGGACTACAAACTTAAATATATTGGCGCCCGTGGCTTAGGTGTTCGTTATCTGCTGGATGGCGACCCGACCGTAGACCCGCTGAGCCCCGAAAATAAACTGACCTTCTTCAACGGCCCGCTGACTGGCTCTAAAGCGAACATGAGCGGTCGTTTGGCCGTGGTGACCAAAAGCCCGCTGACCAACACCGTGACCGACAGTCACCAGGGTGGTTGGGCTGCTGCGCGCTTGCGCTGGTCTGGTTTTGATGGCCTGATTTTCGAGGGTGCTTCCGAAACCCCCGTGTATGCCTACATTGAAGATGGCACAGTGGAACTCCGCGACGCGACGCCCGTATGGGGCAAAAACGTCCTCGATACCGTGGCTTATTTCCAAGAACAGTACGGCGAAAAAGACCTGACCGTGATCACCATCGGCGAAGCCGGCGAAAACCTGGTGAAATTCGCGGCCTGGATGAACGAAGATGCGCGCGCCTCGGGGCGTGGTGGCACCGGTGCCGTGGGCGGCGCGAAGAAGCTCAAAGCCCTCGTCATTAAAGCCAAGAAGAACTTCCCGCAACCCGTGGACGCCGAAGGCTTCAAAGCCGCCAATAAAGCCGCCCTGGCCAACATCATGGACGAGAGCAACATCACCTCGCCCAAGAAAGGCGGCCTGAGCGTCTATGGCACCAACATGCTCATGAACGCCATCAACGCCAATGGCTCGTTGCCCGCGCACAATAGCCAGGATATCGGCGTCGATTATGCCGACCAGATTGGCGGCGAACACTTCCGCGAGTTCTTGCTGGTTGGTGAGCCCACCTGCCATGCGTGCCCGGTTGCCTGTAAAAAGGAAGTCGAAGTGACCTTCCGTGGTCTGACCGTCCGCACCGAAAGTGTGGAATACGAAACCGCGTGGGCCTTCGGCGCCAACAGTGGCAACAAAGACGCCAATGCTATCGGCTTCATGGTCTATCAATGTAACGATTTCGGCGTGGACACCATCGAAATGGGCAACGTCCTAGCTACGTATATGGAAATCTGCCAGCATGGTTGGAACGACGATGTCACCTTGGAATGGGGCGACGCTGAACTGATGACCCAACTGGTTGAGCTGACCGTCCGCCGCGAAGGCATTGGCGATAAGCTGGCCGAAGGCGTTTTGGGCCTGGCCAAAGCCTTTGGGCACCCCGAAGTTGCTATGGCCGTCCGTGGCCAATCCATCCCCGCGTATGACCCGCGCGGCCAAAAAGGCATGGGCATCGGCTACGCGACCTCCAACCGTGGTGGCTGCCACCTGCGCGCTTACGCGACCGCTTCCGAACTGGGCGTTATCGAGCCTGTGACGGATCCGCTGGCCTACGAAGGCAAAGGCGAACTGATCGGCATCTTCCAGAATATCCACGCCTTTAGCGATAGCCTGGACCTCTGCAAGTTCTCTGCCTTCGCGCAAAGCCCCAACGAATACGCCGCGATGTACGCCGCGATGACGGGCCGCGAATTCACCGCTGAAGATGTGCTGGCCGCTGGCGCGCGCATCTACACGCTAGAACGCTACTACAACCAACTCGCGGGCGACACCCCCGCCAACGATACCATCCCCACCCGCTTCTTGGAAGAACCCAGCAAAGCTGAAGCCAGCTTGGGCCACGTTTGCGAACTGGAACCCATGTTGGAAGAATACTATGCCTTCCGTGGTTGGGAAAACGGCATCGTTTCTGACGACAATTTGCGCGCTGTGGGCATTCTGGATTAGCCCCCGCGTTTAACCCGAGATTTTTACGCCCAGCGGGCGTGCTCTTACCAGGGCGCGCCCGTTTGTGTTACCCTTCTTCGGGCGGGGTGACGCCTGCGGCGCGCAAGCGCTGGTGCAAGCGCTGGCCGCCTTCGTGCTCTGGGTTAAGTTCCAGCAAATTCTCTGTCGCGATCAAGCTATCTTGGGGCAGGATGCCATAGCAGGCATTCGCCAGCAACCACCAGGCACCGGCGATTTTGTCGTTTTCGGACACAATCTCGATGAGCATATCCACCGCTTGGCGTTTTTTGTCATCGTCGCCAGATTTAATGAGATCGACAGCTTCATGCATCACTGCGGCTTCTTCGGGGCTTTGACGCGGCATATCATATCCCTCGTGTGTTGTTCAGATGGTCTTTAGCGTATCATAGCCCAGCCAGCAGAACAGCGCTACACCGCGCCAACGGCCCATTGATCCTGGCCTGCTTTTCGGGTATCGTTAACCTGTTTCTCATATCCCAAGATTATCCCAAAATATCCCAAAATGACCCTCACGCCCCAGCTTATCACCGATGCCGCCGCCTGGAACGCCTATCTTCAGGGTTTGCCCCACGCGCACATCCTGCAAAGCTGGCCCTGGGGCGAACACAAAGCTACGACCACGGGCTGGCACCCCGAGCACTTTGCTTATGCGGCGCCCGATGGCACCGTGCAGGCCGTCGCGGGCGTGCTGACCCGGCGCGTTGGCCCCCTGCGTGTGATGTACGCCCCCCGTGGCCCAGCCCTGGATTACACCAACGCGGACACCCTGCGCGCCGTGCTCGCTCACCTGGAAGGGCTGGCCCGGCGGCGCCATGTCGTTTGGCTGAAAATCGACCCCGATCTGCCGCGCGCCTTTGGCTTACCTGCCCAAGCCGACCCCGACCGCCCCGACCAGCCCCATGCGCCCGGCCTCATGTTGGAGCAGACCTTAGAGGCACGTGGGTGGCGTTTTTCGGCCTCGCAGGTGCAATTCCGTAATACGCTCGTGCATGACCTAACGCCCACCGAAGACGATTTGCTAGCGGCCATGAACCAGAGCACCCGCCGCAAAATCCGCAAGGCGGACAAAGCCGGGGTGGTCATCCGCCCGGCTGATTTGACTGGCACGGATTTAGACACACTATATGCCCTCTATGGCGAAACCAGCGCGCGGCAAGGATTCATCATCCGCCCCCTGGATTATTATCGCGCCTTATGGCAGCGTTTCGCGCAGGCTGGTTATGCCCATGCGCTGCTAGCCGAATGGGAAGGGCGCGCGATTGCCGGGGTGGTCTTGCTGCATCTGCCGCCGACGGTGTGGTACTTTTACGGCATGTCTGGCGAAGATGGGCGCGAGGCCCAGCCCAATTACGCGCTGCAATGGGCCGCGCTGCGCTGGGCGAAATCGGCGGGCTACACGCGCTATGATTGGTGGGGCGCGCCGGATGACTTCGCGCCCGCTGACCCGATGTGGGGCGTGTATCGCTTTAAGGATGGTTTTGGCGGGCGGGTGGTGCGCGGCGTGGGCGCGTGGGACTACATCCCCCATGCGGCGCTGCACACGGTGTACGAAAACATCATACCGCGTGTGTTGGGCTGGCTGCGCAACCGCTCTTGAGGTGGACTGGGCAAAGGCCCGCTGAGCGCGCTACAATACAAGGCAAAGCGAAGCAAATATAAATTTTGTAAAGCAAGGAAGAAGCCAAACCATGACGCAGGAAACCTCACCCGCCAACAATAACCAACTGTTTCTCATCGCCTCGGTCGTGACTGTGGTTGTGATCGTGGTTTTCGTGGCCGTGGCGGCCCTGGGCAACGATCAACCTGATGGCTCTGTGGATGACGTGACCCCACGCACGACCATCGTCGCCCCGGATGACACCGCGCCCTGACGCGCGATTTCATACCCTGCCGGGGCGATGCTCAGCCGGTACAGTCGGTTCGAGCCAAAATCGTGCAGTAATTCCAAACGTACCGGGGTGGTCGGACGCTGCAAGTTAAAAAATATCTTGAACAAGTCGTCCACGGTATCATACGGCTCCGCGAAAACGTAGATATCCCCGTCGAAGCGCTGTATATCTGCGATGAAGAAGGGGTCATCATCCCATTCTGTGCGCATGTCGTACACGCGCGGCGCCTGGTGGTAGTCCAGGTAATATTGCAAGGGCGCGCCCGTGCGCAAGGGTGCCAGAATCCGGTCGCCGGGCTGTAGATAATGATCGCGCAAGAGGAGCGCGGCATCTTCGGCTAGGGCGGCTTTGCCTGTCTGCTCGGACTCGTTGACCGTGTTGGCGCTTATGATGATGAGTGCCAGCACCACCGCGCTGCCCAGGCTGGCCAGGCGCAAGCGCCGCCGCCGGATATGCGGCAAAGTCGGCCAACTGCGCAAGACATACACCGCGCCCGCCGCCACGACCATATAAAACAGGGGGGCGTAGGCCGTCCAGGTGCGTGTGGGCGGGATGTTCCGGTGGATGATCACCAGCACCACCGTCCACGCGGCCCCCAGCAGCGGCCACAGCACCCAATCCCCCGCTAGCCCCCGATGCGCGATGAGCCCCATCCAAAACGCCGCCCACATCAGCCAGATGAGCGGCTGCGGAAATTGCCACATGACGAAATCCTGAAACGCGACTGGCCAGGCTTCGAAGCGCCACAAAAAGCCGGACCAGCTATGCGGCTGGACGAACTGATTGCCCGTTAGCGAATCCCAGCCCGAAACGACGATCACCGGAATGTAGAGCAGCACCGTCAGCGCGGCCCCGGCGACCAGCGCGCCCACCGCCTGCCCCCACACGCGCCAGCGCGCCGCGCCGGCCTGGTGCACGCCAATGCCGATCATTAAGTACAGCCCCACCAGGCCCATGGGATAGAGCATCGTGGGCACAGTGTAGAAGCCCAACGCGGCCACCACCGCGAAGGCTGCCCACAGCGCCAAGCGCGGCGCGCGTTGCAACTGATGCGCCAGGCCCAGCAGCGCCAACGTCGCCAGGGCCAGCAGACTATAGCCCCGCGCGTTGACCGAAAATTCGATCATGGCGGCAGATGTGGCCGTCAGGCCCAGCGTCAACAGCGCGACGTGGCGGTCGTACAAGCGCCGCGCCACGAGATACACAGCAGGCAAGACCACGATCCCGGCTAGCAGGGCGGGCAAGCGCACAACCCACGGTTCGTTGCCCAGCGCGTGATACACCAGATGGATAAAGAACGTGTTCAGCAGATGGTTGTTCGGGATGGTATAACTCGTGAGGGCTTCGTCCAGCGGCGCCGAAGCGAATTGGATGAATGTATCGGCCTCATCAGAGCGCATCCCGCGCGTGATGTACGCCAGGCGTAGCCCGATACCCAACAGTATCAGGCTCATCAGGGTGATATAATGCGGGCGATCCTGGCGCCAATAGGCCGAGAGCCGTGCGAACATTGTGGGGGTTATCCTCCTGCATCCGTAGGCACATAGCAGCCCAGAATCTTAGCAAGGATACCCCGAGGACGAAAGGGCGCAGATACCCTTAGCCGCCCGCTGCGGGGGGTAACAGCACCAAGCTATTTTCTGCTTGGATGACCGTATCCAGCCCTTCTAGCCACATGATGTTGCGGCCCCCCACCAGCACATGCACCAGGCCGGTCAGTTCGCCGTCCGCCCCTATGATTTCTTCGCCCAAAACAGGATACGTGCGGCTGATAGTCGTCAACACGTCGCGTACGGTTTGGCCGGGGATGAAATCGATGGTGATTTCTTTGGCGCCGACCTTGTCGCGCAGCATGGCAAAAAGTTTAACGGTTTTTTCTTGATTGACGGTTTGCATGTTGTGATCTCCGAGGCGTCATCCTACAAAGGCATTTATATCATTATATGCGGATATAGGCGCGCGGGTTGGCATGTCTGTGGCATGAGGTTTGTCAGTTTTTTTCCCCGCACGCGCGCAGATTTTCTATACTATAGACACTTTACATAGCATGATAAGGATGTTGACACCATGCAAGCTCTCGCACCACGCGCTCAAGTCCTTCGCTGGATGACCTACGCCAGCCTCACTCTTTTTATACTCGCCACTCTGATGACCTTCTTGTATCCTGGCCCCGAACAAACCATGGGCGAGGTACAGCGCATCTTCTATATTCACCTGGGCAGCTTCGCGGGTGCCTTTGTGTTGTTCTTGGCCGCGCTCGTGGGGGGCATTGCCTACCTGCGTACCCAAAACGCCAAATGGGATCACCTTAGCCATGCCAGCATCGAAATCGGCTTGGTACTTTCGGCGATCACCACCGTTACGGGTATGTTCTGGGCCAAGCCCATCTGGGGCGCTTACTGGACGTGGGACCCGCGCCTAACGACCATCGCTATTATGTGGCTGACCTACGCGGCCTATCTGTTCTTGCGCGCCGCCTTCGACGATGTGCAACAACGGCGCCGTTTTGCCGCTGTCTATGCGATTTTGGCCTTTGGGGGCGTCATCCTGACCACGGTCATTATCCGCCTACGCCCGGATGTCATTCACCCGGTCGTGATGGGGCCGAGCGCCTCGGAAGATGCCGCCGTGGGTAGCTTCAACGTTTCGGGCCGCATTGCCGATACGCTGTTTTTTAATATTTTCGCTTATCTCATTATTGCCATTACGCTGGTGTGGTACCGCATTCGCCTGGAAGAACGCTCCGACCAGGTACAAGCGCGTAAAGCCGAAGTGCTCGCCAGTCTATAGCCCACAAAGGATAAATCACCATGCCCGAAACACTCGACTTTATGATCTATGGATATAGTGCCGCATTCATCCTGCTGGGTGGCCTGGTGGCTAGCATCTGGTGGCGCTTCCGCCAATTGCAAGCGGATGAAACCACTCTGCAAAATCTGGAAGCCGATATTCAAGAAGACGCGCCCGCCCTGGGCAACCGCGCCGCCGCCGGCACGGATTAATCCCGCGCGGGAGCCGCAACCGTCGCCGATGTGCTGACGGTGGGGTTCCGGCGCCGCAAGAGGTCGGTGTAGGCCACCAGGGTCGCGCCGACCTCGCGCCAATTCTGCCAGCGCATGGCGCGCTCTGAATAGCCGTTCGGGCGTTGGTAATCCGCCGCCACGCCGATTGCCGCCACGCCCAATTCATTGCACAGCAACAGCGCCCGATGCAAGTGGAATTCTTGCGTCACCAACGTGGCCGCCTCTAGCCCGAAGACCTCGCGCGCGCGGTAGCAACTATCATAGGTGCGCAGGCCGTACGCATCCGTCAGGATGGCCTCGGGCGGGACGCCCTGGCTGATGGCATAGCGCCGCATCGCGCCGGGTTCGTCGTAGCTGGGGTCGCGATTATCGCCCGTCATCAGCAGCGCATCCACCTTGCCCGCGTGGTATAAATCGACAGCCGTAGCGACCCGATCATACAACATGGTGCTCAGGCGCCCGTTGGAGAGCACGCGCGCGCCAAACACCACCGCCACCCGCCCTTCAGGGACATTATCCAGGCTATAAATCTGCGCGCCATAGCGCGAGGTCGTATACGCGCGCAGCCCAAAGGGCAAAGCTATCAGGCCCGCGCCCAAAAGCATAACACCGACCAGTATCCAACATCCGAATCGCCGTAGGGGCATGGTTTTTCGTCCGTCCTTAGTTCAGTTAATTGTTCTTACGCCTAGAAGGGGTGGTGGGTTGCGGTCTTTCGGCGCGCGCGCGGGCCTGTTGCGCGCGTTGCACCTCGCCGCCGATGTCTAAATCGCTGCAATCGAGCATAAAGCCGCAATTCTCGCAGCGGATTTTGCAATGCTGATAGTACAGGGTGGTGTAACCACAGTTTAGGCAGGTTTGCTGGCCCATGGGGCGTTTCCGTTCGTTCGTATATTTCATTCGGATATGAAGTATGCCTTAGGCTTTTCCAGAAAAATAATTACCCCTCCCCAGCCCCTCCCCGAATTCAGGGAGGGGCTATTATGCGCACGAGTAAGTTCTCCCCCCGAATTCGGGGGGAGCTAGAGGGGGGTAAAATCAAGCCGGTATCCTTTTCGACAAAAGCAAGCGGCATAGTTAAATACTTGGAAAAGCCTTAGTCATTTTAGGGCTAGGGGCGCGCGGTGCCAAACGCGGCAATTGCATCCAAGGCCCCCTCCATCGGCGTCAAGGCCGAGTCTGATGCAATCGCCCTGGATACCTGCATAACACTATCTTGCTCGGGGGCAAGCCCCATGCTATAATCCTACTGAAAGCAGAAGTAACGATGAGAAGTGGCGATGACCACTTTTTTCGTTATATAACAGAGTACAATGCACGTATGAAAAGTGACTTCGCGTTAGCCTTCAATGAGATTGTCGAATCGCGCGCCTTACCGCACGAAATGGTCTTAGATGCCTTGCGGCAAGCGCTTGTCTCGGCGTACCGGCGGGATGCGCGGGTGCTTGATACCCAGCGGATCGAAGCGGACATTGACGAAAACGGCCAACCGTTGCTCATCGTCGAAAAAGAAGTTGTCGATGATGTCATGAACGACCACACCGAAGTCGCGCTGGACGAAGCGCGCGAAACCGAACCCACAGCCCAGCTCGGCGATATGGTGATGGTGCCCGTCAAGACCCTGAGTAAATCATTTGGGCGCATTGCCGCGCAAACAGCCAAGCAAGTGATCTTGCAACATATCCGCGAAGCCGAGCGCGACACGCTCTACAACGAGTACATCGAGCGCGAAGGCGAGCTAACCATCGGTACGGTGCAGAGCGTCAGCCATAGCGCGATTACCTTCGACCTAGGCCGCGCCGAGGCCCTGATGCCCTCCCAACATCGCACGCCCACCGAGCGCTATCGCCCGCATGAAAAAGTGCGCGTGTATATCGCCGAGGTGAAGCGCAGCAATCGCGGGCCGCAGATTATCGTCTCGCGCAACCATAAGAACATGCTGCGCCGCTTGCTCGAATACGAAGTGCCCGAAATCTACAACGGGCAAATTGAGGTGATGAGCATCGCGCGCGAAGCGGGTTTTCGCTCTAAGGTAGCCGTGGCCCCCTTGCAAGAGGGCATCGACGCGGTGGGCGCGTGCGTGGGGATGCGCGGGATGCGTATTCAGAACATCGTCAAAGAATTGAACGATGAGAAGATCGACATCATCGAATGGGACCCCGACCCGGCGCGTTTCATTGCGCGGGCGCTCTCGCCGGCGCGCGTGTCGAACGTCTTCTTGGAAGAAGACCTAGAAGGCACCCGCACCGCGACTGTGATCGTCCCGTCTGACCAACTGTCGTTGGCCATCGGCAAAGAAGGCCAAAACGCCCGCCTAGCGGCTAAGCTCACGGGTTGGCGCATCGACATCAAGAGCCTGATGGAAGCGGCCCAAGAGGCCATGGATCGCATCGACGACCCGCCCTTGAGCTATCTGATAGACACCCACGACGAATTACTGGCCGAAGCCTTCCGTATTTTGGAGAAAAAGGCCGAAAACCGCGTCGTGACGCCCGAGGAATACAACACCATCAAAGAGTTCGTATCGTTGGCCGAAGGCATGCTACACGAAGAACGGCATGAAAACCGCGAAGAACGGCGCATGATGATCGAAACTGTGCGCCCTCTGGTGCCGGATGCCGCCTTCGAGATGCCCTTGGAGGAGCTCGAACTGGAACGCGACATCATGCGTGTGGTAGACCGTATGGAGAATGTCGGCGAATTGTGGGTGCGCTTCATGGCCGATGAAGAAGGCTTGCAGCGCGCGCTACAATTGGGCGGCGCCGGGCAAGATGCCCTAGAAGCCATCCGCGACGCGCTCGATAGCCTGGTGATCCCGGATGTGTACGAAGAAGCTGCCGCCGAAGCCGAAGCGCCCGTGCTAGAAGAAGCCACCGAGGCCGAAATGCCCGAGCTCGCGCTAGAAGCCATCGTGGAGGCCAGCGCCGCGCCCGTTGCCGAACCTGCCGAACCTGCCGAGCTTGTCGAAGATGTCGAGGATGTCGAAGATGAGGACGAGGACGACGAAATAGATGTCGCCCCGGCCCCCTCCGATGAGCCCGCCGCCGATGCGGCAGAGCGCCCCTTGCGCGCCGAAGACGACGCCTACGCCGAGTTTTACGACACTGCCGATGACAACGATGAAATGGAAGACCTCATCGTGCGCGAACGCAAAAAGAGCACCCAAAAGAAAGCGCGCACCAAAGAGCGCAAAGATAAACGCCGCCAACTCATCTACGATGAAGATATGGGCGAAGTCGTCGCCCGTCGTCGTCGCAAACGTGATGACGAGGAAATCCCTGATGAATACGAAGACTACTTTTAGGCTACGGGCGGCATGACCGCCCGCTCGCGTAAAACCCCGTTACGAACCTGCGTCGTATGCCGACGCACAGCGGATAAACGCCAGCTTACCCGCTTGGTTCGTTCGCCCGATGGCCCTGTGCGGGTAGACCCCAGCGGCAAACAACCCGGGCGCGGGGCCTATCTATGCCCAGACCCGGCATGCTGGCACAAAGCGATTCACACAGACGCCCTCGCGAAGGCGTTGCGCACCGCGCTCTCGGCAGATGACCGGGCGCGCATGCAGGCTGCCGCCCCTCGCGACGAGACATCTGAGGACATCGCGACATGAACTGACCAATAAGCAACATAAAGAGGACGCCAATGCCGCAGCAACAACAAATTCTGGAAGTACCCGATTATCTCACCGTTCGCGAATTGGCCGATTTGATGGACGCCAGCCCCATTGAAGTCATGAAATTGCTCATCAGCAATGGTATCATGGCCTCCATCAATCAGCAGATCGACTACGACACCGCCGCGATTGTCATCGGCGAAATGGGCTTCGAAGCTCGCCCCCAAAGTGAGATCGAAGCCGAGCAAGCCCGCGAAGAAGCGCTCGAAAGACGCCCCGATTGGCGTAAACAATATGACCAGGAAGCCATCGAAGACCTGGTCGCCCGGCCCCCCGTCGTGACCATCTTGGGCCACGTAGACCACGGCAAGACCTCCTTGCTGGATGTCATCCGCCATACGCATGTCGCCGAAGGCGAAGCCGGGGGCATCACCCAACATATCGGCGCCTATCAGATCGAACACAACGGCCAAAAAATCACCTTTCTGGATACGCCCGGCCATGCCGCGTTTACCGCCATGCGCGCGCGCGGGGCCCAGGGCGCGGATGTCGCCGTGTTGGTGGTGGCTGCCGACGATGGCGTGATGCCCACCACGCGCGAAGCGCTGAACCATGCTCGCGTGGCCGATATTCCCATCGTGGTGGCCCTGAACAAGATTGACCGACCCAACGCCAACCCCGACCGCGTGAAGCAACAACTCGTGGATGTCGAACTCGTGCCCGATGAATGGGGCGGGGATACGCTCGTGGTGCCTGTTTCGGCCAAAGAAGGCACGGGCATTGACGACCTGCTAGAGGCGATTTTGCTCGTGTCGTCGGATGACGTGAAAGCCAACCCCAAACGCGCCGCGCGCGGGGTGGTGCTAGAGGCCAAATACGAGAGCGGGCGCGGGCCTATGGCTACGCTATTGGTGCAAAACGGCACCCTGCGCACTGGCGATATTGTGATCGCGGGCCAGCAGCACGGCAAGATCAAAGCCATGTTTGACGAAAACGACAACAGTGTGAAAGAAGCGCCGCCCAGCAAGCCTGTTCGTGTAATGGGCCTGGACGATACGCCCACGGCGGGCGAGCCGTTCGAAACAGTGGATAAAATGAAAGACGCGCGCCGCATGGTGTCCGAGCGCGAAGACGCCGCCGTGGCGCAGCAAGCCGCCGGCCCGGCCCAAACGCTGGAAGAACTCTTTGCGCAGTTCCAGGCGGGCGAAGCCACCGAACTGAATCTGATCGTGAAGGTGGATGTGGATGGCTCGCTAGAGCCCGTGGTGCAATCGCTCAATAGTATCGAAATTAGCGAAGATGGGCCGAAAGTGCGCGTCATTCAATCCGACGTGGGCAACGTCAACGAAACGGACGTGAACCTGGCCCAGTCCGCCGGGGCGATTATCATCGCCTTCAACACCCTGATAGACAACGCGGCGCGGCGCCAGGCGGAAAATTACGGTGTCGAAATCCGGCAATACAACATCATCTACAAGCTGATCGAAGATGTCGAACTGGCCTTGCACGGCTTGCTAGAGCCCGTGTACGAAAGCGTGGTCATTGGCCGGGCCGAAGTGCGCGCGACCTTCCGCATCCCGAAAATTGGCACCATTGCGGGCTGTTATGTGCTGGATGGCACCATCCGGCGCAATGCCAAGGCGCGCGTGCGGCGCAAAGATGGCATCGTGGCGGAGGAACAAAACGTGCGCAGCCTGAAACGCTTCGAGGAAGACGTGCGCGAGGTGCGCAGCGGTTTTGAATGCGGCGTGGGCCTGGCCCACTTCAACGACTTCGAAGAAGGCGATGTGATCGAGTTTTTGGTGCAAGAGCGCGTGAACTAGGCTTTTGCACAAAGAGTATCTATCCAGCGATCCATGCAGCATGTGCTAACAAGGGGCTTAAGCTCCTTGTTGCTTCATGGGCGAGGCCCCACCCAGCGGGATGCAAGCACAGCCTCGCCCTACAATAATTACCCCG
>DAOTVD010000095.1:0-2393 GCA_034437075.1 Anaerolineae bacterium
GGGGGTAAAATCAAGCCGGTATCCTTTTCGACAAAAGCAAGCGGCATAGTTAAATACTTGGAAAAGCCTTATACGTGCATCTGACCGAAGACCTAGACGAAGCTTTCCGCCTGGTGGAAGAGATGGCGCGGGCGCACAACGCGGGTTATGGAGAACGCAAAACAAATCCGTATAAAACCGAGGGCTTAAGCCCTCGGTTTTGGCAGAAAAAACATTTGTGTTTGTTTTGAACTGTCCATTAGTTAATCGGCGCGCGGCAAATGATCGGCGATGAGGGCGAGCAGTTCGGCAAATCGAAACGGCTTGGTAATGTAGCCCGACGCGCCCAATTCATACGCCCGTTCGCGCGAGGTGCGCGTAGCATGGGCTGTGATCACAATAAAGGGGATGTGTTGCCAAGCCGCGTGGGCGCGGGTGCGCTGCAAAAACTCGAACCCGTCTACCTCTGGCATCAGAATATCACTCAGGATGAGATCCGGCAGGCGTTCGTCCAGTAGTGCGAGGGCTTGTTGTCCATTGGGCGCGGTCCATACCTCATAGCCTTCCGCACCGAGCATCTCGGCCAAGTCGCTGAGTAAATAGGGCTCATCTTCCACGGCTAGAATGCATTTTAGGTCTGTGCTCGACATCATAGCCTCGCGCTTTCACATTGCATTAATTGACGCTAGATAAATCAATTATAAGACAATGTTCAACCCGTCAAAACCTGTTTAGAGTTTTAAGGTACTAATTATCTATTAATTCAACACTTCCGCCAACCAGGCCAGCGCGGGGTCGCGCCCTTTGAAATACCCGACTGTCAGATGCGGGAAGCGCCCGCCCATCAATTTGGTCGCGAAGGTGCGCATGGCCGTCCCGGCGACGCCCCCCGGTAACACCAGCGCGGCCCGTCCGGCGATGCCCTTGGGCATTTGACCTAGAACGTCTTGCGTGCGCTTGGCCGCGTGCCCGGTCAGTTTCGCGCCGCCAAAATCCAGCAGCAGCAATTGACGCTCGGCCTCGCGCAGGCTGCTGATAATGCGGATGGATTCTTGCGCGAAAGCATCCAGGGCGCGTTTTTGCCCGGTCGCGACCGTAAACGCCAGGATGTGTCCCCCGCGCAGGGTCTCGCGCAGCACCCCCGGCGCGATTTCGTGTGTCGTTTCGTCTGCCATGGTTATTCCTTTCTATCTATACGTACTCTCTCAAGTCCCTTGTTAATTTACGGGTGGGGCGGTCACACGCGCAAGCCCTCTAAAACGCGCCGCAGCAACACCCCGACCATTGCGCGGCGATAATCCGCGCTGCCGCGAAAATCACCGGGATGCGTGACCGCCGCGCTGGCGCTTTCCACTGCGCCGCCGATATGCGCCTCATCCAGGGCCGGTACATCCGCCAGGCGCACGGGCACGGGCGCGATGCCCACCGCCGCCGCCGTGGCTCCCTCGCCAGATGACCAGGCCACCACGGAAACAATCGGCGCGTCTTGCGGCGTGCGCGCCACCCGCGCCAAACGTCCCGCCCCGGCGGCCCAGCGGACGCGCAACGCCGTCACCAGCCCTACGGGCCGATCCTCCGCCAGCAGATAATCCGCCAGAGGTATCGACGCTTCGCCGCCCTGGCCCACCAGCATCACCTCGGCATCCAGCGCCAGCAAGCCCGCGAGCAGTTCGCTTTCGGGCGCGCGCGCGCCGACCGTCCCGCCCAGGGTGGCCGCGTTGCGGATGGTGTTCGGCCCGGCATAATGGATGGCCTCGCGCAGAAACTCCGCCGGGGGGCCATCCAGCGCATCATCCAGCGCGCGCAAGGTGTGCCCCGCGCCGATATGCAACCAACCTGCGTGGTCTTCTAGCGTGCGCAGGGGTAAATCTTGCAAATCGACGATCACATCTGGCTCGATGTCGTTGGCTAGCAGGCACGTCCCGCCCCCCAGGGGCGCGGCATCTGGGGCTTGCAACAAGCGCAACGCCTCGCTGAGGTCTTGCGGGCGGTGGTAGGTCGTAGGGCGTTTGGGCATGGTGTCCTCGTTTCTTGATGTGGCTCAGGGCGTGACGCCGCTCCCCCAATTATCGAAGGGGCGGCACAGCGGCCAGTCATAACAGGCGTTATCGACGGGCGTACCGTCTTCGCCGAAGCGGTTGGCGTCGATATTGTTCAGGTTGATCTCTTCGGATGTCAGCGGCAACACACAGGCCGCCCCCCCCAGGGGATTCACCGGCGCGCGCGGCTGTTCCAGCGGCTCGGCTGCGTTAAAATAATTGTACGTGATGCGCGCGACTTCATCAATTAAATCCCACTTATCCAATTCCGTCAGATTGTCGTTATCTAGGTCTTCTTCCCAGATATACATCACAAAGACATAATCTGTGGCGGGTGAGAAGACAATCGCCACATCACCGACCGTTTCATCCCCA
>DAOTVD010000096.1:0-4834 GCA_034437075.1 Anaerolineae bacterium
AGCGTAACCGGGTTTCAAGCCCCGTATGGGGCATATTACGCCTCCCACTTGCGGAGGCATTTTTGTTTTCCGGGTCATCCCCATCATACAACGCAGTCCGCAGCACCAAGAACCGACTCGCCCATGCTTTCAGACGGAAGTCAACGATGCGCTGCGTATCCAGATTAAACGTGATGTATTCGAATAGGTTGTGTGCCATGGCGCGCCGTTCAGCCGGTTCGGCGATGTCCCACACATCCGAAACGCGGGTGATGGCGTCCAGGCAGAGGCTTAACTGAAGCGTGACCTCTTCTTCCTCGGTCGTATACGCTTCCCAGTAGGCGAGTTCCGACCGATATTCGGCCATGTGGGCGCGATACTCGGCTTCGCTCAGTTCATCTTCACGAAACAACATCTTGGTGTTGGCGATCTTGCGCTTGAGTTTCTTGATATTGCGTTCACGCATCTGCGCCATGTCTTCGGGTTTGCCGGGGGAGTTGGCCAGCGTGCGTTGGTCGGACTCGCGGGCCAGGCGGAGCATGATCTCGAAGGCGTCTTGATCGACCGTCAGCCCCTTGATGAGCACGCCGAAATCGTCTTCGAGCGTCTCGCAGGGCACCGAGCGGGTCTCACAGCCGCAGTTGGTGCCGGGCTTGTGCCGATAGACACGGCCTCCCTTGCGAGCCGCCCCACCCAATTCGGAGCGCAAACGCAAGTCATCTTGTTCAGCGACCAGGCGTTCGCAATGGGCGCAGCGGGTGATGTTGCTCAGCGGATAGGGAAAGACATTGCGCTTACGGCCATTGTCGGCGGGCTTCATGGTGCGCGCGCTGCGGGCGTAACCGACTCGCTTGAGCATCTCGACGGGAAAGACCGCGCGGTCAGGATCGAGGACCATAGCATCGACCTCATCGCGGGTATGGGTGGGGCGATCCTTGGCTTTGTCGTCCAGCACAAGACCGCCGTATTCGGGCCAATTGGCCAGGACACGCCGTACATCGTCGCGACACCATTTGCGGGGCTTGCCTTTGCGATCTCGGAATGGGTATCCGTCATCGTTGAGGCGATACGACAAACGCTCGACGCCAATGTCGCCCTCGGCGAACAAGCGCAGACAGTGACTCGCGCTCTCGTAGAAGGTGCGCCAAACGGCCTCGTCATCGGGCGGGTTATCCGGCTTGCCAGCCGCGAAATGGCCATCCATCAGCCACCAGCCGCCCTCGTCATTGTTGGGCATAAGATAGCCGAATGAGTCGCGGGCCGTGCCAAAGGGGGGACGTCCCACGGTTTTGCCCTGAGACTTACGATGGACGATGCTGTCCTTGACCCGATGCGAGATGTCTTCGGCATAGAATTCATCGAAGATGGCGGTCAGGTAGACAAAGATTTTGCCCATCGGGGTAGACGTATCTACCTCGCGGTTGGGAGCCGCCAGGATGAGGGCAATATCATGCTGCTCGACGAACTCCACGAGGTCGCCGACGCGCCAGCCTTTGCGATGAAAACGTGCCAGGTCGTTGCCAATCAAGGCCACTACTCCCGGATCACCAAGACGTTTGCTGAGTGCTTGCCAGCCAGGCCGGTTCTTGATGTCGCGACCGGATTTATGACCATCGACATCTTCGTACCATTCGGGCGTGTAGCCCAAATCACGGCATTTGGCCAGGATATTGGCGCGTTGCCGCTCGGGGCTGACAGCGTCTTCTCCACCTTTCGAATATGAAAGGCGCACGTAACACAGCGCGATGTTCTGGGGTTCGGCTTTCGGGGTAGGGTGAGCGGTCATGACAGCCTCTGCTCCTTTCTGGATTGACGGAGCCCGCGCGAGCGCGTAAAGTCTGTCACGGGTCGCTGCGCCACCGTCATGGTGCCTCGACCAGAGTGCCGGGGTATTGGCTTTACCTCGGCTCTCGCGTTTGTATTGCCCTTAAGCCTATCCTGCCGTGCGCACATTGTCAACTTGTCCTCCGTGTTGGTTACGACGCCGCGCCTCAATGTCGCCGGTGATCTGGATGAGCGTCGCCAACCCTTCGATGGTGGCCTGGGGCGGATGATCGCCCACGAGCTCACGGCAGACCCGGCGCGCAAAGGCCAGCGTCAAATCCGATGTGGGGGCGGAGTATACCACCTGGCGGTTGTCCTGTGGGGTAGGGGCGTCCATCTGCGTTCACCTCCGACATGCTTCGAACGGTTTGCGGGCTGATGCGCGTATCACGGACTTCTTCGCTTGAGGGATTATGAACTGGATATGACAAAGCGCAATCTCATACTAAAAGTTATGTTATTCGACTGTCCAGCTGTTAACAAATTGATTGAATGTGAGCCCGCCATTTATGAAACTTACAGCATCTCGATATCTGTAAATGACTCTACTGACGACAAAGTTTCCATCAACGAAATTAATCTGTACAAAAGTTGGCTTTGTAGCGACTAGATTTTCAAGCTCATATCCAGAAACTACAGCACCGGTTATTTCTCCCACGACTTCAGCAATGTACCCCTCGTCATTACGGTGATTTGCTTGTGCAATGAAATAGTTATCTTGTCTTTCAACTTGTATGCCAGCACTCAGAGTTCTATTTATTGACTCCAATATGTCCTCCTCCTGTAAAATTACAGTTGGTCTGGGTGTGCCAGTGGGGAAAGGTGTTCTTGTTGGTTCTGGTGTCCATGTAATTTCTGTTGCGGTTAGAAATATGTTAGCTTCTTGTGTTTGCGTCTCATCAAACCTTACTGCACCAGTTGAGGCAAAGTCATCAATTAAACCGATCTCTGTCGCAGTTATGATTCCGCCAACTAATAAAAAACACGCAATAACTGGAAGTATTGTAAGAGCACAACAACCTAAAAAAACCTTTGACCCCAACCGATTTTTACTGTTTGACATGATCCAGAATACTTTCTGTAGCTAAAAAGTTACCGCTAATACTAAACTCAAATGTTTTTTGTCGCAATAAGTGTACGATTTGTTTCAAGATATTTTGAGCCCGATTCGTCGCACAATATCGGGTGCGCTCAGCCCTTCGCCCATCAGCTTGAAGGTGAAGGCTAGCGCTTCCGGCAGGCTCATGAACAGACCTCGGTACATGGTGTAGCGCTCGTGTAGGCTCTTGATGGTCGGACTCAGGTAGCGCTGACCGCGTCGGGCGTTATCCGCGACTTGCTTCAAGGAGTCCGCCAGGGGATCGCCGAGGTAGAGATAGGCGACATAACCCCCATCCAGGCAGCGCAGCACCTTGAAAATATTGAGATCATGCGCGATGTAGATCAGCCCGACTTTGGGCTGATGCGCTTTGGCGCGATTGGCCACGCGCACGGGATCATGCGGGAAGGACTCGTCTACGATGACCACATCAACCCGACGTTCCGCCAGCGCCTGGTCAAGCGCCTTGAGGCCATTTTGCCCGCCTCCCGGGCTGACCGTGACGATCGCATAGAAGCCTTTGAGGTACGCGCGGATTGCGTCGCCGAGCATGGGTGCGCCGGTCGCGCAGATGACTGTCGGTTGTACTGCGTTCATTCCCGTACTCCTTTCGAACTATCCTGCCGGAGAAAGCCGACCTTGCCAAGCGGCGAAGTTTCGCAAAGTTTCACATGGGGTAGGGGGTGGGGTTGTTTGGTTTTCTGACACGAAATAATGTGAAATTTTTGGAGATCAGGATTTTATCGTTTTCGCCCCACGGGGCATCAGCGGGGACGGTCTGCTTTTGGGGTGCTTATTACGCCCTGACGATAACGTGCGCCGGTCATCCGTCAAGGGCCGCCAATTTCAACGGCCTCCTGGCTGGCGCCGCTACGCTCATCAGCCGCCGAAATTGGCTTCCTGCGCATCCCTTGACGGGTGACCTGTTGGCGCACGTTACGCGGGCGTTGTAATAAGCACCTTAACAAAAGCAGACCCGTCCCATCCGGCTGATGCCGGGGCGTGCAAAACGCGAAGTCCTGCCCCTCTGCGGGCAGGCGCCCCGGCTAGCCCAGTCGGCTGGCGACGGTGACGCCATCCTCACCCGAAGGTCAGCCCGCAACCCCGCGCGCTGTCTTTCGATGCTATCACCCGTCGTGGGCTGCGTTATTCGGCACTAGCAAAGCTGGCTAACGCGGCGGAAAGCCCTCTGAATTCGCAGCGTCCCCCAAATTCGACGCGAGGACACGCCCAGGCGGCAAGTGACCCAATCCCGGAAGGGAAAGGGTAGCGTTTATACACGCTATAGCGATGGTGAGTTCGGCTTCTCCGCTTAAACAGCATGAAGTTAGATGCTATGAAACCACTCCGGTTTCACAGTTACTTTCTCTTGTTCGACGATAACCTTTTCGGTCTTGATGCCCAGTTCAAGCTCTTTGAGCTTTTCGACTAGCATTTCACCGTCAATCAAATCAATGGGTTGTGCGCCATCGCGGGTGGCTTCCTTAACAGCATCTTTGGTGAAATTGCCTGTTGTGATAAGCAAACCCTTGTCAGCTCGTCCTGCCATCGCACCGCGAAAGTCACGGACATGGCCCGCAGAAACAGTGCCACGGTAACGTTTGCATTGAAAGTAAACATGAAAGCTCAGCAGCCCTGCCAATCGCATGATCCCTTTTCCGTCTATGCCACCGTCTCCGATCTTGCCCGTTACTTCGACCTGAGTGAAGCCTGACTCACGTAGAAGGCGTTGAACGAGTCGTTCGAATGCTGCTGGATCCATTGCTAGCAAGGCATCCAGTGCTTCTTGCTGCCAAGTAATCTCCTCTAAGGGTGTTTCATCTTCATCAACGAGTGCAATGTCAGTTTCTCGCTGCTGCCGATCCGTATCCCGAACATACTTTTTGACGGTTTGTCGATCAACTTCACCCGCATCACGCCCTTCAACGGTTA
>DAOTVD010000097.1:0-6045 GCA_034437075.1 Anaerolineae bacterium
TCATAGTGCCTTGCGCACCAATCAAGCGCTGATCATCGCGCTCTTATCGCTCGCGTTCGTGCTGGATGCCGTCGCGCTAGTAGCCTTCGTCGCCGTGGTCATGCTCGTCGGCGCGGCATTCCCCCCGGCGCGTTTGTTCGTGCGGGTGTATCAGCATATCCTTAAGCCAGCCGGGTTGGTGAAGCCGCACAGCACGCCCGATAACCCCGAGCCGCACCGCTTTTCGATGCTGCTGGGGGGGATCGTCAGCGCGGCGGCGGCCCTGGCCGTGGGCGGGGGACTTCCGGCCTTGGGCTGGGGTTTGGCCGGCTTGGTGGTCTTTCTGGCCGCGTTGAATTTATTTTTGGGCTTCTGCGCAGGGTGCTTCATGTACTACCAACTCAATCGTTTAGGGGTGCCCGGCTTTGACCAAGCGCCTTTGGAGAGCGGTGCATGATCGAACGCTTGGTTCTGGCAGGCGTGCTGGCGTTGCTCGGGTTGGGCGGCTATTATCTCTTGCGCCGGGTTGCGCTTGGGCGCGCCGCCGCGCGCAGCCTGGCTGACCCGCTTTTGTCCAATTATCGCGCCGGGTTACCGGGCGTGATGCTGTTCACGGCGGACTATTGCGCGCCGTGTAAGTTCCAGCAGCGGCCCAATATCCAACGTGCGCTGGATCAAATCGGGGCCGAACGGGTGCAGTTCATCCAGGTGGATGTGCAGCAAGACCCGGACGCCGCGCAGCGGTGGGGCGTTATGTCGCTGCCCACCACCTATATTCTGGACACCGAAGGCCGCCCGCGCGAAGTGCATCATGGCGTGGTGTCGGCAGAGCGCTTGCACGCCCAAATTTTATCCGTCAGCAAAGGAGCATAAAGTATGGCTATTTCGCCTCAAACCATTGTCGATCCGGCGGACGTGACCCTCACGCAGGATGAAATCCGCCGCTATAGCCGTCACCTCATCATGCCAGAAGTCGGCATGCTGGGCCAACAGAAGATCAAAGCCGCCAAAGTGTTGTTGGTGGGCACAGGCGGCCTGGGTAGCCCCACAGCGTTGTATCTGGCAGCGGCGGGTGTGGGCACATTGGGCATTGTGGATTTTGATACCGTGGATGAAACGAATCTTCAGCGCCAGGTCATCCACGGCACCAAAGATGTCGGGCGCTCGAAGCTGGATTCGGCAGCGGACACGCTCGCGGATTTGAATCCGAATTTGAAAATCATCAAGTATAACGTGCCGTTCACCAGCCATAACGCGCTGGATATTCTGCAAGATTTCGACATCATCATCGACGGCACCGACAACTTCCCGACGCGCTATTTAGTGAATGATGCGGCGGTCTTGCTCGGCAAACTGAACGTATATGGCAGCATCTTTCGTTTTGAGGGGCAACTGAGCGTCTTTGGTCATCCCGATGGCCCGTGCTATCGCTGCATGTTCCCCGACCCACCCCCGCCAGGGTTAGTGCCCAGTTGTGCCGAAGGCGGCGTGTTGGGCATTTTGCCAGGCACCATCGGCACGCTACAAGCCACCGAGGCGCTGAAGCTCATCATGGGCATTGGCAAGCCGATGGTCGGGCGCATGTTGTTGTATGATGCCCTGGATATGACCTGGGACGAGATCAAAGTCCGCAAAAACCCGAACTGCCCAGTCTGCGGTGAGAACCCGACCCTGACCGAACTCATTGATTATGAGCAATTCTGTGGCGTGCCCGCCCACGACAATAGCCACTATGGCGCCGACCAGGCCAAACCCCCTGTGCCGGAAATTAGCGTGGCCGAGTTCAAAGCCCGCCAAGAGGCCGGAATGCCCTACTTTTTGCTGGATGTACGCGAGCCTCACGAGGCTGAAATCAGCGTCATGGGCGCGCACGCGCTGATCCCGAAAAACGTGGTGCGCCAACGCCTGAACGAAATTCCGCACGATGTGCCCGTGGTCGTGCATTGCCGCACGGGGGGCCGTAGCGCGGATGTCACGCGCTGGTTGCTGGGCGAAGGCTATACGGATGTGGTGAATCTGGCCGGGGGCATTAACGCCTGGGCGGAAGAAATCGACCCCAGTTTGCCGACCTACTAAAGCGCTAAGAGACGCGGCCCCCCGCGTCTCTTGCATCATTTCGCTTTCTTGAGATAAGCGCCATCTAACCGCCGGATTTGCTGGTCTTTTTCAAACAACACCGATACTTCTTCGACGTCATCATATACCTTGACATCTTGTACGATGCCTGCGCCATATCTAGAATGATGCACGATGTCGCCCGCCCGCAACCGAGGCTTTTGGGTTTCAAAACGTCTATTTTGCAACGACGGCGGCACGGAAATCTCGCGCGGGTTACGCCGGGGGAAGGACGCGGGCGCGTTCACCGGGCGAGAATAATTGATGCCCTCCCCAGCCCATTGGTGATCGACCAGATTAGCGGGCAAATCCTGCAAAAAACGTGATGGGTCAACCAACTTGTCGTTGCCTTTAACATTATAGCGTGTGTGTGCGTAAGATAAAATAAGGCGTTCCTTGGCGCGGGTTATGCCCACGTACATCAAGCGCCGTTCTTCTGCCAGATCAATGGCCCGGTCATGTGAGCGCGCATGGGGCAGTAGGTTATCTTCCAGCCCAGGCATAAACACCACCGGAAATTCGAGCCCTTTTGCGCTATGCAGCGTCATCAGCCGCACCACCTCATCATCCGGGCTATCGGTATCAGCATCCGATACGAGGCTGACTTGCTCCAGATAGTCCGTTAGCGTGCCTGCTGCATTCTCGATGATTTCGTGCCGTAGTTCTGCGATATTTTCTAGTTTGTTTTCGTATTCGGATTCCGTTTTGCTGCTCTGGCTGAGATACCATGTGTAGTTAATGTCTGCCAAGATGCGATCATAAACCACGATCAAGGGTTCCCCATCAGCGCATAGCGCAATCCATGCGAATAGCTGGTTGACAAAGTGCTCAAGCATGGCGGCGCCGCGCCCGTCGAGAGGGCTGGGGGTTTCTTTGGCGTGTAAGGCGGCCAACGCATCGGATAGCCCATTGCCCCGGCTTTCGGCCCATTCGATGATGGTATCGACCGATTTTTTACCCAGGCCGCGCCGGGGCGTGTTGATGATGCGCCGAAAACGGGCGACATCATTCGGGTTGTGTACTACATACAAGTAGCTCAGCAGGTCTTTGATCTCTTTGCGCTCGTAAAAGCGAAGCCCACTCAGGATAACGTAAGGTAAACCAGCATCCTTTAGGCCGCGCTCCAAGAGGCGAGATTGAGCATTGGTGCGATAGATGATGGCAAAGTCGCGCGGGCCATAGCCTTCTTCTAGGCGCAATTGCTTGATCTTGTCGGCAATCATATGAGCCTCGATATGGCCATTCCCCACTTCAATGAGCATGATGCGCGGGCCGCGCGTGCGTTTGCTGAATAACTGACGCGGAATATGGTCGGGGTCGTGGCGGATAACCGCTAGGGCCGCATCCAAAATCAATTGGTGAGAGCGATAATTTTCCTCTAGTTTGATAACCTGCAAATCGGGAAAATCGGCTTGAATGCGCCTCAAGTTGCGATAATCCGCGCCCCGAAAAGCATAAATACTCTGGTCGGGGTCGCCCACCACAAAGAGATTCTGATATTTGGTGCTCAGCAAGCGCACCAGTGTATATTGCACGATGTTCGTATCTTGGAATTCATCGACCATGATGTATTGCACTTGGTTCTGATACTTTTCCAGTACATCGGGCGTGTTTTGAAATAGCCGGACGGTTTCGAGCAAGAGGTCGTCAAAGTCTAGGGCATTATTCTTGTGCAAGGCCTTTTTATACATAGGGAATACCTTCTCCACCACCAAGTCCAAGGGAGTATTGGTCAAGGCCATATCTTTGAAGTCGTTCAGATTGTTTTTGGCGGCGGAAATCTTGGCCAAGACATGAATCGGGTGGAAGTGTTTGGGGTCGTAGTTGAGTTCTAGCAGAATCTCACGGATCATTGTCCGCTGTTCGGCAGTATCGTAAATGGTGAAGCTGTTGGTATAGGGGGTGTGCTCGGCGTGGATGCGCAAAATTTGGGCGCAAATGGCATGAAACGTCCCCAGCTTCAGGCCCTCTGCCGGATACCCCATTTTCTCGATGCGCTCGCGCATCTCGCGGGCGGCTTTGTTGGTAAAGGTAACCGCCATCAAGCGCCAGGGTTCCACGGCCAGCGCTTCTTGCAGATAAGCCAGGCGATGGGTCAGGACGCGGGTCTTGCCACTGCCCGGCCCAGCCAACACCAACACCGGGCCTTCGGTGGTCGTGACGGCGGATGCCTGCGCGGGGTTCAGGCTGTCTACAAGTGGGTGATTCATCGTTCCAGTCCTCCTGTGTTGTGTTGGGGCAATCAAAACGCGGTGCTGGTGAGGCACCGCGTTCGCGTTTAGGGTCGATTAAGGGCAATTAGTCATCACTGAGCAACACGCGCCGGGGTTTGCTGCCGCTTTCGGATGGCCCGATAACGCCGCGCTCCTCCATCAGGTCGATGAGCCGCGCTGCCCGTGTATACCCAATCCGCAGGCGACGCTGTAGCAAGGAGATGCTCGCTTTATCCAGGCTACGCACGACCTCCACGGCTTCATCGTACATATCATCATCCTCATCCCCGCCAGCTTCGGCGCTGGGCTGGGCCGCCAGTTCATCGACTTCTTGCCAGAAGCTCTGCTGGCTGGCGGAGGAAGCCGCCGGGCGTGGGCGCTCGGGGTCGTGGCGTTCGCTGCGCGCCATGGGCATTGTGGCCTCTGGCTGAGCAGATTCATGGGGCTTAGGCAAGGCGGATGGACTTGGCGCGCTGCCACCTTTTTTCGCGACGATGGCTTCTTCCTTCCAGTGGCGTGTGATGCGCTCGATTTCCGGGTCGCTGACGAATACGCCCTGCATACGCAAGGGGGCGGAAGCATCCGGCGCTTGGTAGAGCATGTCGCCCCGGCCCAGCAAGCGGTCGGCGCCGGGGCCGTCCAAGATCACGCGGCTATCCACACCCGAGGCCACCGCAAAGGCAATACGTGCCGGGAAGTTGGCTTTGATGAGCCCCGTCACCACATCCACCGAAGGGCGTTGGGTGCTGATGATGAGATGGATGCCCGTAGCACGTGCCATCTGCGCCAAGCGCGCGATGAGCTTCTCGGTTTCGTCTGGGGCTAGCATCATCAGGTCGGCCAATTCGTCGATCACCACCACCAGATAAGGCATTTTGGTCTCGTCATCGCGCAATTTGCGGTTGTAGTCTTCGATATTGCGCGCGGTGCGTTCGTTCAGCTTCTTATAGCGCTCGTCCATTTCGCGCTGCACCCATTTCAAGACGCCGATGATGCGCTCTAGGTCCACCACCACGTTAGAAATCAGATGCGGAATGCCGTTATAGCCCGTCAATTCGACGCGCTTGGGGTCTACCATGATGAACTGCAACTCGTCCGGCGAGTTTTGCAATAACAAACAGGTGATGATGGCATTTACACAGACAGATTTACCCGAGCCCGTGGTACCGGCGATCAAGAGATGGGGCATGGTCGTTAGGTCAGCAGAAACGGGGGTACCGTCCACGCTCTGGCCCAACCCAATCGCGAGCTTGGATTTTCGCACGACAAGGCTATGTTGCTCCGACGCCATGACATCGCGCAGGCTCACGAGCGAGGATTCCGCGTTGGGCACTTCGATGCCCACAAAGCCCTTGCCCGGCACAGGTGCCTCGATGCGGATCGTTTTGGCGGCCAGGGCCAGCGCCAGGTCTTTATCCAACCCCGCAATGGCCGAGACTTTGACGCGGGTGCGTCCGCCGCGTTTTTCGATGTAATCCGGCTCGACGCCAAATTGGGTGATGACTGGCCCCGAATTAACCTCCACGACCTTACCCGGCGCGCCGAAGCTGCTGAGTGTGTCCTCAATGATGCGGGCTTGCTCCAGCAAGAAATACTGGTCGATGTCTTGTTCGTTGCCTGGCTCCAATAGCTGCACGAAGTCGGGCGCTTGCCATTCATATTTCACCTTGGCGGGGGCCTCGGTGGGGCGCCGGTCAAGTTCGCTGGGCTGGGCGCGAGCGGGTTGTTGCGGCGCCAC
>DAOTVD010000098.1:0-3245 GCA_034437075.1 Anaerolineae bacterium
ATCGCTACCCGTTTTGGCCATAATCTCGCAGCATTCCACCAACGCCGCCATTGCATTCTCGCGCACGCCGGGGTCGGGGTGGCAAATACTGCCCAGCTTATACTGGTCATCCTGAAAGACATTCGGGTTAATGGCGCCGATGGTCACGCCTTGTTCGCCGGCGTATTGTTTCAGCGCCTCCCAATCGTCGGTTTTATCCCATGGGATGTGCAGCGCGACCGAGGGCGCAATGCCGCTCAGTTGGTGGATGTAGGCCGCGTCCGCGATTTTCTCATGCACATTGCGCGCCGCGCCGGGCCAGGGAAAGACCTTAAAGCGCGTGCCGCTATTGCCATAGCCCCAAGAGGGCGTTTCGATGTGTTGGGTTTTGAGCTTGGCTTTCACCGCGTCGATGTCGATGTTTTTTTGGGCTAATTTTTCGGCAAACCGTTCGTAATCTGCTTGATGCGTCATGCGTTCCTGTTCCTCTTTATAGCTTCATAGCTTGGGTTCCTCGGCAAAAACACGAACAGGCACCGGAGTGCCTGCTCATGTTGGAGAAATCTACATGCTGTCGAACGACAGAGCTATTGTGCCCATTCGTCCAGATTATCTTCGCTATAGATGGAGAAGGGGCCCATCAGCACGCGCAGCCCGTCCTCGCGGGTGGGGTCGGCTTCGATGGTGTAGGTGCCCATGCGGCCTGCTTCGAAGGTCACGCCTTCTTCAGCTTCCATCTGGCCCGTGGCCAGCAGATAGCTGACGTAGTAGGTCAGGTAGCCCAGGTCAACGAAGCTCCATAGCGCGAATTGCGGGGCGCAGCCAGCTTCGGTGTATTCTTGCATTTCGATGGGCAAGCCCAGGCCGCTGACGGCCACTTCGCCGCACAGACCTTCATCTAGCATGGCGCGCGCGGCGGCCTGAATACCAACCGTGGTCGGGGCCATGATCAGTTCCAGGTCGGGGTAGGTATCCACCAAGCCGAGCGCTTCGTTGTAGCTGTCTTCGGAGGTGTCGTTACCATAGACGATATCGACCAATTCTAGGTTGGCGTACTGTTCATCTTCGGCCAGCACGGCTTCCATAGAGGCAATCCAGGCGTTCTGGTTGGAGGCATCCGGCGAGGCGGAGAGGATCGCGAATTGGCCGCCATCTTCGCCCATGATGTCTAGGGCCATGTCGGCCATCACGCGGCCAGTCTCGTCAAAGTCTACCTGAGCCACGAACAGCATTTCGCCTTCCGGCAGCACGGGCGAGTCCCATGTGACGACGGTGATACCTTCATCCATGGCGGCTTGGGTGCTGGGCACGAGTTGCTCTAGGTCGTTGGCGGAGATCATGATAGCGCCCACGCCCTGGGTGGTGGACGATTCAATGATTTCGATTTGGCCAGGGATGCTGTTTTCTGGCGTGGGGCCGGTGTAGATCAGTTCGCCGCCGTTCTCTAGTTCGGCGTGGGCTTCTTCGGCGCCCTGGTTGGCTTCGTCAAAGACGATGATACCCAGGAATTTGGGCAGCAGCACCATATCAACATCCATGCCGGGTTCGGCGATGATGGCATCCATCATTTCTTCATCCATGTCTTCGTCGTCGTCGCCATCATCTTGGGCGGTGGCGGCCAACGGAACGGCCAACAACATGATGAGCAAGAACATCAGCGCAAATTTGAACAATTTCATTTTTGGTTCTCCTAAGTTTCTAAAATGCCTTACTTACTTAAACGGTGGTGTGACCTAACGGTTATGTACTGTGTTGCACCTCCTGTTCGATGGGTGGTCGGGTCTTTTTTGAGCCGCCCGTCCGGCTCGACAGCCAACGCCGAGCGTCCTGGAGCCAGTTCGGGATCAGCACCGAGAGGATGAGCAATACGCCGATGATGCTGGTTTGTGTATTGCCGGAAATATTGTCCAGCGACATCCCGTTGCGCATGTTCAGCACCACCAACAACGACAAACCCACGCCCAAGAGCGTGCCTTTGCCGCCAAAGATGCTGACGCCGCCTAACAAGACCATCGCCACAATATCGAGTTCGAAGCCCTGCGCGGCATTTGCGCGCACCGTCCCCAGCCGCGAGGCGTAAAGTATCCCGGCAAACGCCGCGATAAGCCCGGAAAGCAAGAAAAGGGTCATCTTGACCTGGCGCACTTTGACGCCAGCATACTGGGCGGCTTCTTTGTTATTACCGATGATGTAGACGTACCGGCCAAAAGCCGTGTAGTGTAGCACCACCGCGAAGATTGCGAAAATGATAATGAAAATAAAAATCGTGATTGGAAAAGGCCCGATGAAGCCCTGCTGGCCGATGTCGGTGAACCAACTCGGGTAATTCCCCACCGAGCGGTCTTCTAGCAAGATGCGCGCCGCGCCGCGAAAGCCAATCAGCCCGGCCAGCGTGACCACCAACGAGGGCAAGCCCAGCACAGCCACGAAAAAGCCGTTCACAAACCCGATCGCCAACCCGGCGGCCAGGGCGGCTAGAATAGCGGCTTCGGTGCTCCAACCATACTCAAACAAATAGGCGAACAGGCTCGCGGCCAGGCCCATCACCGACGCGACCGATAGGTCGATTTCGCCATTGATGATGAGGAAGGTCATGATGATGGCCACAATTGCCATTTCAATGCGCAATTGAAACACATTCGCCAGGTTCCCCGGTTCGAAGAAGAATTCCGAGAGCCGCGTATTCACGAAAATGACAATCAAAAGGATGACGAAAAGCAGCATTTCCCAGCTTTTTACCCATCCCCAATTCCACTCACGAAGCGGACGAGACATCGCTGGCCTCCTTCACATCTCGCATGTCAACATCCTCCGGCGGGGTATCGGTTCGGCGTAATTGCATGCGCGACCATAAACTGCGTATGCGATCCAAAATGACAGCGTCGCTGGCCACCGAGAGCAAAATAAACACGCTCAGCAGGGCATCCTGCCAAAACGGATTCACGCGCATGCGGATGAGGCTGACTTCAATCGTGCCGATGAGCACCGCGCCCATGAGCGCGCCGAAGACCGTCCCCGTACCGCCAAAAATGTTCACGCCGCCCACGACGGCTGCCGCGATAACCTGAAGTTCGAGCCCTTGCGCGGCCACCACGGTCAGGTTACCGAAGCGCGCCAAGTACATGAACCCCGCCAGGCCAGAGAGCGCGCCGCTGAGCACAAACGCCAGGGTGACCACCCGCCGCGACGGGATGCCGGCCACTTCGGCGGCTTCGGGGCTACTGCCGACGGCATATAAGCGCCGCCCGAACGCGGTATACAACAGC
>DAOTVD010000099.1:0-14824 GCA_034437075.1 Anaerolineae bacterium
CTAACGAGTGCGTATCAGCCATAGAAAACCCTCCGGCCCAGAACGCGATTCTGAAAAATAGTTAGCAGCAGGATCGCACCGAACAGCACAAAGGCCATCGCAGAGCCATAGCCCAGGTCGGTGCGTGCGCTGACGGTTTCGAACAAGTACACGCCCACGGTATCCACCGCATCATCGGCGGCGGGTTGGCGCATCATCCAAATCTGCGTAAACGCTTGAAAAGTGCCGATAATGGCGATGAGCGACAGAAAAAACGTCGTCGGCGAGAGCAACGGCAACGTGATATGCCGGAAGACCCGCCACCCGGAAGCGCCATCAATGCGCGCGGCTTCGTAATATTCGTTGGGGATATTGCCCAACCCGGCCATAAAGATCACGACATCATAGCCAATGTACGTCCAGGTTGACGATAACATGATGACCACGAGCGCCAGACCGGGGCCTTCTAGTAATTGCGGCAAATCCGTCCCGAGGATGAGTTCGTTAATCGGCGTGGGTTCAGAGAGCCACTTCTGTTCCTCGATACCGACTAACCCCACAATCCGATTGATGGGTGAATCGGCGCGCCGAGAGAAAAATGTCGAGAAAACAATGGCCGTAGCCGCAAAAGGTGTAATATAGGGCAGAAAATACACGATCCGAAAACCGGCTTTGCCGCGCCGTACATGAAAGAGCAAATAGGCCAAGCCCAGCCCAATGCCCAGTTGAAACGGCACCGTCCCCAGTACATAGAGCACGGTCACCCAAAAACCTTGTAGAAGATCATCATCGGCTTCCGCCAAGGCAGGCGGCAATTCGGCAATGAGGATATAACCGGCCACTGCCGCCGCCAGTGCACCCGCGACGAGCAACACAAACCGCCGATCACTCTCTGCCTGGACGCCACGCTGCCACAACCAGAAGGCCAACCACAGCAACAACGCCCCCAGACTGATGAAGACAATATAGGACCAAATCGGCAGATTTTCGCCGTCTTCGCGAGCGGCCTGCACCGCTGCATCCCCGGCCTGCCAGGTGAGCCACAGCAACCACACACCACCAATGATCGCCAACGTGGCCCCCGCCACGCGCAACAAATCGCCGATGATGTCCGCATGTCGAATCCGCAGCAACACCAAGCTCGTGAGCCCCGCCAAAATAAGCGACATCAGCAGGGCATTCCCACCATCAATTACTTCGGGAAAGGTGAAACTATTCAGGAATTCATCAATAAATAGCGAGCGGTCGCGCTGTAATCCGCGCGGCATACGGTTTGGCACATCCAGCACACGGATCAGCAAAGTAAAAATATAGTGAATCAAGGTCGCACACGCGACACCCCACGCGACACCCGGCAGCAACAGCGCAGCACCTTCGGTTTGCTTGGCCAAGATAGTCCGACGCAGAAACGGCCAGAGTACAGCACCAGCATACACCAGCAGGCCTACGCCAATCCACACAAACAATACATAGCCAAAACCGCCCAGCGCTTCGGCGTAATTGTCCATGCCCAGGTATTCGTCTGGAAACCGTCGCCAGTCGTGCAGACTAACGAAAAACGCAAAGGCCACGGGAAAAAGGCCGAATACAAAGATGATGAGCGAAGCAGGTAGAATGAAAAGATAGGCGGTTAGATATTCGCGCAACACACGGCGTTGACGGGGGTTCCAGTATTTTTGTAGCTTGGTCGAAATAGTCATTGAATTCCCGGAACGATAATATGTGAAGCCTCGGGTATATGTTGCTACGGTTGAGAATGCTATCAGCTTGGCATTAAACCTACTTTAAGAGTAACGAAAAATATATTTTATAATTGTGGCTTGCTGGACTGGTACCCCTTGCGTGAATGCGGGAAAAAAGTGTAAAGAGGTGCGTTTCTGCATTGTTGAGTAACCGTTATCCAACAGATAAACTTCAGAATAAGGTCAGTGGGTGGAGTGCCCCTTACCCCATCGCTAATGGAGAACGCAAAACAAATCCGTATAAAACCGAGGGCTTAAGCCCTCGGTTTTGGCAGAAAGAACATTTGTGTTTGTTTTGAACTGTCCATAAGTCATGCGGGCATCCGACAGGCGATTTGGCGAAGATGCCCCTTTTCACTGTATATAGCAATTGCCTGATTGGGGTTCGATCGCCCCGGTGCTCTAATACGATCGTCTCGCCACACTGCCAGAAAATCCTCGTCCTGTAGCCAAAAATTATCTGAAGAGATGCTTGGACTATATTGCGCCGCTGCGCGTGCGGCACGTCACGTGTCGCACGCGACAGCGACGACACCCCGCGACAACGGCCCCGCTGACCAGAGTTCGAAGACCGGGACGCCGCGCGCGTCCCGAATGATTTCTTGCGGGGTCAGGTCATCCCGCCCGGCGGCCTGGGCCGCGCTCAGGAATGCCTCCCGCCGGGGGAAGACCTCTTGGCCGGGGGCATGCAACACATATACGGAAGCATCCAGCGCCAAGAACGGCCCCAGCCGCCCCGCGAAACCAGGATCGGGCGCCCAGGTATAGCCGAATACCTCGTTGGGCGTGATGCATCCCTCGCTGAGCATCGTCACCGCCGGGCTGATGCCCCAATCCAAGGCCGCGACCGGATGCCCCGGCGGCAGATCGCCCAGGGCATCGTGCAGGGCATAGATCGCGCCCGTGTGGGTGTCGATGCCGCCCGTCTGGCGCAGTGCCTGGTGATAATGCAGCGCGGTCACAGCTTCGTAGGCGATGAAAATGCTCAGGGCGGCGGCCAATACATAGCGCCCGCGCGGCCAGAGGTCGAGCAGGGCATCGGCCCCCACCGCGCCCAGCAGCACCAAAAAGGGCACAATCAGCGCGAAATGCGTAAACCATAGCGCCGTGCTCGTAAAGCTGCTCTGCGCGACCATCGCGCCGGATAAAATCAGGACAAACAGTCGTACGCCGCGTTTCTGGCGCGTGGCCAGCGCCGCGCCCAGGGTCACCAACCCCGCGCCCAGCAGCCACGCCCGCGCTAGCGGATTGCGAAATTGGCCGCCAAGCTCGCGCAAGTGGCCACTCTCGAAGACCAGCGGCGCTTGGCGCACGCGCTCGCGCAAGTTCGCGCCCACGTCGCGATTATCCACGCCGTAGTAGCTCTGGTCGAAATTATTGAAGATATTATCCAGGGTGCCGCCGCTTTCGGCATTGTAGTAGATGAGCGGCGCCAGGCCCAGCAAGCCCGCGATCATCGCGACCGGGATGGTATAGGCCGGGGTGGGGACATCCGGGCGCAGGGTATCCCGCGCGCGGAGCCAACGCAGCAAACGCGGCGCATTCAGCACGAGCCAGCCCAGGAAGACGCCGCCCATAAACCACACGAACAAGAGTTTGCCCCACAGCCCCAGGCCCATCAGAAAAGCCGCCGCGCTCAGCAGATAGGCCGGGCCGCCGCGCCACCAGCGCGCCAGCAACCACAACGCGCCAAACGCAAGCGTGATGGTATACGAGGTGACATAAACGCCCTGGCGCGTCCAGAAGATGAACGCGGGTTGGACGGCCAGCAGCAAAACGAAAATCGCCGCCAAGCGCGCGCCGCCGAGTTCCCGCGCGGCCCCGTAGCCTAAGATGAGCGTCAACGCCCCGGTTAGGACGGTCATGGCGCGCAGGCTTTCGACGCTCACACCGCCGACCCCAAAGGCCAACCAGGCGAAATAAGCATTCGCCGCGCCGATATAATCTTGCACCATCACCGGGAACGCGCGATTGTTCACGACCAGCGCCACATCCCGAAAGAGGGTCGGCGGTTGCCCGGTCAGGAGTTGCATACCTTGCAAGCCGGCCTCTTGCGCTTCGTCATGGTGCAAGCCCGGCAGATGCAAGTTCGGCAGGGCCAAGGCGACATATAGCGCCAGCGCGACCGCCAGCGGCCAGAGTGTCCGAACGGAAAGTGTAGGTTTCATGGCGAGACAGTCTAGCGAGGCGCGCGCCGAAACGCTAGCCCCGTCAGGTGAACGGCGTCTAAAAAAGGGCTCCGCGTTGCGTCACTTCGGGGTAGGATAGGGGACGGAGCGAAACAACCTGACAACTCGACATAGAAAGAAACCGCATGACCACCCTAATCTTTTCAACCGGATCACTGTATACCCATGACCTGGCTTTTGCGTTTGAGGTCGCTGCCGAAGCGGGCTTCGATGGGGTTGAATTGATGCTGGACGAGCGCTATTGCACGCGCGACCCGGACTATGTGCAAGCTCTGTCCGCGCAATATAACCTGCCCGTGCTGGTGGTGCATACACCTTTTAGTCCACGCTTGCCGGGCTGGCGCGCGGGCCAAATCGAACGCATTGAGCAGGCGCGCGCGCTGGCCGAGCAACTCGGCGCGCAGACGCAAGTGCTGCATTTGCCCAGCATCATCGGGCGTGGGACGCTGCGCGCGGGGCGTTTTGCGCGGCATTTTCCGGCGATGCATCCGACCGCCATCACACGCGGGTGGATCAAGCGCACCCTGCCCGCTGTGCAAAAGACGACCCCTGTGCGCATCGCGCTAGAAAATATGCCCATGTTTCATGCTTTTGGCCGCGCTTGGAACAATACCCTGTGGAACACCATCGCCGAATGGAGCCTCAGCCATGACTATTTGACGCTGGACACCACCCACTGGGGCACCTTCGGGCTAGACCCGCTGCGCGCCTATGAAGCCGCCGAGGGGCGCGTGGTCAACATTCACCTGAGCAATTATGGCGTCGGCATCGAGCACCGCTTGCCGCAAGATGGCGCGCTCGACCTGGCAGGATTTTTGCGCGCGGTGGCGGCCTCTGGCTATAGGGGGACGGTCTGCACCGAACTCTCGCCGCGCGCGCTGCATTTTGATAAAGGCTTAGCAGAAATCCGCGCGCGCCTGACCGAAACAGTCGTTTTTTGCCGGGAGCATCTCGCGGTATGACCTCCGATAGTGCGCTAGGATCGCGGGTGAGAAGCCCATCTTTAGGCCGTGTGCGCGTCACGCTGTGGGGCGTGGCGGGGGCGGTCGCGCTGGCGTCTGATGCGTATTTGCTGCTGCATGCGCTGTGCGGGGATTGCCTGGCGGCGGTGGCGCAAGCCAACCATGTCGCGCATTGGGTGACGCTAGCGGGCGCGCTGGCCATCCCCGCCGGGTTGCTGGGGCGGCGCTGGCTTGTGGCGGCGTTGGGGATGCCGGGCGCGCTAGCCTTCGGATGGTGGTACGGCCCGCTCTTGTGGCCCCCGAACATTGATGCGCCACCGCAGGCCGAGACCTTCACCATCGCGACGTATAACGTCGAGCGCGAATTCACCGACCCCGCCGATGTGCTGGAGGTTATCCTGGCCCTGGATGCCGACATCATCGCCCTGCAAGAAGCGCCGGACGCCCTGCGCCGCGCGCCAGAATTGATCGCGCGCTACCCGCACCGGGCCTATGCCAAGCCCAGCCTAGACGAGCAATTGCATTTGCTCAGCCGCTTTCCGATCTTGCGCGTGGAGGTGCCCCCCGTGGATGAGGTGCGCTTGCCGGATGGCAAATATCAGACGCGCTATTTACGCGCCGAGATGCTGATATACGGGCAACGAATCGCGGTCTATAACTTTCATCCCAATCGCCCGCGCTTTACGCCCTTGTTGCGCTACGACAACGGCGCCAACCAGGCCGCCTTCGACCGCATGCTGACCCTGTTGGATGCCGAAACGTTGCCGACGCTGGTCTTGTGCGACTGCAACACCACGCCCCGCACCCCGCAATATCATGCATTTGACGCTTTGCTGGATGAAGCCTTCGCGCAGGCCGGGTGGGGCCTGGGTTTGACACACCCCGGCTTGCCTCAACTGCGCGGGATGTTCGTACTCAATATGCGCATTGATTATGTGTGGTATAGCGCGGCGTTTCGAGCCTTGGCGGCGGACGTGTGGCATACCTCCGCCGGGTCGGATCATCGCCCGCTGTGGGCGCGTTTGGCGCTACTCGATGTGCAACGCTAGCCCGCAATGCCAACACCATTTGGCGGCGGGGTCGTTGTAGGCCGCGCAGGCGGGGCATTGCCGCGTGAAGCCATACTTCACCCGCTCGGGATGGTCGGGCGGTAAGTGGGAAAAACGCCGCTCGTCCTCGCGCATATCGGGTAGCGTGGCCTCTACACCCAGCCCGCCGATAAGCGTCAGCGTCGTGACGACCCCCAGCGCATAGCCCAGCCCCAGGGCCTCGAACTCGGCCACGTAGAACCAGCCCAAGCCCACGAGCATTGCGCCCAGCAAGCCCGCCAACACCCATCGCTGCTGGCGCGCGTCAACGGTATCCAGGGCCAGGCCCAGCGCGGCGCGCACCCCCAAGCCCAGCGCCCCAGCGGGGATGCCATAAAACAACCACCAAGGCGTGATCGAGAAATCGATACGGCCATCGCTGCCCTGCCACCAGATGCCCGGCGCAAGTTGCGCGGTGGGGATATACCCCAGCAGATAGTAGCCGCTGCCGTGTTGGGTATGCCAGGTGAGCGCCAAGCCCATCAGCAGCAGCAACATGGCGTTCAGTTGCACGGTATAGGCCAAGAGGCGATAGCGTTTACTCATGGCCCTATTGTACTCCGGGCTATCAATATGGGTGCAATCGCCCTGGGGGGGTTGGCCTTAGGCTTTTCCAGAAAAATAATTACCCCTCCCCAGCCCCTCCCCGAATTCAGGGAGGGGCTATTATGCGCACGAGTAAGTTCTCCCCCCGAATTCGGGGGGAGCTAGAGGGGGGTAAAATCAAGCCGGTATCCTTTTCGACAAAAGCAAGCGGCATAGTTAAATACTTGGAAAAGCCTTAGGGGCTTCAGTTACCCCCCGTCCATGGTACAATACCTACACCATACACCGCTTACATGGGTGTGGGTGGTTGTCGATGTCTGATTATTGTCTGTTGGAATCATGACCACAATTGTACTCATTGATGATGATCAAGACTTAGTGGCCAGCACCAGCCATGTGTTAGAACGCAATGGCTATACGGTCATCGCCGCCACAGATGGTATCGAAGGGCTAGAGTATGCGCTGAACGAAAGCCCTGACCTCATTATCTGCGATATTATGCTGCCTCATATCAACGGGTACGAAATTCTGGCCGAATTACGTAGCCGCTCGGAAACCAGCGCCATCCCTTTCATTTTCCTGACGGCGTTGGGCACGCCGGATGACGTGCGCGAAGGCATGGCACGCGGCGCGGATGATTACCTGCCCAAGCCATTCCGGCACGCCGAGCTCTTGCAGGCCATTCATGCTCGCCTAGCGCGCCAACATGCCCACGAACAACGGCGCTTGCAACACTTCGCCGCCCATTTGGTGAGCCTGCAAGAAGACCGCCAGCGCGAGATCGCCCAATATTTACATGACCAGATCGAACAATCGTTGGCAAGCCTCAAGCTTAGCCTATCGTTAGATAGCCTCTCGACCGACCAACAAATACTGATTGACGGCTTGCTGGATGATATTCGCGGCCTGGCCAGCGATGTCTACCCCACCTTACTAGAACGCCTGGGGCTGGTGCCGGGGCTATCTTGGCTGTGCAAACGCTTTCAGGCGCGCTACGGCTTTCGGATTGACTTTCAGCATAGCCCGCTACCCCACACGCCGCCGTATCATAACCTGTTGCTCTTTCGCATTTTGCAAGATGCCCTCAGCTTATTGGTGCAACGCGCCGAAACACTCAATGTTCAGGTACGCCTGCGTAGGGATGCTGAGGCGTTGCTGGTGTTGGATGTCGAAGGGCCGCGCGCGGGCTTCGCGCTAGAAGATGTTTCCGGCGATTTGGAACTCGTAGCGATTTACGAACGCGGGGCGGCCCTGGGGGCGGATGTGGCGCTTTCGGCCAGCCGAGGCGGTGGCTTCTTCCTGACCGTGAGCGTCCGCTTGGATGATGTCACGATCCCCACCACTCAGCCGGATTTACTCGACCGCCTGCGCCGTACGGGCGCATCCGAAACAGCCGGAACGACGCCGGTGCCGGTATGTTTGGTGGAGCCCAACAACTATTTACAAGAGGGCATCCGCGCCTTGTTGGCCAATGATGGCCGCTTTTATGTAGCGCACGCCTGCGACAATCTGGTGAATTGCGCGCGCCACCTGCGCCAACAACCAGCGAGCATGGTGTTGGCCAATCTGTTTAGCGGCAGCAATAGCCCCGATGCCCTGCGCACCCTGCGCGCCGAACACCCCCATTTGCCGCTGCTGGTCTTTGCCGCGCCCACCGACCCGGCCTATATTGTGGAAGCGTTTCGGGCTGGCGCGGATGGCTATCTGCCGCACCTGGCCCCCCCGCGCGAACTGCCCGAAGCCCTGGCCCAAATCGGGGCCGGGCACGCGTATCTGAGCCCGACTATCAGCGAAGTCTCGCCGCAAGCCTTCGTGCGCGACCAAGAAAAGTATATCCGCGCGAGTGAGGATGTCGCCTACCATCGGCTGACGCCGCGCGAGCGCGAAATCTTCAAGCTCATTGCAGAAGGGAATACCAATGCGGCCATCGCGCATTTGCTGACCATCAGCGTGCGCACCGTAGAGGCCCACCGCGCGAACTTGATGCGCAAATTGAACCTGAGCAACCAGAATGACCTCTTTCGCCTGGCCGTGAAGGTCGGCGTCTTGCAGGTGGATGCTTAAGGCGGCGGTCGAAGCCCTCAAATCCGCATATCCGCCGCGCCACGCTAGATACACCCGCCCCCCTTGCGGTATACTGGCCCGGATACAACCCAAGCATTCAGGAGGCCCCACGCATGAGCGACGCGACACGCTCGTCAAATTTCATCCGCGACATCATCGACGACCACAACCAGACAGGCCGCTTTGCGGGCCGCGTCATCACGCGCTTTCCGCCCGAGCCCAACGGCTATCTGCATATCGGCCATGCTAAGTCCATTGTGCTGAATTTTGGCATCGCGGATGATTACGCCGGGCATTGTAATCTGCGCTTCGACGACACCAACCCCAGCAAAGAAGAACAAGAATATATCGACGCCATCATGGACGATGTGCGCTGGTTGGGCTACGACTGGGACGAACGGCTTTACCACGCTTCGGATTATTTCGGCCAGCTTTACGACTGGGCCGTGCAACTCATCCGCCAAGGCGACGCCTATGTGGACCAACTCAACCCGGAGGAAATCCGCGCGTATCGGGGCACCTTGACCGAGCCCGGCCAAGATAGCCCCTACCGCGACCGGCCCACCGAAGAAAATCTGGCGCTGTTCGAGCAAATGAAAAATGGCGACTTCAAGCCCGGTGAGGCCGTCTTGCGCGCCAAAATCGACATGGCCAGCGGCAACATCAATATGCGCGACCCCGTCATGTATCGCATTGTGGACAAGCCCCACCCGCGCACGGGCGACACTTGGCATATCTACCCCATGTACGACTTTGCGCATGGTCAGTCCGACTCGCTAGAAGGCGTCACCCATTCGCTGTGCACTTTGGAATATGCCGACCATCGCCCGCTGTATGATTGGTTTTTGGATAAACTCGGCATCTATCATCCTCAACAGATCGAATTCCCGCGCCTGAACCTGACCTACACCGTCCTGAGCAAGCGCCGCTTGCTGAAGCTCGTGCAAGAAGGCCACGTCGCGGGCTGGGACGACCCGCGTATGCCGACCATCTCCGGCATGCGGCGGCGCGGCTATCCGCCGGAGGCGCTGCGCGCGTTCTGCGAAGAAGTCGGCGTGACCAAAAGCGAAGGCACGGTCGAGATGGCCCTGCTAGAGCACCACGTCCGGCAAGTGCTGAACAAAACCGCCCCGCGCGTGATGGCCGTCCTCGACCCCGTGAAGGTCGTCATCACAAATTATCCCGAAGGCGGCCCGCCGGATATGCTCGAGGCCATCAACAACCCCGAAGACGAGAGCGCCGGCACACGCCAGATTCAATTCAGCCGCGAGATTTACATCGAGCGCGACGACTTCATGGAAGACCCGCCCAAGAAATTCCATCGCCTGTCGCCGGGGCGCGAGGTACGCTTGCGCTATGCCTATTTCATCACCTGCACAGATGTCGTGAAGGATGCCGACGGCCATATCACCGAAATCCACGCGACTTACGACCCCGCCACGCGCGGCGGCGATGCGCCAGATGGGCGCAAGGTGAAAGGCACGCTGCATTGGGTCTCGGCCCAGCACGGCTTGCCCGCCCAGGCGCGCCTCTACGAACACCTATTCACCAAGGCCGACCCCGGCGACACAGACGACCCCGACGCAGACTTCACGGCCAACCTTAACCCCGAATCGCTAACCGTGGCCGACCCGATTTATGTCGAGCCCAGCGTCGCGGGGGCCGAACCCGGCACGCGCTATCAATTCGAGCGCAAAGGCTATTTTGTGGTGGATGCTGATAATACGCCCGACAAGCTCGTGTTTAACCGTACGGTTTCGCTGCGCGATAGCTGGGCGAAAATCCAGAAGCAACACGGGCAGTAGATCGGATGTCATCGCGCACGGTCGTCAGCCCCGCCGCGTTTGATGCCTTTGTGCAACAAGCCGAGCGGCGTTATGAATTAATCGCGGGAGAACTCGTCGAAGGGCCCGCGCCTCCGTATTCGTCGCAAATCGCCGCCCTGGTGGTGTATTTGTGCGCTAATGCGTTGGGGCATGTCACCGGGGAGGGGGGCAAAAAGTGTCGGTTTCGGGTCGTTTTCCCCCTCTACCAGCCGCAAAGCGGCGTTTGGGAGAGGGGGATTAAGGGGGTGAGGGGGAAGAATTGGCATAGCCTGAGCAGTTACCTTGGGGGAAGATGATACTCTAACCGCAAAGGCGCTTTTACCGGACTTTGCGCTGGCTGTGCGCGACATCTTCCCGGCGTAGCGTGTGGGGGGATGCAACCAAATACCCACTGGCCGCGCACCCCGCCCGCGCGTATGATGGAAGTATTGCAATCCAACATAGGGAGTATGATGCTTCGTCGAATTTTCATTTTCATTCTCATGCTGATGCTGTTGTTGGCCGTTGGCGTCGTGGGTACCCAGGCCCAGGCCCCCGAAGACGGTTTTCCCGCGCAATTCGACTGCGCCGAAGACCTCAGCGGCGAAACGTTGCGCTTTTATCACTTTGGCGACCTCAGCGGCCCGTTCAGCGCGCTGACGTTGCCCGTTGTCGCGGGCTTTGATGATGCCGTGGATTACTTTAACGCGCATGGCGGCATCTGCGGCGCGACTATCGAACAACAAGTCGCGGACACGGGCGCCGACCCCAATGTGAGCCAATCGGTTTGGGAGGACTTCGCCGCGCGCGATGATACCTATGTCGTATTTGTTTACCAAACCGAAGATGCCGAACTCCTGCGGCCCCAAGCCGCAGCCGCGCAAATCCCGCTGATGGTGTCTACGGGCAGCGTGCGCAGCCTGTATGGCGAAGATGGCGATGCACCCGGCTATGTTTTCTCCATCACGCCCCTGTATGAAGATCAGATGGGCGGCTTTTGCGAGTACATCGCGGCCAACTGGGACGACTTCGGCATCCCTGGCGCGCCCGTTATCGGCCATGTCAGTTGGTCGGTCAGCTTCGGCACGTATAGCGACACGTCCGCCACGCGCGCCTATTGTGAAGCACTGGGCGTGGGCTACGCGGACGCGGAATATTACTTTCCCATCGTGCCGAACATCACGCCCCTGGTGGAAAATGTGCTGGCCGAGGGCGCGAATATCCTCTATACAACGAGCGTCGCGGATGGCCCCGCGCGCCTGGCCTCCACGGTCGATACCCTGGGCCTGAGCGCTGGCGAGGACGTCTTGCTGGCTGGGCCAAATTGGGTGCTCGACCCCGCCGTGGTGCGCCTGGCGGGCGAATCCGCCGAGGGTTATATCGGCCAAGTGCCGTATCTGTGGTGGGATGAAATCGACGCGCCCGGTATTCAGGTCATCACGGACTATTGGCGCACCCAACGCCTGGCCGATGACCCGCAAGCCGCGCTAGAAATTCGCGGCCTGGCCTATCTCATCGCCTTCGCGGCGGTGGATGCTTACCGCAATGTGATGATCGACACCATTAACGCCGTTGGCTATGCCAACCTCAGCGGCGAGGCCGTCTACGCGCGCCTAACCAGCGACACGACCTACAGCGGCCTGGGCGGCGTGCTGGAATTTAACTATAGCGACGGTCAGCGCAGCACGACCCGCTCGCGGCTCGGTCAATTGGCGTTCGTCGAAGCGAATGGCGGGCTCGCCTCGCAGGTTGTCATCCTGACGGATTGGCGCGATTTGCCCGCTTTGCACCTCGGCGGCGCGGATGTGCCCGACTGAACGCGACTGGGGCGCCGCGCGGTTTAGATTAGGCTTTTCCAAGTATTTAACTATGCCGCTTGCTTTTGTCGAAAAGGATACCGGCTTGATTTTACCCCCCTCTAGCTCCCCCCGAATTCGGGGGGAGAACTTACTCGTGCGCATAATAGCCCCTCCCTGAATTCGGGGAGGGGCTGGGGAGGGGTAATTATTTTTCTGGAAAAGCCTTAGGGCGCGTGGTGCCCGTCCCTCTGCCCATCGAACAGCAGCCCAGCGGCGATGCCCGCCACCGCCGCGAGCATAATCCCGGCCTGGTTGGGTAAATCCGCCGCCAGCACCGCCACCCCCGCCGCCACGACCGCGCACGCCAACATCGCGCGGCCTTTCACCAGCGGCACCACAATCCCGATAAAGGTCACGACCATGGCAAAATCCAGGCCCCAATCCGCGATGTCTTCTAGTTGTGTGCCCGCCAAAATGCCGATCAGCGTGCACACTTGCCAATTGCTATACATCGCCAGCGCCGAGCCCAGATGATACCACCCTTGGCCCTCGCCCCCCTGACGCGCGCTATAGCGCTGGATAACCACCGCGTAGGTTTCATCCGTCAGCCCAAAACCCAGCGCCACCAGCCAGCGCCCCGGCAAATGCGCCATATACGGCGCCAACGAGACCGCATAGAGCATATGCCGCGCATTGACGACAAAAGTCGTCAGGATGATGAGCGGCACGACGGCCCCACTCGCCACCAACCCCACCGCCACGAACTGCGCCGACCCCGCAAAGACGATCAGCGACATACCCAGCACCGCCGCCGCCGACAGCCCGCTGGCGATGCCCAACGCCCCGTAGATAATCCCAAAGGGAATCGCCCCCACGATCAGCGGCAACGTATCGCGCGCCCCGGCGAGCAATTCCGCGCGCGGGTGGGGCGTCATTGGCGTGTCCATGCGCCTAGTTCACCAGCCCGGCTTCGATGAAAAAATGCCGGTGTTCGCTGGCCCATTCCGCCAAGCGCTTGACCCCCGCCTGCACGCTGACGTCTGGCTGCCAGCCGAAATCCCGCTGGGCTTTGCGCGTGTCGCACACGAAGATTTTTTGGTCGCCCTGGCGCGCCACGCCGAACTGATGCGCCACCGGCTTTTGCAGAAATTCGGCCAGGTAATCCAGCAATTCGAGCAACGACATCCGAAAATCGCCGCCGCCGATATTATATGCCTGGCCGCTGGTCACGTCGCTATGCTCCAGCGCCAGCCAATACGCGCGGATGAGGTCGTCAATATACAACACATCGCGCACCTGTTTTCCGTTGCCAAAAATCGTGATCATGTGGTCGAACAATGCCGCGATGGTGAACCACGCCACCCAGCCTTGATCCTCTATGCCGAATTGGTGAATGCCGTAGATGCAACTCTGCCGGAAGACAATCGTCTTTAGCCCATACACCCGCGCGTAATCCAGCACGTATTGATCCGCGCCGCCCTTCGAGCAGCCATAGGGCGAATGAAAATCCAGCGGAAAATCCTCCGCGATACCGTGCGGAAAATCGCGATAGGCATAATGATTCGCGCCTTCCTCGATGACCACCGACGCCATGCCGCCATAAACCTTGTTCGTGGAGGCGTACAGCAGCGGCGCGGTGGTGCCTTCGGCGCGCATGGCTTCCAGAATATTCAGCGTGCCCAGCAGATTAATGTCGAAGTCTTCGCGCGGGTTCGCAATAGAAGTCGTGACGGCCACTTGCCCGGCCAGGTGAAAGATCGCGCGCGCGTCGGCGTGCTGCGCGAACAAAGCCCGCACCGCGTCCGCGTCGCGGATGTCGCCCCGCATAATGTGCAGGCGCGCGGCTTGGGGGTGTGTTTGCAAAATGCGCAGGTTGATGTCTGCCCCTTGGCGCGAGAGGTTATCGAACACGACCACCTGCATCCCGCGCGCCAGGGCATCCAGGCTCACGTTCATGCCGATGAAGCCCGCGCCCCCCAGCACAATGACTTTCTGTGTCTCCACGGTTCATTTCCTTGACTAGTCAGGGTCGATTTGGTTATCGGTTATATCGGTTACATAAATGAAGGGTCTATTATAACGCAAGCCCCCAGAATGGGGGTAAGCGACCTGGGGACATTAGGCTTTTCCAGAAAAATAATTACCCCTCCCCAGCCCCTCCCCGAATTCAAGGAGGGGCTATTATGCGCACGAGTAAGTTCTCCCCCTGAATTCGGGGGGAGCTAGAGGGGGGTAAAATCAAGCCGGTATCCTTTTCGACAAAAGCAAGCGGCATAGTTAAATACTTGGAAAAGCATTAACGCGCGTCGTCGTATGCGGCATCGTGGCGTTCTTGCTGGCGCAGGCGCTCACGCTGTTTGGCCTCGCCTTGCTGGCGGCGCATGGCGCCGGAGGGGCCTTTTTCGCGTTCGTCAAGTTCTTCCAGGGCTTGCGTATCGCCGTACATCACCAGCCGATCCCCGGCCCGGATGCGCGTTTCGGATTGCGGCACGCCCAGGTAATTTCCGTCCGCACGCCGGATGCCCAACACGGTCAACCCTTCATCGGCCAGGCGTAGCTCGGCTAGCGTACGATCCGCCAGCCAATCGTTGGCATCATCCACCAAAATCTGCGAGACGCCATAGCCTTCCGTCAGGCTCAACAAATCGGC
>DAOTVD010000100.1:0-5052 GCA_034437075.1 Anaerolineae bacterium
TGGTCGGGGCGCTGGGTAATGGCGACCGTCAGATCGCCAAATTCGGCATACATGAGCGGTTCTAGGCGCGACAACAACCGCCCAGCCCGCCCACCCCCCGCGCGGGGGTTTAGGATCACCAGCGTTGTTTCGAGCATACCACCTCCATCGTCGGACATATACAATAGTACCAGTGGCCCCAGCACATGTTATGATGAGGCAGATAAAAAAGCCATGCGTCAATGCAAAGGACAACCATCGTTGAAATTGCGGTTGCCATTATACTCATTTCTAGGGGCTGTGGTATGGATGACCTTGGTCGGCTGTGCGGGCGCGGACGATGCGCCAGAGGCCACGGCCAACGCTATGCCCAGTGCCGCGTTGGCGGATGACGCGCCCCCGCCCGACGATGAACCCCGCCCGTATGACCCTGGCCCGTACTTCACCCCCAGCCGCCAGGCCCCCAGCAACCCAGCGGCATTTGTGCCGCCCGCCGAAGTGGGCCCCTTTACCCAAACCTACATCAGTGGACGTTGCCCCCAGCGCGACGGCTTACAAAGCCTATACCAAAACCCCGATAACAGGATCGTAATCCTGTATTGCTACCATACCCTGACGCCCGCCGAGGCGCTTAGCCGCTTGCGGGGCTTGCGCGACAGTGGCGCGATTGCCGGAGAACCGATATTCTTTGAAATCCAAGATGGGAAAAGTTTTGCCCTGGGCGATGCGACCCCCGGCACGCTCTACGCCTGGACGCATGAGCGCTGGGTGTTTATCGCGCATAGCCTGGGGGGGCGTGCGGCGCTGGATGCGTTTATGGAGGCTTTTCCGCATTAAATGATGGATCATCATTCGCCCGGCCACGCTGGCCCAACCGTGGCCGAGGCGCCGTGCAAGCTCATGTACGAAGGAGATAGAGTACGATGCCTCATATTCTTGTGATTGAAGATGATACCGATCTGCTGTTTTTGTATGCCACGGCCCTAGCCCAAGCTGGTTTCGAGGTTCAGCAGGCGAGCAACGGCAAAAGTGCCCTGGCCTTGCTGCAAAAAACCGTCTATGACCTGCTGATCGTGGATTTGAATCTGCCGGATATACACGGTAGCGCGATCATTGAAGACGTGCTGGCCAGCGAGGTGCTAGACACGGATCATATCATCGTCATCACCGCCAACGACCACCAACTCGCGCCCGTCGAAGACCTGGGCATCATGCATATTATGGTCAAACCGGTCAGTATGGCCGATGTGGTCGGCTTGGTGGGGCGCTTGTGCGGCCAAAGCTGAGGATGGCCCAGTAGCGTAAGTCTGTTACAATGGCCCCCTTAAACGCAAAGAACCCGAACGACAAAGACACAATGACCTTACCTCCCACCCCCATGGACCGTTGGACTTCGTTCGACTTAATTTTTTTCGACTGCGACAGCACGCTCAGCACCCTAGAAGGCATCGATGAACTAGCCCGCCTAAAGGGTAAGGAATTGCGGGTGGGCGTGCTCACCCAAAAAGCCATGGATGGCGACCTCGATCTGGCGGAAGTTTATGGCAAACGCTTACGCGCCCTTAACCCCACCCGCACCCAGCTTGAGACCATCAAAGACCGCTACTGGGAAACCACCGTGCCGGATGCGCCCGAAATCATCGCCGCGCTGCACTGGTTGCAAAAACACGTCTACATCATCAGCGGCGGGTTGCTGGATGCCGTGCAGGGCTTCGGGGCGCGCCTGGGCGTGGCCCCCGCGCATATTCGCGCGGTCGAACTGGCCTACGATGAGCTTTCAGGCGAGTGGTGGCGCTACCACGACCAACGCGCGCGCGGCGAACAACGCTACCTGGATTATGACGAAGGCCCCCTGACTGTGACGGCGGGTAAGCCGGACATCGTGCGCCAGTTGGCCGGGGATACCTGGGGGCGGCGCTTGTTCATCGGCGATGGCTCAAGCGATTTGGCCACCCAGGATAACGGCGTCGATCTGTTCGTGGGCTTTGGCGGGGTCGTCGCGCGCAAAAAGGTGGAGCAAGAAGCCGCCGTGTTTATCTACAGCGAGTCGTTAGCGCCTTTGCTGCCGCTCATCACGGGCCCCGAGGCGGCCACGGCCTTGCGCGCATCGGAACATGCGGCGCTGTTTGAGCGCGGGCTGGCCTTGGCGCGTGATACCGACGCCGTGCGCTTCAATCGTCCTGGCCTGGCGCAAGCCTTCCGCGCGGCGTTCGAGGGTTTGTAGATGCCGCAGACCATTTTGATCACAACAGCGCTCTCCGCAGATGGCCTAGCGACCCTGCGCGCGGCCCCCGATGCCGAGGTGCGCGTCATCGCGCCGAATGCGGATGATTTCGACGCGGCCCTGGCAACCAGCACGGCGCTGGTCGTGGGGGACGATTTGCAGGTGGACGAAGGGCTGTTGGCGCGCGCGCCGGATGTGCGCGTGGTGGCCCGCGCGGGTGCCTCACTGGTGAATATCGACCTAGATGCGGCCACGCGGCGCGGCATCATCGTCATGAATACGCCGGGTGTGGACGCCGTGACCGTGGCCGAATACGTGTTCGCGCTGATGCTGGCTCTGGTGCGCGGGGTCGTCGGCGCGCACGCCGATCTGCTGGATGGGCGGCATAATCCCGCGCAATATATCGGGCGTCAATTGGCCGGCAAAACCTTGGGCATTGTGGGCCTGGGCCGCGTGGGGATGGAAGTCGCCATGCGCGCGATTGCCTTCGGGCTGGATGTCATCGCCGCCGACCCGTATGTGGGCGAACAACATCTGACCGGGATGCGCGTTAAGCTGGTCGGTCTGGGGGAATTGCTGGGCCGGGCCGATATCATCACGCTGCATAGCTCGCTAGTGCCCGAAACCGAGGGGTTTATCTGCGCCCAAACGCTCGCGCAGATGAAACCGGGTGTTTATCTCATCAACGCCAAGCACGCCGAATTCATCCATGTGGAGGACACGCGCGCCGCGCTAGAAAGCGGGCATCTGGCCGGGCTGGCCCTGGATGACTTCGCGCCAGAGGGCCTGGCCGCGCATCCGCTCATCGGGCATCCGCGCGTGATCCATACCCAGCGCATGCGCTCTAACACCGCCGAGGCCCAGCACGACCTCAGCAGCCTGTTGGCGCCCCAAATCCTGGATGCCTTGCGCGGCCACGATTACCGCAATACGGTCAATTTGCCCTTTATGCCCGGCCAGGAATACGAGAAGATCGCGCCGCAAATGCGCCTCGGCCAACATATCGGCGCGCTGTTGCATCATCTGGGGCGGCGCGCGCCCGTGGAAAAGGTGGAGGTCAACCTGAGCGGTGAGGAAATGCGCGGCTTGATGAAGCCCTTCACCGTCGCAATTTTGGTCGGCTTGTTGCGCCCGGCCCTGGGTGAGGCGCTGAATTTCATCAATGCGCCCGTCATCGCTGCCGAACGCGGCATTGCCGTGAGCCAGAGCAAAGCGCTGTCCCTGGATGCCTACCCGAATCTGGTGGGGTGCCGGGTGCATTGGGCGGATGGCGGGTCGCTCTTGGTGAATGGCGCGCTGTTCAACCAGACCGAGCCGCGCATCGTGCAGATTGATCAGTACCGCACCGATTTCGCGCCGCAGGGCGTGCTGCTCATTATGGGCAGTTACGACGTGCCCGGTGTGATCGGTACAGTCGGCACGTTCATGGCCGATCAAGGGATCAATATCGCGGCCTGGCGCACTAGCCGCGCCGAAAAAGGCGGCCAAACCCTGACGGCTATCAGCATTGATACGCCCCTGGGGGCAGATGGGTTAGCGGCATTGCGCGCGCATGACTTCGTGCGCCATGCCACTCAGATCGTATTTGATGACAAACCAAGCGAGGATGAATGATGCGACAAAGTATGGCGGTAATTTTGGTGATTTGTTTGCTCTTGGCGACGGCGGGAACCGGGCTGGCCCAAACCGAAGACGCTTTTCGTGTGATTTATGTCAACGCGGATGGCCAAATCGTAGCGCTAGAGCCCGACAGCGGCGCGCAAGATGTTTTGTTAACGTTTGATGACCCGCTGAGCCGCGCGTTTGGCTTTCATGTGACGGGGGAGGCGCATCTGGCGGTTTTTGTGCGCGGGCTAGACCCCGCCCAACCCACCTATGAACTGTACGTGCTGCGCCTCTCCGATGGCCAGGTGATCTGGGAGCAAGATTTGCTGCCGCCGGGCTTCAGCATCCCCGCAGACGCGCCGGGTGACCCCGCCTACGAGTTGCCGCGCGCGCTGGGTGCCGTGGAGTGGTCGCCCGAGGGGCAATATCTGGCGTTCATCGGCGCGGGGGATACAGACCCCGTCACCGCTGATGTCTATGTGTATACGCCTGTGTCGCACAGCATCATCGCCACGTATGAACTGCCCAATACGGCGGTTGAATTGCATTGGGCGCCGAATGGCTTGCGCCTGCTCTTTAACGAAGTCCGCTCGTTTGGGCAGGGTGGCGAGGGCTACGCCCTGGACGGCTATTATCTGGCGGACTTTTCGGCAGACGGCGAAGTGACCCGCTTGGATGACCTCGCCACGCCCGAGGGTGACGGGCCGCTTTTCGTGGTCGGCTGGGAGAATTCCGAAGCATTTTACTGGGCACCCCTAGATTTCGACACCTTCGGCGCGCAGGGTTTGTTTCGCTATGAATTCACCGAGCAGGGGGCGAGTATAGAGGAATGGCTGCCCGAGCGCATCAGCACTAACGTGCCGGTGTTGGATCCTGCCACGGATGCGCTGGCCTTCACGGTGCCCGAAGCGCGCGAGAATAACCTCGTGCCGGGCGCGTACATCTGGCCGCCGGACGAGGACTTGCCCGTGTTGCTGCAAACAGGCAATTTCACTTGGGTGGAGGCCGTGCGCCCTGGTCAATTCCAATTCGAAACCCTGGATGGTAGTTACCTGGTCGATGTGGCGACGCAAGACCTGCGCGCCTTGCCCGCGCATGATTTCGGCGCGTTTGTCTCGCCCATTTCGGGGGTAGACCTGGTGGCCCTGGCCCGCGAAGATGGCTTATACGTCAGCCAGATCAGCAGCGACAATGCCGAATTGGTCTGGCCGGGCGAGACGCAAGTGCCCATCTGGTCGCCGGAC
>DAOTVD010000101.1:0-9908 GCA_034437075.1 Anaerolineae bacterium
AATCGAGGCCAGCAATTCGGCTAAGCGGATGCGCGTCCCTGCGAAGGGTAAGCCCGCGTCGGCGGCGCGTTCGAAGATGGTGGCCGCCTGGGGGACTTGCAACCCGGCGCCAAAGATGAATTCATCGTCCAGCATACGCCGGTAGCCATCCAGGATGGCACCGATCTGGGTGGTCAGGTCTTGTAGAATGTCGGTCGTGGTTTTCCCCATAAGCCTAGTGTACCGGAGAATGCAGCCCGCACAAAATGGGGCCTCGGCTGGCAGACCGCACCTAGCACCGCCGCGCGCCGCGCGCTACACTGTAGCCCACACACAACAACCCATCTCAAAAAGGAGCAACCATGCCCGATATGCGCATTGAAAAAGACTCGTTAGGCGAGATCGAAGTCCCGAGCGAGGCCCTCTACGGCGCGCAGACCATGCGCGCGGTGCACAACTTCCCCGTGAGTGGCATGCAACCTTACCCCGCGTTTATTTACGGCCAAGTGATGGTTAAGCGCGCCGCCGCCGAGGTGAATAATCATCTGGGGCTGTTCAAAGACCAAGACGCGCGTGGCAAAACGATCACGGGTGCGCAAATTGCCGAGGCCATCATGAACGCCGCCGACGAAATTTTGGCCGGGATGGAAAGCGACCCCGGTAGCGAGCCGTTCACGCGCTGGAAAGCCCAATTCGTGGTGGATCCCTTCCAGGCTGGGGCAGGCACCAGCCACAATATGAACGCCAATGAGGTCATCGCCAACCGCGCTAATCAGATGCTGGGCTTCGAGATTACCGACCCCGACAAGCCCGTGCACCCCAATGACCACGTTAATATGGCCCAATCCACGAATGACAGCATCCCGACGGCCTATCGCCTGGGGGTGTTGTGGCGCCTGGATGAATTACTGGGCAGTTTACGCCATCTGGCAGAGGCATTGCGCGCCAAAGCTGCCGAATTTGACGATGTGGTCAAGAGCGGGCGGACGCATATGCAAGATGCCGTCCCCGTGCGCCTGGGGCAGGAGTTCGGCGCGTATGCGCGCGCGGTGGAACGCAATATCGAGAAGATCGAAAGCGCCGCCGAGGGGCTGCGTCGGCTGGGCATCGGTGGGACGGCCACTGGCACGGGCCTCAACGCTCACCCGGATTACCACGCGAAGATGGTCGAGACACTCAGCCGCTTGTTAGGCGCGCCGCTGTATACGAGCGATGATCTGTTCGAGAGCATGCAAAGCCACCAGGACGCCGCGTTTTTCTCTGGCGCGATGCGCAGCCTGGCCCAGGATTTAACCCGCATTGCCAATGATTTTCGTCTGCTGAGCAGCGGCCCCACCACTGGCCTGGATGAGATTCGCCTGCCCACCGTGCAACCGGGGTCGTCTATCATGCCCGGCAAGGTGAATCCTGTGTTGGCGGAAATGCTCAACATGGCCATGTATCATGTCATGGGCAACGATCAGACGGTCGCGCTGGCCTGTGCAGCGGGTCAGTTAGAACTCAACGTGATGATGCCCATCATCGCCCATAATCTGTTCGAGATGATGCACGTCACGATTGGCTCGGTGAACGCCTTCACGGATAAATGCGTCGTGGGGCTGCAAGCCAACCCCGAAAAAGCCGAGCTATGGCTCAGCAAGAATCCCATTTTGGTGACCGCGCTCAATCCGATTATCGGGTACATCAAAGGCGCGGAGGTGGCCAAAAAGGCCATGGCCGAAAATAAAAGCGTGTTAGACGTCGTCGTGGAACTGGGCTATATGGATGAAGCCGCCGCGCGCGAGGCCCTGCAAGCCCGGCCCATGACCGATGGCGGCATTCGATAGGCGTTTTGGAACGTTGAGTATTCCCGAATGCGGGGAGGGGCTGCGACGTGCGAACGTAAGACCTCCTTCCGAATGCGGGGGGAATTAGAGGGGGAGTAACCTTAAAAACGTATTCCCCCATTGCAGCACAGATACTCATCTGATTGGCTCGCCAAGGCTCGCTTTACTGCCCCGAGGGCGGCGCAATAGGAGCCGCTTGGGTCGCCCGCTTGCGCAACGGCAGATTCTGCCAGAGCCCAGTCACCAGCAACAGCGCCACGAGGATCACCCCAAAGCCCGCGATTTCATTGGCCAGCAAGCGTTCCCCCAGAAAAACCGCGCCCCATAAGCTACTGAAAAACGGGATCAGCAGCGTGACGCTCGCGGCGTTGGTCGGCCCGGCGTGCTTCACCAGATGAAAATAGATCAGGTAGGCCACAGCGGTGGAGAGGGTCGCCAGGCCCAGCGCGGCGGCCAGGGGCGTGGCCCCGATAGGCTCTTGGGGCGCATGCCACGCGGCCAAGGGCAAAATCATCAGGCTAGATGACAACAACTGGCCGGTTGAAATGCTCACCGGGCTGACGCCCGTGAAGGCAACCTTGCTAAACACGACCCCCACACCATACGAACAGGACGCGGCCAGCATCAACACTACTCCTTCGGCGCGAGCGGCTTCGAAGGCATCCGGCCCCGCCCCGACGATAATCCCGACCCCGACAATACCCAACCCTAACCCAATGACCTTGGGCGCCGTCAACCGATCCTGAATCCATAACGCGGCGATGATGGCGCTGAACAGCGGCGTAGTGGCGTTCAACAGCGCCGCTAACGAGGCCGTCAGGGTCAGTTGCGCCGTGGCGATTAGCGTAAAGGGAATCGCATTATTGAACAAACCCAGAAACAAGAAACGCGGCCCATAAGCGCGCCAATCCGGCGCCTGATGAATGGCCAGAGCGTAGCCCAGCAAGATAATCCCCGCCAGTGCGACACGCAACCCCACCAACGGAAACGGCCCCAACGCGGGCACCGCTACCCGAATAAACAAGAACGACGCGCCCCACAGCGCCGCCAACACAAATAGCAAGCTTGCATCTCGCGCGGTCATAGCATCCCTTTCATCATCTGCAACACCGATACATCAAAGTATAGGCGAGGACACCCGCCCCGCCGACCCGATACTTGCGCTGTATGAACCGCTTTCTCATCGGCATTCTTGCCCCAAGAGTTCGCCACTGTAGGCCCTCCAAGCCCGGCCCATGACCGATGGCGGCATTCGATAGGCGTTTTGGAACGCTGAGTTTTCCCGAATTCGGGGAGGGGCTGCGACGTGCGAACGTAAGCCCTCCTTCCGAATGCGGGGCGGCTAGAGGGGGTAAGGCTTTTCCAGAAAAATAATTACCCCTCCCCAGCCCCTCCCCGAATTCAGGGAGGGGCTATTATGCGCACGAGTAAGTTCTCCCCCCGAATTCGGGGGAAGCTAGAGGGGGGTAAAATCAAGCCGGTATCCTTTTCGACAAAAGCAAGCGGCATAGTTAAATACTTGGAAAAGCCTAAATCAAGAGCGAAGCTGGCCCGCGTCGCGCCAAATAACAAGGGGCTTAAGCCCCTTGTTAGAATACCGTGTGGTTAGTCGATTAAATACGAAATAATCAAAAGCCCTCGGTTGGATAAGCCCCTTGTTGAGTGTTTGCCTATCCTGTCTTTGGTGTATCCGGGGGCCTTACGACGTGGTGCGGATACGCTGCATGGCGTCCGCGAGCGCGTCGCGGCTGGGGCGCAAATCCGCCTGGCCGAGTTCCACCAGCGGCGTTTCGGGCAGTTCCATCAGATCGTGGCTGGTTTTGTTGTTTTCGTTGATGTACAGCAAGCCCGTGAGCACGTCGTGCGGGTCTTGCTTTTCTTCCAGCAGACGAATCGCCGACATGCGGTCGGTCGGGTCGTGGGTATCATCCAGTTTGTTGAGCGTGATGAACCCGCCGTCGTGCATCTGCACGCGGATGGTCTGGCCTGCGTCGTAATCGACCTGGATTTCATCGAATTCGGCCACATACGAGACATCATTGATAACGTCTTTGTATTCTTTCACCCAGGCATAGCTCTTGCTGCTGGTTTCGTGGTCGTTGAAGGTGACGCACGGGCTGATGATGTCAATCACGGCCAGGCCCTCATAGTGCACTGCCGCTTTGAGCAACTCTTGCACCTGGTGCTTATCGCCGCTGAAGGAGCGCGCCACGAAGCCCGCGCCGCCGATCAGCGCTTCGTAGCACAGATCAATCGGGGTTAATTCGTTGATCTTGCCCCCGTCGGCGTATTTGGTCTGCTGGCCTTTGTCCGCCGTGGCGGAGAATTGGCCCTTGGTCAGGCCATAGACACCGTTGTTCTCGATGATGTAGACCATGGGCACATTGCGGCGCACCATATGCTTAAACTGCCCTAGGCCGATGCTGCCTGTGTCGCCGTCGCCGCTGACGCCGATAGCGACCAGCTTGCGGTTGACGGTCGTGGCGCCCGTGGCCACGCTGGGCATACGCCCATGCAGCGCATTAAAGCCATGGCTGGCCCCTAAAAAGTAGGCCGGGCTTTTGGATGAGCAGCCGATGCCGCTCAGCTTGATGACGTTGTGCTGCTCCAGGCCGATTTCCCAGGCCATCTGCACGATCTGGCTAGAGATGGAATTGTGCCCGCAGCCCACGCAGAGCGTGGTGGGGCGGCCATCGTAGTCTTTTTTCGTAAGTCCTAGTAGGTTTTCATTGCCTCGGCGTGCCATGGGTTAACCCTCCTGTTGCAAAATGGATTCTGAGATAAAGCGGGCGGTCAGCGGGAGGCCGTCGCATTTGTTGACGGGCAAAATCTGCGCGGCCTTGGCGGGCATGTCTAGGCGCAGGATTTGCGCCATTTGGGCGTCGTGGTTGTTTTCCACCACATACACATGGTCGTAAGCGTTCACAAAGTCATGGACGGCATGCGCCAGGGGCAAGGCCCGGATGCGCATATAATCGCTCTTGAGGCCCTGCGCGGCCAGCAGATCGCGCGCTTCGACAATGGCAGGGTGATTGGTGCCATAGGAGAGAATGCCCACGGTCGCGCCCTCCATAGTGTCGAGGATGGGGGCGGGTAGCGCGTCGCGGGTGCCTTCGATCTTGCGCGTGATGCGCTCCATATTCTGTTCCCAGGCATCGCTATCTTCCGTATACACGCCGTATTCATCGTGCCCAGTGCCGCGCGCGAAGTACGCTGCGTAGGGGCTGGGCGTGCCCGGCAAGGTGCGGTACGCGATGCCATCGCCATCCACATCTTTATAGCGGCCCCATTTGCCAGGTTCGGTCAAGTCTTCGGCGTGGAGCACTTTACCACGATCCAGCGGCGCGTCGGGGTATTCGAAATCGTCGCTCGTCCATAGATTCATGCCTAAGTCCAAGTCAGACAGCACAAAGAGAATCGTCTGGAATTGTTCGGCGTAATCGAATGCGCGCCAGCCAAACTCGAAGGCTTCTTTGGGGTCGGCGGGCAAAAGCACCGGATGCCGACTATCGCCATGGCCCAAAAAGTGGGTGAACATCACATCGCCCTGCGAGGTGCGCGTTGGTAGGCCCGTGCTCGGCCCCATGCGTTGGACATTCCACACCACCGCCGGGATTTCGGCAAAATAGGACAAGCCCGTGAATTCGGCCATTAGACTAATGCCGGGGCCGCTGGTGGCGGTCATGGCGCGCGCGCCGGCCCACCCCGCGCCGATGACCATCCCTAGCGCGGCGAGTTCGTCCTCGGCCTGGATGATAGCATAGCTGGGGCGTCCGTCTTCGCGGTGGCGATAGTGCTTGAACCAACCGCGCGCGGCGTCGATGACGCTGGTGCTGGGCGTAATCGGATACCAGGCCATAAAGGTGCAACCGCCGAAGGCCGCGCCCAGACCCGCCGCCGAATTGCCTTCCATCAAGAATTTGCCCGTATTGGGCGAGTCATCCATCCGTTCGGCGCGGTAAGGTACGCCGCTGATGTCCCAATTTTCGGTGGCCCACTGGTAAGCCGCTTTAACCACATCCTGATTCAGGTCGATGGCCTTTTGTTTGCCTTTTAGCTCGTGGCCCAGCGCGCGCTCGATGGCGTCTAGCTCGATGCCCAGCAGATAGGCCAGCCCGCCCACATAGACCATATTCGCGACTTTGGTCTTAATCTGGCGCGGGATGTCGAAGCCTTTCATAATCTCGTTAATGGGGATGCGGAAGATATGCAAGTCATTGCGGCTGGTCACCTGCTTCCAGTCTAGCGGAAAGAGCAAGACCGAGCCGGAGGGCAGTTCCGCGACATCTTTAGCGAAGGTTTGCTGGTTCCAAGCGACCAATACTTCGCTGGTGTCTTTGCGCGCCAGGTAGCCATCGGCGTTGAGGCGGATGATATACCAGGTGGGCAGGCCCTGAATATTGGACGGAAAGAGATTCTTGCCGTTGACGGGCACGCCCATGTCGAACAGCGCGCGAATCACAGAGAGATTGCTCGTTTGGCTGCCAGAGCCATTTGGCGAGGCGACATTGATCGAAAAATCATTGACGACGACCTTCTCGCCGGATGGCCCGGCGGAAGGCTTGGTTTGAACATCGATGACGGTCATAGCTGTTGTTGTTTTCCTTTTGGTTTCATCATCCCATAATATTCACTCGGCAGGACATCCGAGTGGGGTTGGTGTCGCAAGAGTTGCGTATGTTCGATAAAGATTTCTAAGCTACGGTCGATGTGACCCGCGACGATTTCATCCACGATCCGTTCATGATAATTCCAGACCCGTTCCAGGTAGGCCAGTTCGGCATAGCGATTGAGTTCAATCGCTTCGTAGGCTTCCCAATAGGCTTCTAGGACGCCCTGCACAAAAGGATTCTCCAACTGGGCGAAAATTCCCATATGAAAACAACGGTGCTCGGCATGGGGAATGGTGATGCGGGTGCCGCGTAGCCTGGCCTGCGCCCCGGCGATAAGCTCGCGCAGGGCCTCGAAATCCTCAGGTTGCAGCAAAGCCGTGGCTTCGTGCCAGTAGGCGACTTCGATATGGATGCGCAAATTGCTATACAAATCGAAATGGGCCGTATCTTGGGCCATGCTGAAGAATAGCCCCAAGCGCAGCACGGGCATGAAGTCGAAGTCCAGGCAGCGGATGCCCGTCCGGGGTCGGACTTCCACCACGCCCAGCACACGCGCCGCTTCGAGTTGTTCGCGCAGTTTGCTAACGCTGATGTTTAGCTCGTTGCTGAGTTCGCTCAGGGGTGGCACGCGGTCGCCCGGTTGCAAGCCCTGCTCCACGATATAACGCAAAATGTCGGAATCAATGTGAGCTAGAAGGGGGTTGCTGAGGGTCATGGAACTTTAATCATCGTAATCATCAGATCAATCGTAGCATTTAACGGCATGATAGCAGACTCTCCCCCGCCTGGCAAGCGGAAAATATATGGCCAAGTCATCCAAACAGCTTTTCAGACTGGAGAACCGAACATCCCTGGGCGTGAATGAAACCGCCAAACGGACTAAATCGAATTAACCTTTGTTATGATGCAGTCAGGAGCCATTTGGCAGTCGACAGGGGCGCGCCGATGCTTTAGAGTGTCGGCTATTGCATCTAAGAGAAACGAGAAGATAAGCACATGTCGCAGCGGACTTTGACGATTATCTGGAATGGCATCCTGGGCATGCTGGGTATTGGCGGCGGGGTCGTCTACCGGAGTGGAACGGTCGTGGGCGGCACCTATGCGCTGGCGCTCATCTTGCGGCGGCGCTTCGGCACGCCGATGTCCACGACCTATTTTTACACAGATACTGGCGTGATTATCGTGGCGGCGTTTGTCTTTGGCATCGAAGGCGCGCTATATGCCGCCGTGGTCTTGTTTCTGAACGGCGTCGCGCAGGATTACGTGATGGAAGGGCCGAGCGTCGTTCGCACGGCCATGATCGTGACGAACAAACCCGGCCCCATCGCCCAGCGAATCATGACCGAGCTTCAGGTAGCCGTCACGCGCACCACGGGCGAAGGGAGGTACACCAACGAGCAGCGCGACATCCTGCATGTGACCGTCTCACGCGCGAAAGCGCCCATCGCCTGATGGACGGACGGTATCGGGCGAATGTGCGCCCCGGGCAAAAGGTCGCGATTGTGTTGAAGGCCGACCAGCGCACCGGGCGCCGGACGGAAGGCATTGTGGGGTCGCTTCTGACGAAATCCGCGTTTCATCCGCATGGCATCAAGGTGCGGTTGCAAGATGGGCAGGTCGGGCGGGTGGTGGCCATTTTGGACGCGTGAGCCGGGGCGCGCGAGGATCGGCAGGGCCGATGGCGTGCTCGCTTCGCGAGCCGCCGGGGCGCGCTAGCGCCCCCCTCGCGCGCCCGCGCTCTAGCGCAAAGCGCGCAATTGGCCGATGAGGTCGCGTTCCCGGTCGCTGAGTTGCGTGGGCAACATCACGCGCGCGGTCGCGTACAGATCGCCATGCACGGTGGGTTCTTTTAGGCGCGGCATGCCCTTGCCTCGTAAGCGAAAGCGAGCGCCGTTTTGCGTTTCAGGCGGAATATTCAACTCCACTGGTCCGTCTAGGGTGGGCACGCGCGCCGTGCCACCCAGTAACGCGGTGTATAGCGGCAATTCGAACTCGGTTTCGAGCTTATCGCCATCCCGCGTGAAGTTGTTGTCGGGCCGCACCTCCATCACGAGATACAGATCGCCACCGCCCGCTAAACCGCTCAGCCGGATTTTCGAGCCCGTCTTCACCCCCGGCGGAATCTTGACCTCGCGCCGCTCGCCGCTTTCCAGGCTCAGGGTGCGGGTGGCACCGTGGTAGGCTTCGTAGAGCGAAATCTGCACGGTTTGTTCATAGGCTGGGGCGGCGCGCGGTTGCGTGTATGCTTGCTCGGCGAAGCCTGAGCGCCCCCCGAAGCCCCCCGCCCCACGCCCAAAGAGCATTTCGAAGAAGTCGCTGAAGCCGCCCGCGCCGCCGAACATGTCTTCGGCATTGCCCGTGTAGGTATAACGCACATTCGGCCCCGGCCCGCCCGCGCCGCCCCATTGCGACCAATCGAAGCCGCCTTGCGCGCCGGCTTGTTGGTAGCGTTGCCAATCCGCGCCGAATTGCTCGTACTTCTGGCGCTTGTCGGGGTCGCTCAGCACCTCGTAAGCTTCGTTAATCTCTTTGAATTTTTGTTCGGCCTCGGCATTCCCTGGGTTTACGTCTGGGTGATACTTGCGGGCCAGCTTCCGATAGGCTTGTTTGATCGTTTTTTCGTCGGCGTCTCGCGAGACACCCAACGTTTGATAGTAGTCTTTATAATCCATAACAGTCTCTCTCCCGAATTGTGATGTACAGACTAGAGCGGGAGTGGTATAGGCTGAGATTCAAGGTTTGGGCAATCTTCACAAACGAATTGCTCATATTGTAGGCCCAGCAGATTAGAATCGCGTGGGATTCGTATCAGAAACGCGCAATAAAAAAACCACTCATCAGAGTGGCCGATAGTTCTGGGGGACCAGGACTCGAACCTAGACCAACGGATCCAAAGTCCGGTGTTCTGCCGATTAAACTATCCCCCATGGTGCGTTCGATCATAGCAGCATCGCCAAACCACGACAAGGGCCAGCTTGCTAAGGCTTTTCCAAGTATTTAACTATGCCGCTTGCTTTTGTCGAAAAGGATACCGTCTTGATTTTACCCCCCTCTAGCTCCCCCCGAATTCAGGGGGAGAACTTACTCGTGCGCATAATAGCCCCTCCCTGAATTCGGGGAGGGGGATGGGGAGGAGTAATTATTTTTCTGGAAAAGCCTAAGTGCCATCTTGTGCCTATTCCATCCATCGCACGAATGCGCGTTAGGGGTTATAATTCGTTCGAAATAGCGGGAAGTTAAATATCCTTAAATTAAGGAGAGCAGTTTATGGCCCAAACACCCCCTGTTCTCGAAGTGAGGGGCATTACCAAGCGTTTTCCGGGCGTCTTAGCTAACGACAAAATTAACCTGACCTTACACAAAGGGAAGGTACTGGGTTTGCTGGGCGAAAACGGCGCCGGCAAAAGCACTCTCATGAATCTGATTTACGGCATGTACCAACCCGATAGCGGCCAAATCCTGGTCAATGGCCAGCCTGTGACCATCCACG
>DAOTVD010000102.1:0-4224 GCA_034437075.1 Anaerolineae bacterium
GTCGGCAGCAAGTCTAGCACTAGGCTCTCGATTGTATCGGCGTTTTCGGTTGCCGCGAAGCCGCTCGCCTGGATCAGTTCGCCATTTTCCAGCAGCGCGTAGGCATACACCCCCGCGACGGCGCCCGTCGAGACGGCGCTAAAGACGACATTACCTTCGGTGCCGGTTTGGATGTCGCCACTCGCGGCGACACCGTCCGGTTCATCCAGCAGGCGCGCTTGCAATTGGGCGCTGAGATCTGGCGCGTCTTCCGGTTCGAAGACAATCTCCAGCACCACGATATAATCCTCGGTGCCGAATTCCGCGTCGGTCAAGTCTCTGGAAATTTCCGGCGTGCTGCGCAGTTCGACTAAGCCGCTTTGCAGGTCAATTTGCACGTCCCACCCGGCAGGTGCCAGCATGGTCAGTGTGCCGATACCCTCGGCGGTTTCGGTGACGCCTTCCACCATAAAACCTGCGATCATATCATCGGATTCCATGCCGCCGTCATCCGTGTCTGCGTCTTCGGTTTCGATGGCTGCCGATTCGTCCTGACCACCCTGCGATGCGGCTTGCAGCGCCTCGAAATCAATCGACAGCGTATTCAGGATGCGCACGGATAGGTCGTTCATAAACGCGAATTCTTCGGGATTCACAATGCCAAACACTAGAAAAGCGCCCTCATCGGTGAGTTCGCCCACGATAACGCCGCCGCCGCCTTCATAGGTCACCGTAACGCCGGCTATGTCGCGATCATCGCCTGCGTCCAGGGTTTCGACCTCGCTGAAGGTGGCTTGCTCGTCACTGTCGGCGGTTAAATTGGTGATGAATTGGACAGCAGATGGCGGGCTGCCATCATCCGAAGCGCCGAACAGGCTCACAAATTCCGGCGGAAAGCCTAAGATTTGCATCCCATATTGGCCGGGTTCCACCGCCGGGAAGCTGCCTTCCAGGCTGATTGCCTCGGTATTGCGAACAGTCAAGTTGCCGCCCGTCACGTAATCCACCATCCAATCGGCGGGAATGTCTACCGTGATAGCGCCATCGTCAGTGGTGTAGCTTTCTAGTTCGATCTCATCGGCATCCTGGGCCAAAGCTGGCATAGCCATCATTAGGAGTGCGATGACCAGGGCAAGGGTTAAGCGCGAGAAATTCATATGTATGTTTATCCTTTGGTTATTGGTTTGCACCCCAAGCCTACGGCATGGGCGCGTTTGCTGCAACTTTTGTTTTTTTGGCGCTCAGCCACCCCGCCTATATTTGTGCTCAGGGCGCGCGCTTACGGGCGGTCACCAACAGATGACGGCCATCCGCCGGACGCGGCGCGCGGTCGGCATAATCATGATAGGTTTGCGGCGCGCGAAAGCCCACCGCGCGCAGCAGATAGCGCAATTCGGGCCAGGTGATGATGGCTAGTTCATGCGTCCGCGTGATCGGCTCGGGGCAGCCTTCCACAAAGTATTCGTCATGGTGAATCCAGCGCGCGTTGTGTAAGTCGAGCTCGTGGCGGGTATGGTGCAAGACGGCGCGCCCCTGCCATAGGGCATGTTCTTCGTGTGTGTGTGTGTCGGCGTAATGCAGCAGTTTGTGCAAAAAATTCTTGATTTCCAGCACCAATAATCCGCCAGGCCGTAGCGCGCGCCAGATGGCCTCTAGGGCCGCGCGGCGTTCCTCCACGCTCAGCAAATAGGCGAGTGGGTCGTTGACCGCCGCCACAACATCGAACGCGCTCTGGGGCGGGATGTCGGAAAAGCGGCCCTGGCAAACGCGCATCCGGGGGTGAGCCCCTGCCTTAGCTTGGGCGGCTTGGCAGAACGCCGCGTCTGGTTCCAGGCCCACGACATCCCAGCCGCGCGCGCCCAAGGTGTGCAGCAAACGCCCCGGCCCGCAACCAGCATCCAGCAGGCGCGCCTGCGGGGGGTGCCCCGCCGCCCAAGCGATAAAATCGGCAATCGGCGCGGGGTCTTTATCAAACAGCGTATACAGCGCGGTGTACGTCGGCTGAGCTTGGTTAGAAGATACGGCAGTCATACGGGTTACTCATTATCGTCAAGTGGCTTGGGCTGGGGGGTGTCGTCTTCGACATCCTCGTGGGTGATGGGGTTTACGCCCACCTGATGCCGGTAGGCCAGTTCGCCGCCAAACCAGCCGCCGACGGTCAGCACCGCACCCACGGCCACCGACAACATGAGACCCAGCAGCGGGACGTCTTGCATGGGGCGGATCAGCAAATTGATGAGCGCCAAGCCCAAGGCCAAGGCATTCACCCCCATATGCAGCCAGGCGATGGAGTGCGCGCGCACGCGCTCATTCGAAAAGTCGATGAAACCAATCGCCGCCGCGACCGCTCCGGTAACGAGCCCGGATAGAATCAGCCAAAACGAGGCTTCTGCCCAGGCGTTTTCTTCCGTGATGGTGTGCAACACATCCGTCACGATGGCGCCCGTCAGAAAGGCAATCGGGAACGGGATAACCATGGGGTGGATGGGATGGCCCAAAATGGTCGCCGTGCTGGCGATGGGGCCATGCGGTTCCAGCTTATTTTTGTCCTTTTCAGACTTCGCCGGTTCGGCCTGGCGTGTGGGTTGGGTGACTGACCCCTGGTTTAGGTGCGAGCGCGGGGGCGCGTCTTTTTGGCGTTGTTGGGCGTCCAGTGTTTTATCGGAATCCATAATACAGAACCTCCTGAGGGCTAAGGTGCGATTGATTGAAGGTAAACCGGGCGGGCTAATCGCTGACGGCTGAGCCGGAAATCTCGGTTTCCGAGACGCTTTCGGTGACCAGCGTCAGCAGCAGGATAAACGCGCCGACCACGACATGCGGCAGCCAGGGGCCGTCGCCACCGTCGAAAAAGCCAAAGATAAAGGGCGAAAGCACCAGCGCAGCGCCCGCGATATAGTCTATGATTTTATGAATCATCATCGGCACGATTTTGAATACGCCCATCTGGTAATCGGTCACCAGCGCCAGGCCGATAATCGCCACGCCTAAAATGCGTGGTAGCCAGGTGGCCTCGCCGCCATACTCCCAAAATCCGAAGACATTGGGCGCCAGAAATAGAAAAATACCGCCGACATAGTCAAAAAAACCATGTACAAAAGGTGGAACAACTTCGTATGATCGCATAACAATAATCTACTCCTATAGAGAGTGTACGTTCGGATCATGCCGCGCCACGTTACATCACATCACATCGCGCGGGGTGATCGTATACTTGTAGTGTAGGGGGTGTGGCGTGGCGCAACACGGCCCAGGTGGGCCGTTCTGCATACCTGATAGGGCTAGAACACGAGAACAAGAGAAAAAACGCGGCCCGACGCGCTGCGGCATCGGGCCGTTGAGGGGGATGCACTTATGGACAGTTCAAAACAAACACAAATGTTTTTTCTGCCAAAACCGAGGGCTTAAGCCCTCGGTTTTATACGGATTTGTTTTGCGTTCTCCATTAGGCTTTTCCAGAAAAATAATTACCCCTCCCCAGCCCCTCACCGAATTCAGGGAGGGGCTATTATGCGCACGAGTAAGTTCTCCCCCCGAATTCGGGGGGAGCTAGAGGGGGGTAAAATCAAGCCGGTATCCTTTTCGACAAAAGCAAGCGGCATAGTTAAATACTTGGAAAAGCCTTAGGCGCGGGCTTGCACGCCAAGCTCGGCCATCATATGTTGCAAGGTCGGCGGCAGCCCTTCGGCCAGCGGGGGCGGATCGTAACCGAGCTCGCGGCGGGCTTTGCTGTTGTTGCCAATATAGCTGACCCCCGCAATGACGCGCAGGCCCTCGCCCGTGTAAATCGGCGGGACGGGCACGACCTTATCCACAGCGCCCATCAACACGGCGGAGGCTTTCATTACGACGGGCGGCATGACGACCTTCGGCGCAGGAATCCCGGTGATTTCCTCGGCCATCTGGAAAAATTCGGCCAGGGTTTTGATCTCCCCCGCGATGATATACGCCTCGCCCGGCGTGCCGTGTTCCATAGCCAGCAGATGTGCGCCCGCGATGTCATCCACATGGCCCCAGGCCAGGGTCAGCCCGCCGGGGATCATGGGCAGTTTGCCGCGCAAATAATCTTTGATATTGTCGCCCAAGTCGCTGGTGTCGCCGGGGCCATATACCGCGCCAGGCATCACGGTCACGACGGGCAAGCCCTGGGCAGCCATCGGCGCGACGATAGCATGATGGGCGACGGCCTTGGTGCGGTCGTACTCGCTGAGGTGCTCGCCGCTAAAATGGTAGTTCTCATCTACG
>DAOTVD010000103.1:0-2685 GCA_034437075.1 Anaerolineae bacterium
GCTTGCAGGGCAGCTTGGCGACTTTTTGAGTTCAAGGTGTGAAAATGGGTCCCCAAGGGGCTGCTCATGACGTGACATTGCTGATTGACACCGCTTACGCGCGTCTCTGTCACATCCATATGCTGCCAAGGGCATTCGGCCAGGTTTGCTTCATACGCCGCCTGCGCCTCGGCGTGGAATAGATCATGCCCCTCACTCAACCAGATGGCGATTTGTCCGCTCGAAATCCGGATGCCCAACTGGCTGAGCCAGTCGTGAATGCGCGATTGGGTCATGTTGCCCGCAAAATGCAACATTAGCACTTGCGCATGGTAGGGCAATTGCATATGGCTATGCTGAACATAAAACCTTTAGCAAGTAACCCTCATCCCATCCAGCGTGCTTCCGCTTGGCTTTGATGCCAACATTCAAAGACGTTTCACGTTTGAGTAAATTGAGAGCCAGTTGCCTGAGTACGGAAAAGTTCTGCGGAGCATGATCTTTACGGACCCGGCTATCATCTTCTTGAAAGGCAACATCTAGTACCCAATGGAGGTTATTCTCAACTTGCCAGTGTGCCCGAATCCCACGTAGCAACTGCTTAGCCCGAGCGGGTAGGCTAGAAATGAAATAGCGTGTTTTGACTTCGGTTTTATCGGATAAACGTCGTTCAGAAACAACTTTGACGATAGAGCCTAACCCCCGCCATGTTTTGTAGTCATTGATATAGGCTAACAAATCAGGGTCATCTAAAGCCCAGCATTCTCGAATTTCAATACGTCCGTGTCCTTTATTGAGGCTGCGGGCATAATCCAATTGAGCTGCCGAAGCACTTTCAAATGCCGTTTGAATATCTTCAAAAAGCGTACCTTGATTTCCTTTGGCAGCAATAATGTAATCTGCTTTCTGGTCTATAATGACCTCTACAACATTCGTTTGACACCCTATGGCATCGATAGTAACAATTGCGCCTTCAACTTCTAACAAGCGCAATAGCTCAGGAATAGCGGTGATTTCGTTGCTTTTGCTATCCACCTTTTGCTGCGATAGCGTGATTTGATTCTCAGTTGCCCATGCATTCACCATGTAGATACCCGATTTGCCTAACCTGCCATCTTTCGACCCTCTGAGTTGTTTACCATCTATAGCGACTATCTCGCCCTGGCTTAGTTCGCAAATATGCTGTGTCCATTCATAAAAACGTTGTTGAAACTGCTCGGCATCTAGCCTGCGGAAAATACGCCCAAAGGTATCATGTGAAGGAATACCATGTGGCAACTCTAAGAACCGCTCGAACCAACCACGCTTGCTATTGCCAAACAGCGCTACGTCCACCCATGTATCCGCCCCACACACCACCGCACAGATCGCAATCGTAATGATACTCACCAGTGGATAGCGAATATTCTCGCCAGTACGCGGATCAGGCAAATCTCCGAAGTGATTGCTTAAACTTGTCGGAAGCTCGGACATCTTGTTTCATCCTTTTGGCTTCCATTATCTCCTTTCCTCGCTCATATGCAATTGCCCTAGTATGCGCGCTGATCAATCTTTATATTTTCCACCAGATAATATATAATGTTGAGTTAGATATACAAAAAAAACTCTATGCTTGCTTGAAAGGAATTACAAGATATGAAGTTACGAAAGCTGTTCCCGTTACTGGTCATCATTATTCTGATGACCAGTGTTGTTCCGCCCTTCACCGCTGCCCAAGATGACGACGAAATCACCATTGGTTTCACCAGCCATGCGGTCGGAAATCCATTCATCGAGCAGATTTTTGATGGCGCCCGTGCTGCCGCAGATGACCTGGGGGTAACGCTCATCGAAGGTGGAGACCCGGCGGGTGATCCGGATGTTATTTTGCAGCAAGTGCAAGACTTGGTGGCCGCTGGTGCCGATGGGATTGCTACCTCTGTACCAGGTGAGTCTATGGCCAACGGCCTTAACGAGATCATCGAAGATGGTACGCCGGTTGTTCAGTTCAACTTACTCAGCACCAGTGTAGACGCGCCGTATGTAGGTGAACGCTCCAGTCAAAGCGGCTTCATCCTTGGTACGGCGATTCTGGAAGAATTGGGTGGCGAAGGCTTCGAAGGTAGTGCCATTATCGGTAACTGTTTCCCTGGTTTTCCCGTGTTAGAAAACCGGGCCGCAGGCGTGCAAGCGGCGCTGGCGGCAGCGGAAGGGCTAGACGTCTCTGGGCCATTTGATGTGCGCGTCGATGCAGTCGAAAACTATGCCCAGTGGGAGCAATTGCTGGCGGCCAACCCCGATGTAGACGCCATGATTGGCCTGTGCGCGCCCGATATTGCTAGCCTGGGCCAATTGAACGAAGAATTCGGCGCCACGTTCGTCGCCGGAGGATACGACCTCACAGAAGATAATCTGACCGCTATCGAAGAAGGTCACGCCTATGTCGCACTCGGGCAAAGCCCATTCATTCAGGGTTATCTGTCTGTGCTCATGCTGGTCGAAAGCATCCGCAATGGCACCGATCTCGAACTATCATTCCTGGACTCTGGTTCGCAGGTTGTGACCGGGGGAAGTGTTGATATGGGCTTTGGTTTGCCCGAACTCACTTTCGAAGAATTGATAGAACTCTCTGCCGACCCAGAAGCCACCCATGAATACTATCAGCCGTGGATCGACTCGGTGGTAGACGGCGGTTGGCAAGGCTTCGTCGAACCGATTGAAAACGAA
>DAOTVD010000104.1:0-2981 GCA_034437075.1 Anaerolineae bacterium
ATCTGTTTCACACGCTCGCGATCTGGGCTATCTTCCGCGAGCGTGACACACTGGCGGGTGTGGCGCTCGGTTTAGCCACGCTGAAACCTCAGACGGGCTTTTTGCTGGTGCCGCTCTTGTTGATTTGGGCCTGGCGCATGGGGCGATGGCGGATTGTGCTAGGTTTTGGCGGGATGTTTGGTACGCTGATGGGCCTGTCTTTTTTGCTAGAGCCCTCTTGGATGTCCAGTTGGTTAACGCAAGTTAGCGACTATCGCGGCTATACCGAGACTGTCCCCCCCATGCAACGCATTGCAGATGTGATCCCCCTATTGCCTACCACGTTTACCGATGCCGTTTATTATGGCGCGTCCGTCATTCTGCTGGGAATTGTATTGGCGCTGTGGTGGCGTGTGTTGCGCCAGCGTCAGAATGATGAATTACTCTGGGTGATCTATTTCACCATGAACATAACCCTGCTGATTTCGCCCAGTGTCGCGACGACCTTTTATGTCGAACTGTTCCCGGTGCTATACATCACGGGCTATCTTTTGGTGCAGCAAAAACAATCCGCGCTGCTGTTCATCGTGACGCCCATCTTGTTATTTGGGTATTGGATTTTGCACGTTGTTACATTGCCCCCCGCCGGCCCAGCGGGAGCCGGATTAGAAGCGCCTATTGTGTATATAATCTTTCCCCTTTTGACGCTGGGGTTGCTTTTTGGGGGGCGGCGAGCCTGGCCCCGCGTGCCTCAAATTAGCGCCTAGCTGCGGCGTGTCTCACAGCGCGTGAGCCGCTGTCTCCATTTTTTCGGTAAGTGCTTTTTGACCCTGTCGGGATTTAATGCACACTTTTTCTGTCCACTAAACCGATGTAGGGTCATCGCAAGCATACCCCTTCTTGTTGATCTATCAAGTTATCAAATAGCCCTCTCCATATTCTAACGGACACGTTATGATAGATGCGTGCGCGCGGTGCTCACAACCAGGCCAATAATTATGTGATTGATGCGATGAAACAAGTTGTACAATCTTTCAAAACCGGAGAACTCACCGTCCAAGAGGTGCCTCTGCCTACTTTGCGTCCGCAGGGCATCTTGGTACGCACGGCTATGAGCCTGGTATCGGCAGGCACCGAACGGATGGTAGTTGATTTTGCCGAGAAAAACCTGCTACAAAAGGCGCGCCAACGCCCCGATTTGGTGCGGCAAGTCATTGATAAGGCGCAACGCGAAGGGGTGCTCAATACCATCGATAGCGTGCGCAACCGATTAGACCAACCGCTCGCCCTGGGCTATAGCGCGGCGGGCGTTGTCGTGTCCGTTGGTGCGGAAGTGACGGGCGTTCAAGTTGGGGATCGGGTGGCATGTGCGGGGGGCGGTTACGCGAGCCATGCGGAAATGATCTACGTGCCGCGTACGCTGGCCGTGAAATTGCCGGATAATGTCTCGTTTGAGGCGGGAGCCTTCGCCACCGTGAGCGCCATCGCGTTACAAGGCATCCGCCAGGCAGAAGTCGTGATGGGGCAGTATGTCGCGGTGATTGGGCTGGGGCTTATCGGTCAATTGACCGTGCAACTTCTAAAAGCAGCAGGCTGTCGCGTCATCGGCATCGACCTGGACGCGAGTAAAGTTGCCTTAGCGCAAGAATGTGGCGCGGATGTGGCCTGCCAAAATGATGACGCCATGGCTCAGACCGACCGTTTCACGCGCGGGCATGGCGTCGATGCGGTTATCATCACCGCCGCCACCAGCAGTAACGGTCCTATCGAATTAGCAGGCAACATCGCGCGTGATCGGGCCATTATTTCGGCGGTGGGGGCTTTCGGGATGAATATTCCGCGCAAGGTCTATTACGAAAAAGAACTGGATTTCCGCCTCAGTCGCTCCTATGGGCCGGGGCGTTACGATAGCGAATACGAGGATAAAGGCCACGATTATCCCTACAGCTATGTACGCTGGACGGAACAACGCAATATGGAGGCGTTTATCGATCTAGTCGCGGCAGGGAGCATCCATTTAGAGCCGCTCATAACCCACTATTTCCCCATTCACCAGGCCAAAGATGCTTATGAATTGATCACAGGCAAAAAAGACGAATCTTTCTTAGGTGTCCTGCTAACCTACGACACCGAAAAGCCGTTACCCGAGACGATTACCCTCGCCCCGCAGGTCCACGCACAAGCTGCCCAAGATACGCTGCATATCGGCATGGTAGGCGCGGGGAATTTCGCCAACGCCACGCTGTTACCCGCGATGCAAGACCTCGACGGATTGCACCTGACCGGGATTATGTCGGGCTCTGGCATGAGTGCGCGGGCCAGCGGCGACCGTTTTGGGTTTGAATTCGCTACCGCATCCTATGACGCCTTACTCGACGATGGGCGTATTGACTGGGTTGTCATCACCACGCGACATAACTTGCACGCTCAACAGGCTATCGCGGCTTTGCAAGCGGGCAAGCATGTGTTTGTTGAAAAACCTCTCGCGCTGGATGAAACCGGCTTACTGGATGTCATGCGAGCGCAGCAAGCCGCACAGCAGCGCTTGATGGTTGGTTTTAATCGGCGCTTCGCGCCTCTGGTTGTGGCTTTGCGCGATTTTCTAAAGGGCCATACCCGGCCTCTGATCGCTACGTATCGTATCAATGCTGGAGCCATCCCCGCCGATCATTGGACCCAAGACCCAGCGGTGGGCGGCGGACGGATCATCGGCGAAGCCTGCCACTTTATCGACTTATTGTATTTTCTCATCGGCGCGCCGCCTGTCGCCGTGCAAACCCACGCAATACACGGACCGCAAGGTGTCAGTATGGATGAAGTGGTTATCATAATCCATTTTGAGGATGGGTCGGTAGGCAGTGTCATCTACGGGGCAGGGGGCGATAAAGCTTTTGGTAAAGAACGTATCGAAATCATTGGTGATGGTCGTGTCGCGGTATTAGATGACTTCCGCGCGCTGGAACTGGTTCACAATGGTAAACGTCAGGTGCAAAAAGCCCGCC
>DAOTVD010000105.1:0-5801 GCA_034437075.1 Anaerolineae bacterium
GTCGATGCTATCGCGCGCACCATCCCGACAGTGGCCAAATTGCCCAAGATACCCAAGCTGATTGCCGACGATGGGGACGACGCTATCCCCGACTTGCGCCAGCTTTACAAAACCAACCCCACCGCCAAGCATATTATCGACCTAGCCGCCGCGATTGAGGGCGTACCACGCCACGCCAGCACCCACGCCGCCGGGATCATCGTCGGCGACCGGCCCTTGGTGGAGTATTTGCCCTTGCACCGCCCCACCAAAGGGGATACCGAAAACAGCCCCGTTAAAATGGTGACGCAATTCCCGATGGAAACTGCCGAGTCTATCGGGTTGCTCAAGATCGACTTTTTGGGCCTCTCGACGCTGACTATTCTGCGCCGGGCTTGCGAGCTTGTCGAGCGGTATCATGGCATTCGCTATGATATGTCGAATATTCCCATCAAGCCCGACCCCAACGACCCAGAGATCACGCGGCGAGTGGCAGAAACTTTCGAGATGATCGGGCGCGGCGAGACTATCGGCGTCTTTCAGATTGAATCCAGCGGTATGCGCCAGATGTTGACGGACATGCGCCCGCAAACCTTCGAGCATATTATCGCGGCCATTTCGCTCTATCGACCCGGCCCTATGGATCAGATTCCGACCTTTAACCGCCGTTTGCATGGCGAAGAAGCGCCCCAGTATCACCACGAAAAGCTGAAACCTATCCTGGAAAACACCTTCGGCATCCTGGTCTATCAGGAGCAAATTATGCAGGTCGCGTCGGATTTATTCGGCTATTCGCTGGCAGATGCCGACCTAATGCGCCGCGCAGTCTCGAAGAAAAAAGAAGAAGAGTTACTCAAGCATCGCCAGATATTTATCGAAAATGGCCCTAAGCATGGCGTAAATGCCGAGACCTCGGCCCAAATCTTCGCCGACATCGAATTCTTCGCGCGCTATGGCTTTAACAAATGTGTTGTGGGCGATACGCAAATCCTGGATGCCACCACCGGGCGGCGCTTGCGAGTTGCGGATTTATTCGCTCAACCCGGCCTCATGCAGCAGACCGTCGCGCTGGATACGGACACCTGGCGCCTGACCGAAGGCACCGTGACGGATGTGATGGCCAATGGCGTGAAGTCAGTCTATCGCCTGCGCACGCGCTTGGGCAAGCAAATCGAGGCCACTGCCAACCATCCCTTTTTGACCTTCGAGGGCTGGCGCTGGCTGGGCGACCTGCAACCCGGCGACCGGATCGCAACCCCGCGTCGTATCCCCGTAGAAGGGGCACAAGAATGGCCCGCGCATCAGATCAACGTCTTGGGGTATCTGTTGGCGGAAGGCAATCTCTGTCATCCGCATGGCGTTTATTTCTACACGGGCGAAGATGACCAATGCGCGCAGTATGTCCAGAATCTGGAATGCTTCGCCAATACGCGCGCGACCGTCGCCCATCGGCGCGGCATGGCGGAGGTCTATAGCCGTCGCGCAGCACGCGAACATCCGGCGGAAGTCGTTACCTGGTTGGAAGACCTCGGCTTACGGGGTAAAACAGCGCACCAGAAATTCATCCCGCCCGCCGTATTTGAACTCACCAACGCGCAAATCGGCATCTTGTTGGCGCGTATGTGGGAAGGCAACGGGCATGTCAACCTCGATAGCCGCAATCTCTATTACGCCACCGCATCGGAGCAACTCGCGCGGGATATGCAACATTTGCTACTGCGCTTCGGGATCATCAGCCGCTTGCGCGAAGTGATTTTCCCGTATAAAGAAGGTCCCATGGGCTATCAGGTCTTCATCACAGGGATGCCTAATATTGCGGCGTTCGCGCGGCATATCGGGCAGCATTTCATCACGCCGACCCGGCGCGAACGTTTGGCCGCGTTGCAAATCGATGTGCCGTTCAAATCCGGCACGCGCGACACACTGCCGATGGGGGTTAAGGCATTGGTGCACGAGGCCAAAACCGCCAGCGGACTTTCGTGGACGGCCATCGGCGCGGCCACTGGGCTGAGCATCACGCCCTTCAACCGCCAGGCCAGCGACGCCAAACAGGCTTTTAAGCGCGAGACCATCGCACAATTGGCGACATTTTTCGAGGACGAAAACTTACACGCCCACGCGCATAGCGACGTATATTGGGATACGGTTGAGTCGATTGAATATATCGGCGAACAACCCACCTACGATCTCACGGTCGCGGGCCTGCATAATTTCATCGCGGACGACATCATCGTGCACAATTCGCACGCTGCCGATTATGCCGTCATCACCTGCCAAACCGCGTATCTGAAATGCCACTATCCGCACGAATATATGTCGGCTTTGATGTCGGTGTATTACGACGACTCGACCAAAGTCGGCTTGTTCATCGCGGATTGCATACGTATGGGCATCAAGGTGTTGCCGCCGGATGTCAACCGCTCGTTTGCCGATTTCAGCATCGAAGAAGACCACGTTGGCGGGCGGCATATTCGCTTTGGGTTGGGCGCCATCAAAAACTTGGGGCAGGCGGCCATTCAATACCTCATCACCCAGCGCGGCGATACCCCATTCGCAGACCTGGACGACTTTTTGAAGCGCTGCGAAGTTCGCGAGGTCGGTAAACGGGGTTTAGAGGCCCTTATCAAAGTGGGCGCGTTGGATGAAATCAGCCAATCCAGCGGTAAGAATCGTGCGGATGTGCTGGCCAATTTGGAAAATATCTCGCGCTATAACGCTGAGCATTTCAAAAATGCCGCTATCGGTCAGGTGAGCATGTTCGATCTGCTAGGCAGCAATGATGGCAATTCTAGCGGCAGCGTTACCAGCGTGATATTGGCCGCCCCCCCCAAGGAATGGACCGCACGCGAACAACTGCGCTGGGAAAAAGAACTCGTCGGCATTTATGTCTCTGGCCATCCGCTTACCCCCTATTGGGAGGTGATGGTCCGGGGCATATCGCACACGATTGCGGAGGTCCACGAAGCCGCGCCGACGATTGAGCGCAAGGCCGTCGTCACGGTGGGGGGGCTGGTGGTTGCGGTACGCACCATCATCACGCGCAAAGGCGATACGATGGCCTTCATGACGCTGGAAGACTTAACGGGCAAGCTGGATGTGGTCGTTTTTCCCGAAGTGTGGGCCAACCACGGCCCGCGCATCATGGAAGACGAGATTTTTCTCGTCCGGGGTCATGTTGAAATACGCGGCACGGATGTCCAATTACAGGCGGTGACCTTCTTGCAACAACTGGATAACAACCCGGTTGCTGAAAGCGTTTCGATGTTCCCGAAAACGCACGAGAAAACCGATGCGCTGCTGGACGAAGAAACCGGCGAAATGCAGTCGCCCACCCTCGTCACCGCCGCAGCCAATGGGCACCGCGCCGCCCATGGCAATGGGTTTTCGCCCGCTGGCGGGGTTCAGCAAATGACCTTTGCCTCGACTGCCGTGGACGTAACCCGTACCCAGCGCCCATTGCACGATAAAGAGGGCGAACCCCATAGCGGGCAGGAGTTCACCCCGCGTTATCCGAATGAGCCCACGTATGCACCCGACGAATGGCGCGAAACTCACGAAGATGTCCATCGCCTGAAAGGCAACGAGGCCCCCGCGCGCGACTTTTCACCAAGTGAGTCCGCGCCTACGCCGCCGCCGAAGGAGCCAAAAGAGCCCAACGACTATGCGGAATTCGGTCAGCTACAACTGAGAATTTTGATTGAACGTGCGCCTGACCTCGAGCGTGACCGGCGCCGCTTGCGCGAGATTTATGGCTATGTGTCTCAGTTCCCGGGGCCACACAAGTTTATCGTTGCGTATATGGCGCTGAATTCGGGTGAAGGAAAATATCTGGACTTTGCAGAGACGCAGATTATGATCCATGATGCGATGGTCGAGGGCTTGTTCTTGTTAGAAGGCGTCATTGATGTTCAAGTGCGAGATCTAGACCAGCGCGGCAAGTAGTTGGTCGATGCGTTTCTCGTAGGTGTGGTGCGCTAGGGCATCCATATAGGCATTCTCGACCATCCGCTGGCAGGCTGCATGGTCGGCCAGGGTGGTCAGCACATCGTCTAGGTTGCTGAAATCCCGCTGAAGTTCCAGGTAATGAACGCCTGGCTGCAAGACATCGTTATAACGCCCTGGCAAAAGAACTTGCACCGTCTGCGTGCCCAGAGCTTCGAAATTGCGCGGCGCGGCGATCCGGCCCGAAGGCGGTGGGTCGAATACGCCGTATTGACGCAAGGCCGCCATTAACCCGCCAAAATCATCTTCTGGCAGGCGCTTTTGTTGCTCGTTGATGAAATGCCGGGTATTTTCCGTAGCATCCAGGCGGCTTGCGCCTGCTTCATGGCCCACCAACGCGCGGCAGCTTTGCAAGAAAGCGACCCAACCCGCGCTATAGAGGCGTTCGCCGACGCGAATATCCGCGCGCACATCGTCCCGCGCCGCCAGGCGAGCGGCTAAATCGTCTAGCAATAGGTTACGGTCATCATGGCCGACATACGGCGCGTAATAATCGCCCCGAAACCCCATATCGACTGGGCGCTGCGCCAGGGGCGGCCCCGGCGCGAAGGTCTGCGGCGTAAAGCCATACGGCAAGCTGAGCAAGCTTTTCCCCGGTGCCAGATCATAAACCATTTGCGCGTCTTCGAGGTTCAACTGCGTGAGCAAGACCCGCGCGCCCAAGTAGGCTCCCATCTGGGCCTTCTCGGTGAAAAAGCGATATTCGTTGCTCAGGAAAAAAGCGCGCGGCCCGCGTACCCGGCTCAGCAATCCGCGTAAGACGGCCAAGCGCGGCGAGCGTTCCAGGGTCGGGTAGACATTATGCAAAAATATAATGGCATCGTAGCGCCCGCGCAGCACGCCCGCCCGCAAGAGCCCCTGCCGAGACTGAATGTCGAGCACATCGGCGCGCACCGTCGGATGTTGCAAGAAGCCTTGCAGCCAATCTTGGTAGTACGAATACGCGGCCCATTGCGGCGCGCGGCTGGTCACGACCAATACAGTAGTCATTATTGAACTTTCTAGCCAGCCGGCTTACTGGCTCAGGGCTTCGATTTCGGCTTGCAAGGTCGCTTTGAGCTTGTACATCTGGCGATAGAATAACAAGCGCGCGCCTTGCACATCAAAGGGCGGGGTTTGGTCTTCGTGCAAGATCAAAATTGCGGGGGTGCCCACACCCCAAGCATAGCCCACTTCCAGATACACATTCGGGTTAGCGTTATCCAGCAGGGCCACCATCAGCGCCGCATCGCGAATCCGCGACTTGACTTGCTCCATGATATCGCCTGTAAATGAGGATTCTTCCTGATCCAGGCGGATGCACAAATAGCCGTTGGCCGTGATGGCCGGGCGCAGGGCCAAATAGTAGTGGTCGTCGTAATCATCCGCGAAGGGCATGGCCACGAAGACAAAGGGCGTGGTTTCATCCGCCAGAGGGCGCTCAAAATCGGTTTCGGCGACCGCCTCGGCGGCTTCGGGCTTGGGTTCCATGCCGCGTAAGTCTAAGGGCGCGGCCTGCGGGAAAAACGTCGCCAAAGCCGTCTGCATGAGTTCGGCGCGATATTGTTCGCGCTCCACGAAGGTCACACGCTGCAAGCCTTGGGGCAGCTTACCCGCTGCCGCTGCATCCGCGAAGCCCAGCAGCAACGCGCGAAACGCTTCGGTTTCATCGTTGGCGACCGCCGTATTGACGCCGTGGAGGGTCGTCACCAGATGTTGCGCGGCCAGGCCCTCACGATGCAGCGCGACGAGCATATCAAACCCCAACGACCGCAAATGCGGATAACTGAGCGTAAAAATACTGAGCGTGCCGACGATCAGAATATGATCGTAAGGATACG
>DAOTVD010000106.1:0-20186 GCA_034437075.1 Anaerolineae bacterium
TGCGGCAATATGGCCTTCGCGGTGACCGCCTTCGACAACATGACCGCGCTATCGCGTCGCAATGATGATCCGCAGCGCGCGTCCCGGCCATTCGACGCCGAACGCGATGGCTTCGTGATGGCCGAAGGCGCCGCGATCCTGGTTCTCGAAGCGCTGGAACATGCCCAGGCACGCGGCGCGACCATTTACGGCGAATTACTGGGCTATGGCATGACCTCCGACGCGCACCACGTCACCGCCCCGCCCGAGGATGGCTTTGGGGCCGCGCGCGCCATGAAGCTTGCGTTAGCGGATGCCCAGCTTCAACCCCAGGACATCGGGTACATCAACGCGCACGGCACCAGCACACCGCTGAATGATGCGATGGAAACGCGCGCCATAAAGAAAACCTTTGGCGAAGCCGCTTATGATATACCCATCAGTTCGACCAAATCCATGACGGGGCATATGCTCGGCACAGCAGGCGCCGCCGAAGCGATTTTCAGCCTGCAAGCCCTGGCCGACGGCTACATCCCCCCCACGATTAACCTGGATACGACCGACCCGGCCTGTGATTTGGACTATGTGCCCCACCAAGGCCGCTCCGCAGACCTAGAATACGTCATGTCGAACGCATTTGGCTTCGGCGGGCATAATGTGGCGCTCATCTTTGGCAAAGGCCCGGCCAGCGATGGCTAACTGGGGCAGCCATCCGCAATACGCTACCATCACGGGCTGGGGCAAGGCCATCCCCGAACGGGTGATGACGAATGTCGAACTGGAAGCCGTCGTCGAAACCAGTGATGACTGGATACAAAGTCGCACGGGCATTGCCCAGCGCCGGATTGCTGCGGATGGCGAAACGACCACCGATCTGGCGTTTCTGGCGGCCAAGCGCGCGCTCTCGGTGGCGCGGATTCTGCCCACGGAAGTGGAACTCATCATCGTGGCGACCTCCACGCCCGAGCACATCTTCCCTAGCACGGCTAGCCTGGTGCAAGACCGGCTGGGCGCCAACCGCGCGGGGGCCTTCGACCTCAGCGCGGCGTGTTCCGGTTTTGTGTATGGGCTGGATATGGCTGCGGCCAAAATCCGCGCGGGGGATATACAAGTAGCGGTTGTCATCGGCGCGGAAACCATGAGCCGCATTCTGAACTGGGCCGACCGCGCCACCTGCATCCTGTTTGGGGATGGCGCGGGGGCCGTGGTGCTGCAAGCGCGCACCGAGCCCGGCGGCCTGCTGGCGAGTGTCTTGCGTTCGGATGGCGCCGGGTGGGATTTGCTCGGCGTGCCGACATTGGGCAGCCGCGAAGCCTATTTGCTGGCCCGCGCAGATGAGTATAACGAGGCCATCGGGCGCCCGGCTTACGAACTGCATCGCCTGCACATGAACGGGCGCGAAGTCTACAAGTTCGCGACGCGCGTCGTCGCTGAAAGCATCCGCGAAACCATGGCCCGCGCCCAATTGCAGATTGCAGACATCGACCTAATTATCCCGCACCAGGCCAACCAGCGCATTATGGATCACATCGCCAAACAGCTAAAACTGCCGCCCGAGCGCGTCTTTAGTAATGTGGCGCACTATGGCAATACCTCCGCCGCATCTATTCCGATTGCGCTGGCCGAAGCGATTGAAGCCGGACGCCTGGCACCCGGCGATCATGTGGTGCTGACGGGCTTTGGCGGCGGCCTCACCTGGGCGACTGTGCTGCTGCGCTGGGATGCCGAACCCGGCACTACCAGCCAGATTAACGACTTGCGCCAACGCGCAATCTATTGGTATGCCCAACAGCGACGCCGCCTCTTGCGAAATTGGCGCAGGGCCTCCCGTTGGTTTGGATTGCGGGGTAACCCGACCATGCGCGGATTGCGTAACCGCCTGCGGCGCGAAAAGTGGTAAGTTCACAAGAAATCATCAACTCCATGAGGAACCAATATGAGCAAACGCGGTAAGAAGCGACGCCCCGAGCTTGACCTGGATGAGCTACTCGATGATCCGGAAGATTGGCTCGAAGATCGCTTTGAGGGCCTGTCGCGTACAGCCACGGGTCTGCTGTTGCTCGCAGGCAGCATTACCATCTTGCTGTTCGTGGGCATCGCGCTGACTGCTGGCGTCGGCTTTGTGCTATTCGAAATCGTCTCCCCTCGGTTGGATACAGCCCCTCATCAACATCGCCTGCGCGTGGTCGGCCATCATTGGACGCATGAAATCATCATCGAAACCTATACCCAAGATGGCGAATGGGTCTATGCAGATTCGACCATCGCCCAGGGCGACGCGCGCGATGATGAACTCGGCTGGCGTGACCCCGGTATCACCCCCTGCCCCGAAGATGCCCTAGAACCAGGTTGCCAACGCATCCATGACCAGGTGGCGACGTATCGTGTCCGTTTACAAGCCCCCAGTGGCGAGCAACTCGTGTGTGTGGTGCCGCGCGAAACCTGGCAGCAAACACCCTTACAAGCGGTCTTCCGCGCGGAGGTCGGGCGCGAATGCGCAACACTAGAACCTGAACACGCCTGATGGTAACTAGATTTGACTATGCGAAGCTTATCTGCCGCCAGCTTAACGACCGTCGTGCTTCTGGGGATTGCCGGGCTAGTGGCTTTCAATTTGGCGCATTATCCCCTGGCCAATGGGCGCGACGAAGCCGACCATTTGCGTTTGATCCACCACTACGCGGCCACATCTAGCCCGCCCACCCTGCCAGATGATCTGGCAAGCGCCAGCATCCAAGGGCATCAGCCCCCGCTCTACTACACACTGACCGCGCTGTTGCTGCGCCTGGGCGTGCCCGATCCCGTCCCGCCGGGTGGTTTCGTCGAAAATCCGTTTCTATTACGCGACAACTACAACCCCGATTTACCCGCCTATAACCGCGTCTTTATGGTGCATTTTTGGCGTGTGGACGCCCCCGCCGCGCGGGGCATGCTGATCTTGCGTTTTTTCTCCGTAGCGTTGCATTTGCTGGCGTTGGCGTTCATCTGGCGCGCAGCGCACGATCTGCTGCCCCCGGATGTTGCGCGCTGGGCCGCGCCGCTCGCTCTGGCTTTTATCATGCTCACGCCCAGCTTCGCGCGCACTGCCATCACCGTGAATAACAATGCCTTACTTTTTTTCTGGGGCGCGGTCTGGTTAGCCGGTTGGGCGCGCATCTACCGCCACGGTTGGACACCCCGCCGCGCGATTGGGTTAGGCCTTGTACTTGGCCTGGCCGCGCTAACCAAAGTTTACGCCTTGCCTCTGTTCGCGACCGTGCCTATTCTGGCCGGGGTCAGCGGCGGCAGGGGACGGTGGCGCTATAGTCTCATCATCCTGGGCCTGGGAATGCTCATCGGCGGGCCATGGTATGCGCGCAATCTGGCCCTTTACGATGACCTCACCGCCGCCAACATCACCGAAGATTTGCTTGACTCACGGCGTGCTCAACCTTTCGGAATACCGGATGTGGCCCAAGAGCTATTTACCTGGCCAGGCGAACTCTGGCTAGAAAGCTGGCTTATCTTGAACGACACCACCACGCGCGACATCGCCAACGGCCTGGGGGTCATTTTGCTGACGCTCGCGCTGGTAGGTTGGGGTTTGGCCTTGCGTCACGCCTGCGCGGATGTCCGCAGCGCGATTCTGTTGGGCGTACTGTGGCTGGTGGGGTTGGGCGGGGTTGTGTTGGCAGCAGCCCGAAATCTACACGGGGCCTATTCCCCTCCGCTGCTGCTGGCAACGCTCCCCGCCGGGGCGCTCGGTCTGAGCGCAGGATGGCTGTACCTGGCCCCTCAGCGGCGCGGATTGCTGGCCTGGGGCGCGCTGACGATCATCCTGGCGACGAGCATCCTTTTTCAGGCGTACCGCGTCGCGCCGCTGTATGTGACACCGAACACGGTCACAACCCAGGGAGAGCCCTTCACTTTTGAAAACGGGGTTCGACTGACCGCCTATCATCTGCCACCCGGCCCCTACGCCCCCGGTCAGTGGATTTATGCGCAACTGTGCTGGGCCGCTACCGAAACAATTGACACTACCCCGCGCACGACCTTCAGCGCTCAGCTTGTCGCCGGGGATGGAACGCGCGCGGCCATTCAGGATGGTTACCATCTCTCTGGGCGGTTTCCGGCGGCAGTATGGCGCCCTAGTGACGCTTTTTGCGAACGTGTTCCCTTGCGCATCGCACCGCACAACCCCACCCCCCGCGCTTATGATCTGGTCGTAAGCGTTTATGACCTGGACGACGGCCCGGTGCCTTACGTTTTGCCGGATGGACGCACCGAAACACTCGTACCGCTGCTACAGCGCGCGGTCATCGCGCCAGATGATGCGCCCCCAGGGGAAACTATCGCCCAAGCGGATGATTGGGCACGTTTAACCCAACTGGATATCACCCGCGAAAACGACACCCTCGCTTTGGACGTCGCCTGGGCCGCCATCGGCACGGCCCCCGGTCGCTATCATGTATTCATCCATGTGCTAAATGCCGATGGCGAGCGCATCGCGCAAGCAGATATGCCCCCCTTCGGCGGGCGTTTCCCCACGGATTTATGGGCGCGCGGCGCATATTTTACGACACGTTACGCTGTACCCGCCCCCGCTGAGGCCGAGAGCATCGCCTTCGGGCTGTACGACTTGCAAACGGGGCGGCGCGCGATCTGGCAAGACGGGGCCGACGCCCTGCGCATCCCCCTAGCTTGATGTGCCTCTTTAAGCGACAATGGGACGTTGACAACGGGCTTATATTGATGACTAAACGAACAGAAAGTGACACATCCGCATGCATGGTTCTAAATTTGCTCTGCTTTTACTCCTGACGATCCTAATGGCCTGGCCTTTGGCCGCACTCTATGCCCAGCCTGACGACGACGCACCCCCAGAGCGCCTGCGCGTTGAGGTGCTCAATACCTACCCCCATCAAACAGACGCCTGGACCCAAGGGCTCGAATTACATAATGGTCTGCTGTATGAAAGCACGGGCCGACGCGGGGCCTCCACCTTGCGCGAAGTTGACCCCCAAACGGGCGAGGTCTTGCGCGGCCTGGCCTTGGCCGATGCCTATTTCGGCGAGGGACTCACGCGCGTAGACGATGAACTCATCCAACTCACTTGGACAGCGGGCATCGCGTTCGTTTACGATTTCGAAACCTTCGAACGCCGCGCGGCCTTTTTCTACGCCACTGAAGGCTGGGGGCTGTGCTACGATGGCGAAAATCTATACATGAGCGACGGCACCAGCACGCTTTACGTCCGTGAAACGCGCCGCTTTCAGATTATTGACCAAATCACCGTAACGCTGGAGGGCCAACCGCGCAACATGCTCAACGAACTGGAATGCGCGAACGGCCAGATTTACGCCAACGTCTGGCAGACGGATGAGGTCGTCATCATCGACCCCACCACAGGACGCATTACAGGCGTGATTGACGCCAGCGGCCTGCTCACCGACGCCGAGCGCGCCAATCTGGGCGCCAATCCCGACACGGGCGCGGTGCTCAACGGCATCGCTTATGACGCTGAAAACGATGTCTTTTTCATCACGGGTAAGCTATGGCCGACTATGTTCGAAGTCCGCTTCGTGCCTGCTGAGGATTGATGCCTTAGTCGCGCAATTGACTATCCGAAAGTGCAAAGAGGGCACGCGCGTTGGCGGTTGTCTGCGCGGCGAAGTCCTCGGGCGCAACGTTGCGCAAAGCCGCCAGTCGCTCAGCCACGAGTGCAACATAAGCGGGCTCGTTGCGCTTCCCACGATGAGGCTGCGGGGTCAGAAAAGGGCCGTCCGTCTCCACCAAAATGCGATTATCCGGCACACGCGCGGCAATGCGGCGCAAATCCTCCGCGTTTTTGTAGGTCACGGGGCCAGTAAAACCCAGAAAAAAGCCCGCCGCTATCGCTCGCTCGGCGTACTCCGCTGGTGCCGAGAACGAATGCAGGACGCCAGGCCGCGCGTGCAAGGGTTCTGGCAGGCTCGCCGCCCAATCTTCAAGGATGGGCAACACATCCGCGCTGGCCTCGCGATTGTGGATGATGACGGGCAGACCAAGCTCAGCGGCCAAGGCCAGTTGATCTTCAAAAGCGCGCCGCTGCACGGCCTTGGGGGATTTATCCCAGTGATAATCCAAGCCGATTTCACCAATCGCGACCGCGTTCGTCTCCTGAACGAATTCGCGCAAGGTGCGCAGATGCGCCGGGCCGTGCCAGTCCGCCGTGCTGTTGGGATGGATACCCACGGCCATAAACAGCCCGTTATGTTCGCGCACCAGGCGCCGCGCCCGGCGCAGGCTCTCCATATCCACCCCAGGGATAATCAACTGCCGAATGCCCGCCGCGCGGGCGCGCGCCAATACCGTCGCTCGGTCGGCATTGTATTTGTGAAAGTCGATATGGCAATGCGTGTCGATAAGGTGCATAAATTCTGCGATTAGCTTTCGTAACTGTTGGGCTAATAGGCTTCTATTCTCTGGTCGCAAGTCTAAGGCTTTTCCAGAAAAATAATTACCCCTCCCCATCCCCCTCCCCGAATTCAGGGAGGGGCTATTATGCGCACGAGTAAGTTCTCCCCCTGAATTCGGGGGGAGCTAGAGGGGGGTAAAATCAAGACGGTATCCTTTTCGACAAAAGCAAGCGGCATAGTTAAATACTTGGAAAAGCCTAAGCATAAATTCTGCGATTAGCTTTCGTAACTGTTGGGCAGCCATTCGCGCCAACGCCACATCAGGTTATGCAAAACCCAACGCCGCGCACGGCGCACCCCATGCAGCGTGGGGTAGGAATACGGCGCGGTATACAGGCCCTGTATCTGGCCTTTAGAAACGTCAATCTGGCGCTCTGGTTCGCGCACCCGCGCATGGAAAAACGCCTTTAGACGCTGTTGGTTGTGGCCCAACAAGCTCGACCAAGGCTCTAGTTCTGGCGGCGGGTCATTATGCACGGTCAACAGCACATCAAAACCAGCCAGATCAAGGGCGCGCTCGATGCTCTCAACCGTCAGCCACAACACCAGGCGCCGATCCAAACTGCCGATACCCAACGACCCGGTGCGCGTGACGTATTCTAGCGCCCGGCCCTGGAAGGGCACACCATCCAGGGTAACGGTTGTTAAGTCGCTGAGGTGATTAATCTGAGAACGTTCGGCGCCATCCAAAGTCAACGGCGCAATTTGGGTTTCCATCAACAAATCGCCACCGCAAATATTACGCACTCGTTTTAGATGATTAAACGGATTCTGAAGATGGTAGAGTAATCCAAAATGCAAGACCACATCATATTTAGGCAAGTCGTAAGTATCGATGCGGCGCACATCATAGTTCGCAAAGCGCACCCGGTCAGCTACGCCCAAGATAGTGGTGGCCTGCTGGCCCCTCGCGATTAGTTCATCACGCCCTTCAACACACAAGACCTCCCGCGCACCATGCGCCGCCGCCGCATAGCCTTCAAAGCCATCGGCGGCCCCCAGGTCAATAAACGCTTTACCTTCGATGCCCGTCAAATGCTGAATGATGGCTGTACGATAGGTGTGGTCATAACGTTTTTCACCGTTGATGTCAAAACTGCGTAGCGTTTCTGTATCCATAGCCGTTTTCGTTTTGAGTTTGCCGAAATCGCACCCCATTATAACCCGCGTTCGGTGCAATGTAACCCTATCCCCACTTTCGGTAGAACGGTACAATAGCCCTCTGATTATAGCATTGAACAAAACCTCACTATGAGTAAACCCACCCGCCGCCGCATCGTCTCTGCCCCGCGTCTGGTCATCAATATTGCCATTATCGTGGGGGGCATCGCTGGCTTCATCTTGCAAGATTACCTGAACTTGAATAATGAGGGGGCGTTCATCCTCACCGGGGTCTTTTGCTTAACCGCCGCTGCGTTGGCGAATTTTGGCTGGCTAGCCTACGAAAATATGAACAAGAAAGATAGCAGATGATGACAACGCGCGTGGTCTTTATGGGCAGCCCGGATTTCGCCGTGCCCAGCCTGCAAGCGCTCATCAATGCGCCGGATTTCGAGGTCGTGGGGGTCGTCACCCAACCGGATCGGCCCGCCGGGCGCGGGGGCAAACTGCGGCAGCCGCCGATCAAAGCCGTAGCACTAGCACATGATATTTCGCTGTACCAACCCGCCAAGCTACGCGGCGATGAAGCCGAGGCCCAGTTGCGGGCCTGGAACGCCGATTTGCATGTCGTAGCGGCCTATGGGCAAATCCTGCGCCCGGCTGTGCTGGATATTCCGCGACAGGGCAGCATCAACGTGCATGCGTCTGTTTTGCCACGCTGGCGCGGTGCCGCGCCCATCCATGCCGCCATCCGCGCGGGGGATGACCATACCGGGGTAACGATTATGCTCATGGACGAAGGGCTTGATACAGGCGATATACTGCTGAGCGAATCCGTGCCCATTGACCCCGGCGAAACCACCGCCACCTTGCACGATAAATTAGCCGCCCTGGGTGCCGAAATTCTGCCGCATGCGCTACGCGGTTATTTAGCAGGCGAGCTCCGGCCCAGCGCTCAGGATGACACGCTGGCGACCTACGCGCCGCAGATCAAGAAAGAAGAGGGGCGCATCAACTGGCAAACCCCCGCCGAAGCCATTGATCGGCATGTCCGCGCCTTTCATCCCTGGCCGGGCACGTTCACCACCTGGGGCGATAAATTATTGAAAATCATCAAGGGGACCGCTCTGCCCGGCAATGGGAATGCAGGCACAGTTTACGCTGGCGAGGCACCGCACCCCGTGCGCATCGGCACCGGGGCCGGGCTGTATGCGCCGCTGGAATTGCAACTAGAAGGTAAAAAACGCCTGGCCGTGCAAGATTTTGTGAATGGTAACGCCGACATCATCAGCACGACCTTGCATTAACATATCGACTCGTTTTAATCATGCAGAGGAAATCGACTGACCATGCCTAGCAAACGCCGGATTACGCCGGAAGACGTTTATCATATCGACCATATCGAAGATGTTCAGTTCAGCCCAGATGGCGCCTGGATTGCCTATGTGCATGTCTCGCCAGACAAGCTAGAAAATAGCTACAAGCGCAACATCTGGGTAATCGCGCGCGAGGGCGGCACGCCCCGCCAGCTAACGCGCAGCGGCAAAGACAGCCAGCCGCGCTGGTCGCCAGACGGAACACAACTGGCGTTCGTTTCCGCACGGGATGAAAAGCCGCAAATTTATCTGCTGCCCCTGGACGCCCCCGGCGGCGAAGCGCGCGCCCTAACCCAAGCGCGCAACGGCGCCCACAGCCCGGCTTGGTCGCCAGATGGAACACAACTAGCCTATCTAGCCCCCATGCGCGCTGAAGAACGGGCCAAAGAAGATGACCCGAAACAAGAAGACGAGGTGCCTGCGGATAAACTCGCCGCCAAACATGCCAAAGACCGACGCGACCAAGACGAAAAAGCGTGGTTTGACCCCGTGCGGGTGTGGCGCATCCCGTATCGCGAAGGCACACGCTATGTTGACGAACGCTATGCGCAGATTTACAGCATTGGTACCGGCGAAAATAGCGAGGCCAAGCCGCGCCGTCTGACGAACCTGGACGCCGACTATAGCCCACCACTATGGGGCGCGGCTGGCGATTATCTGTATACCTCGCGCGCCAGCCAGCCCGATATGGACGAACCGCGCTTCCGTTCATCGGCTGTGTATCGCATCCATGTGGAAGATGGCAGGGAAGAACGCATCACTGGCGATGATGTGATCGCCATGGGTGTGCGCCCCGCGCCGCAGGGGGATTGGTTGGCTTTTATGCAACGTCCGCGCGATAGCGTCGTGGCCGAACCATTTGACCTGTGCGTTATGCCTGGCGATGGGGGCCCGGCCACTGTGCTCACCCGCGAACATGACCGGAGTATCGGCGAATTCGTTTGGGATGCCGACGGGAAAAGCCTGGTGTGCACAGTCGCCGCACAAGCCGTGGTCACAGCCCGGCGCATCAGCCGCGAAGGCGGCTCTTTTGAGATGCTCGCCGCCGGGCAAATACACATCACCAGCCTGAGCGTTGCTCCCGATGGGGCGGTCGCTTTCGCCGCGAGCACGCCCGAACAGCCTAGCGATGTGTATGTTCAAACAGAAAATGCCCCCGAGAATTTCCAGAAACTAACCGACATCAACGCTGATTTTCTGCAAGAGGTCATCGTACAAGCACCGCAGCTTATGCCCTACGAAGGCGAAGATGGCCAGGCTCTGCAAGGCTGGTACATTCTGCCCGTGGATTACCAAGCGGGTCAGCAATATCCACTAGCGTTGAATATCCATGGCGGGCCAGCCGCCATGTGGAGCATTGCCGAACGTAGCATGTGGCATGAATGGCAACTCCACGCCGCACGCGGGTACGTGGTCTTGGCGACCAATCCGCGCGGCAGTGATGGTTATGGGCGCGATTTTCGCATGGCAAACCAGGGTAACTGGGGCCCGCTACCGATGTCCGATGTTTTGCATGGTGTTGATACGTTATTAGAAAAAGGCTTTGTGGATGAATCCCGCATGGCCGTTACAGGCGGCTCATATGGTGGCTATCTAACGGCCTGGATTATCGGACACAGCGACCGCTTCGCCGCTGCGGTCGCGCAGCGCGGCGTTTATAATCTGCTGAACTTTTACGGCACGAGCGATGTGCCCATCTTGATTAGCGATACCTTTGGCGTCGAACCGTGGGAAGATCATGTGCTGCTATGGGAGCATTCGCCTGTGGCCTACGCTCATCAAATTACCACGCCACTGTTGATTATCCATGCCGAAAATGATTTTCGCGTGCCGATTGCCGAAGCCGAGCATCTGTTTGCGCTCGTGCGCCGCGCAACCGATACGCCCGTGGAACTCTGGCGTTATCCGCGCGACGGGCACGAAATGAGCCGCAGCGGCGAACCGCAACATCGTGTGAGCCGATTGGAAAAAATGGTTGCGTGGTTCGACCAATACTGTCGCGTGCCGGGGTAAGCCGGGGCGGCGCGGCAGCGGGTAAACCCGCTGGAGGGCGAGCCTTGCTCGCCCTCGGGTCGCGATGCGACCCCCGCGCCGCCCCCAGCCCCCCTCATGCAAAACGACTGCTATGCAAAACTACCTGACCCTCATCCGCGAGGAAGCGCAATTCCGAAAGCTATGGCTTGCCCAAGTCATCAGCCTAACTGGCGACTGGTTCAACACAATCGCCCTGGTGATTCTGGTCAACCGCTACGCCGATCCCGAAACGGGTAGTTTGGCCATTAGCGCGCTCTTTCTAGCGCGCACTTTACCCGTGTTCCTGGCCAGCCCGGTCGCGGGCCTGGTGGCAGATCACATCGACCGTCGGTTAGTCCTAGCGGGCAGCAATCTGGCGCGCGTGGGGGTGGTGCTGGGATTTTTGTTGGTCGATAGCCCCGGTGATATTGGCCTGCTATACATCTTGACCATCACCCAATTCACCTTGTCGGCGTTTTTTGAACCGGCCTACGCGGCCATTTTACCCAGTTTAGTCCCGCGCGAGCGGCTCCTGACGGCTAATACGCTGGGCAGTGTCACCTGGTCTGTGATGCTGACCCTGGGTGCCGTCGCTGGGGGCGTGGTCGCTGGTGTCGCTGGCGTAGCCGCCGCACTCGTGATTGATGCCATGACTTTTGCCGCTGCGGGTACGCTTATTTTGACCATCCGCCCGGCCTACACGCCCCCGCCTGACGAAACACCCGAAGCCACAGGCATAGGTGCCTGGCAACGCATCAGCGAGGGATGGCGCTACGCGCGCACGCATCCGCCCGTTTTTTTGTATGCCACCGTCAAAGCAATATCCCAAGTGGGCAGCATCGACGTCATGATTGCGGTCTACGCGGAGCGCATCTTTCGCCAGGGCACAGACGGCGCGCTCACCTTAGGGATTCTCTTTTCGGCCCATGGGCTGGGCGCTCTGATTGGCCCCATTTTAGGCGACATTTTGAGCGATGGCAGCCAGGCAGCATTGCGCGCCTGGATTACCGGCGGATTTGTGCTATTGGCAGTCGGTTGGTTCGTGTTCGGCATCGGACCGACTCTAACAGTCGTAGCACTAGGCATGGTCTTGCGGGGGATGGGCAGTTCCATAGGCTGGACATATAGCAGCGTATTACTCCAACTCAATGTGCCTGATCGCGTTTTGGGGCGCGTCTTTGGGCTGGATTTCGCCCTGTTTACTCTCGCGCTTTCGGGGGCAACCCTGGGAGCGGGCCTGCTGCTAGATGTTGCCGGGCTGAGCGCCCGCGAAACCGTGTTGGTCATCAGTGCCCTAAGCATCGGCCCGCTCTTGTTGTGGCATATAGGGACACGGACGCAACCCACGCCCTCAGAGCAAAATCGTTAGGGGTGGAACGGCACGCCCGTTAGTTCTTCAATATAACGCTGCAAGACGTTATACGCGGATTGCGCTTCATTGATATGCCCGATACCACGCAAATACGTTTCTTCGGTGACTTCGCCACCCTCACCACACAGCACTTGATAGACAGCAATCGCATCCGTGGTGTGCTGCGCAACAAAAGATAACTCGCGCTCAATACGCTCTAGCTCGGGCACAGCGGCAATCTGGCGCGCGCTAAACGATGGAAAAGCGGGTGCTGTGGGAATATCCTGGCACGAGGCGCCCGAAAAACCTTGTAAACGGTTATAACGCGCAACAATCAGGCGCAGGGGACGATTAACCCGAATCATCTCAATTTGGGCCGTGCGTATCTGCGGATTATCCACCGAGTAGGGCGCATCCGCCGCGCTCGGCAATTTGCCCATGCGCACGATTAAATCGCCCAGGCTTCCCGCCTGAACGCTGACACTAGCAGCGGGCACCCACCCTTGTACCTGTCGGTTGAGGCTGATCATCACCCATTCACTATCCGTCGTGCGCCCGACTGCCGGAACAATGCGCCCATTGGCTACATACTCATAGTAAATGCTATTTTCGCTAGGGCCACTATAAACGATCTGGTTGGTGGTGATCTGTACTTGAATCTCGGGCACATCTTGCGCACCCAGCATGCTCATACCCCACACACTCCCGATGAGTGTTACCACCAAAAGGCATACGACGATTTTTCGATGCATAAAATTTACTCCCTATGTTGTCTTGTACCGTATTCCATTATCTGGCAAGTTACGAGATGGCGCAACAGATACGCATTCCGATATCTGGCAAGTTGCGAAATGGCGCAACAGATACGCATTCCAAACCTTTTCGTCTTGCCAGGAGCACGCTATAGTTAAGGGCGTTTTCGATTAACTAGAACTGACGCCTCATGAAACGTCTGTGGCAAGATGCCCCCAGCGCCATTTTCATAATCATGCTTATCATCGCCTTTATCGCGGTAACTGGCGCGGCGGTGTACCTAGCGCCGGATGGCCTAACAACGGACTGGCTAGCAAGTTGGCTGCGCCTTGTGTCGGCGGCGCTGTTGGGGGCCCTGCTTGTGCTAATCGGCTTCGAGATACTCGCCGGGCGGGGCTTACGCGCCGAACATCATCGCGAGGCACTAGAACGCACCTTAAAGGACGCTCGGCGCGGTGATGCCGAAGCCATTGCTCGCCTGAAAAGCCAGGGCGCCCTCTATGGCCAAGATTTAGAACGCGCGCGCCTGACAAATGCCATCCTAGACGGGGCTGACCTGCGCGGCTCTAACCTCGCGCGCGCCGATCTGCGCGCAGCCCGCCTGGAAGAATCCGACCTGAGTGATGCGCTGCTCGACCATGCCCAACTCGATGAAGCCCGCCTGCGCCAGGCCACCCTCACCCGCGCCGATTTAAGCTGGGCCAATTTGCCCAATACAACGCTCGTACGCGCAAATCTGGAAGCGGCCAACCTCGTCGAGGCCAACCTGCATGGCAGTAACCTCCGCTGGGCCAACTTGACGGAGGCCAATTTACAAGGGGCTACCTTGCGCGAGGCCGACTTGCATGGCGTCGTCTTGCTAAATGCGGATTTGCATGCCGCTAACCTGACCAATGCCCGCCTGGCTCGGGCCAATTTAGCGGGGGCGTTGCTCCAAGAAGCCTCGCTGCAAGGCGCTAGCCTGATCAATGCCGATTTGCGGGGCACCAACCTGGGCTGGGCTAACCTGGTTGGCGCCGACCTGGGGCGCTGCCTTATGGATGAGGAAACTATCTTGCCCAATAATCGGCGCTGGACACCCGACACCGATCTACAGCGCTTCACCGACCCCGCCCATCGCCGTTTCTGGGCGCCAAATTAATATTTTTGTACACAATGTTTTATGTTTTTTTATGGCCAAACCGGGCTCGATATACTATATTTTGTAATATCAAAAGATGAGAAATTGGTTATTATCGCGTTTTAGTTGTATTATCATAAGTCGCCTACAAAAAAGGCGATAAAAAGCTTATTATTGCAGCCTGGCAAAGTAAAGGACGATTTGGGCTATGGCATTGCTGCACAGGCACAACGGCCTACAATTACTACACGAACTGGATGCCCATCGGCACGCGATTTGCGCCCTTACCTGGCAAATGCATCCTAAAAAGCTCCTGAGCGCAGGCACAGACGGCACAATCCATGAATGGGATGTGGAACGCGGTATCGCTGAACGTCACATTCAAGCCGGCAACGCACCCTGGCGCACCTTAATCCGCTCGGCGGAAGGCAAACAAGCCGTTGTCGCCCATCATCAGCAGCCCGCCCTGTATATCCTAGATTTACAAAGTGGCATGTCTGTGATGAAACTCGCCAGCCATTTCTCTCCGGTGAATGCCATGGGCTTAGCCGCTGACGGCGAACGCTTCGTCTCGGCTTCGGAAGATGGCACGCTCAAGATATGGAGCCTCGTGACTGGCATGGATATCCGCACTTTGCAACGCCATTCGGGCAGCGTCCGCACACTGGCCATTTCGCCCCATAATAACCTTATCCTCTCGGGGGGGGACGATCAATTCGTCTATGTGTGGGATATGCACGAGGGGCACTTGTTGCATACCTTACCCGCCCACCATGGCCCGGTCAACGCGCTGGCCACGTCCCCAGATGGCACCTTATTCGCCTCGGGCTCGGATGACCACACGGTTCGCGTGTGGAGCATCAGCGATGGCCAAGTGCGGCATATTTTAGAGGCGCACAGCGCCCCCATCCGCAACCTGGATTTCAGTGCAGACGGCGGGCTGCTCGCCTCACAAAGCACGGACGGCGAACTCGTGCTGTGGCGCTGCGATAGCTGGGAGCCCGCCGGGCATCACACGCCTGCTTCCCTCCCCCCTGGCCCCCTGGCCTTTCACCCCACCGCGCCCGTGCTCGCCACCAGTGCCGGCGAACCAGGTCAAATTACAATTTGGGAGCTAGATTACCATCACCTTTTTGCTCATCGCCCGGCGCAGACCAGCCACCGCTATACGACCGTCAAGGTCGCCCTAGTGGGGGATAGTGGGGTCGGCAAAAGCGCGCTAGGGCATCGCATCGCCTACGGCCAGTTTCAGCCGACTATCTCCACCCATGGCCAACAATATTGGGTCGTCGATCGTTTGGGGAGCACCGCCCCGGATGGCACCGAACGGCAGATCGTCCTGTGGGATTTCGCCGGACAAGCCGATTACCGATTGGTGCATACACTGTTTTTAGGCGACATCGACATCGCGCTACTGTTGTTCGATGCTGCCGAGCGGGATGACTTCTTGCGCGGGGTCGAATATTGGGTAGAACAACTCCGCCAACGGAGCGGTTCACGCGCCATCAAAATGATCCTCGTAGGCGGGCGCTTGGATCGCGGTGAACCGTGGCTGACCGACAACGAACTCAACGAATTTTGCCGCTATCACGATATCGAAGGCGGATACATCGGCACCAGTGCGCTGTCGGGCCGGGGCATGGATGAACTCACACAACGGTTGCACAGCCTCATCGACTGGGACAGTATGACCACCACCGTCACCACCGGGACATTCCAGCGGATTAAAGATTTCGTGCTGAATCTGCAAAATGATCCCTTATGGCAGCGCAACAACCGCGTCTTGATGACCCACGCCGAACTAAGCGAGCGCTTACAGGCCCTGTGGCGGGATTTCGCATTCGATATGCAGGAATTACGCGCGGCAGTCCAACATTTAGAGAATCATGGTTACGTGAAGCGCATTCGTGATACCGACCTGCAAGAGACGATCCTGCTACGCCCGGAACTGCTCATCAAGCTGGCGTCATCTTTCGTGCTGCACGCGCGTGCCAAAGGACGCGGACTGGGCGCCATCGAAGAAAAACGCCTATTTGCCGAAGAATATGACTTCCCCGAACTGGCCGATCTGGCGCCCGATGAACGTAAAACCCTCATCACGGCCACTACGCGCTTGCTCATCGAGCGGCATATCTGCCTGCGCGGCCATTCGGATGACCGCCCCTTGCTCATCTTTCCGACGCTCATCCATCAAAAACGCCCCTTTATGAAAGACCTGGTTTTGGTGGATGATGTCACCTACCGCGTCAGCGGCAGCATTGAATACCTGTATGCGCTGCTGGTCGTGCAGATTAGCTACGCTTCAAAGTTCACGCGGACGCACTTCTGGCAGAGCCAGGCCCAATTCCAGATGGGGCTCGGCGAGGTCTGCGGCTTTCGCATCGAAGCGCTTGACGGCCACCAGGCCGACCTGGTGATCTATTGTGCGGCGGACGCCAGCGACTACACCCGCCACGAGTTCAAAGAGTTATTCGAGCGCACCTTGCGCGGGACAAACGCCCCGTACAGTCGCTATCCGCGCGCGTTCTGCCCCACCTGCGAAACCTACCAACCGCGCCAGGTGATTATTGACCGCCTAATGAACCATCATGCGCATCTGCATTGCATCCATTGCGGCCACCATATCGACCTGAGCGAACTGGACACCATCGAGCATTTAACCCCGCAAAACAACGCGCTGTTGCGCCGCGAACAAGAACGCACGCGCATGAAAACCGCGTTCGAAGTCGCCCTAGTGCATATCCGCAGCAAAATCACCGCCGAGGCCCCCAGCGTCTTCATTAGCTATGCCTGGGGCAACCACAACCACGAACTCTGGGTCGCGCGCCTGGCCGAACATTTGGCCACAGCGGGCCTAAAAGTCATCTGGGATGGCTGGCACAATACCCAAATCGGCAGCAGTCTCTCGCGCTTCATCAGCCGCTTAGAACAAGATGACTTTATTATCGTCGTGGGCTCGCCAGCGTATCGCCAAAAGTATGAAAACCAGGATAGCGAACGGGGGTCGGTAGTCGCTGCTGAGTTCGACCTCATCACCTTGCGCCTGCTAGACACCGAACGCGCCAAGAGTACTGTGTTACCCGTCTTGGTAGAAGGTGACGAAAGTGACGCCTTTCCGCCCCTGCTGCGGGGCCGCATTTTTGCCGATTTCCGCGAAGAACGCTTTTACTTTGTCGAACTATTCAAGTTGGTGTTAACACTATATCATCTGTCGCCGGGCGATCCGGTGATTGGTGATTTGCAAAAATTTATGTTGGGAAACATGGAATGACCCGGGCCTGAATCGAAAACGAATCCCGATGAAACCGCAGGCTTAAGCCCTCGGCAAAGAGGCCAACCAGCCCTGGATTTGTTTGGGTTTATTCATCAGGTTAGGATAGCACCTAAATGGGCATTCCGGTTTAATTTTAAGATCGGTCACTGATGGCAACTGCTCCGATGGATGACAATTTGCCCGCAGGCATCCGCCACCGCGCCACCCTCTCGGGGCACCAGGATGCCATTGTGCGCGTTTTATGGTCACCAAGTGGCGACCAATTGATTTCAGCCAGCATCGACAATACCATCCGGTTGTGGGATTTAGAAACGACCCATGAATATCATCAGGTCGTGGGCCACCGGCGCGGCTTTACCGCCTGTGTGCTGACCCCCAACGGACGGTATGCATTAACGGCCAACTGGAACGATTACGATATTGAAATCTGGGACTTGGTGCAGCAACAGTGCGTGGTAAACCTGACCGGGCACCAAGGCGCGGTCAACAGCATCCAGTGCACGCCGGATGGTTGGCAAATTATCTCTGGCTCGGATGACCATACGCTGATGGTCTGGAATCTGGAAAGCGGGGCCATGCAGCGCGTGCTGAAAGGCCATGCAGCCCCGATTCTGTGCACGGCGCTCAGCAACGACGGGCGCTTTATCATCTCGGGTGACGCGGACGGGCAGATCAAGCTGTGGGATTTGTCATCCGGTGCGCACCTGATGGACATGCGCGGGCATGCGGGGGTCGTCAATGCCCTGAGCCTGGGGCCCGGCAACCACACGCTGGCCTCTGGCAGCGAAGATGGCACCATCCGCTTATGGGATTTACAGACCGGGCGACCGACGAGCGTCCTGGGGGGGCATACTGCACCCGTGCTCAGCGTCACATTTTCGGCGGATGGGCGGCTGCTCGCCAGCAAAAGCGCGGATCAGACCATGCGTATCTGGCGCGCCGATACGTGGGAAAGTATCGCCAGCTTGCCAGAAGTGAGCGCCCGCACGCGCGGCTATACGCCCCAAGCGCTGGCGTTTCATCCCCAGCGGCCCCTGTTGGCTAGCCTGGGCCACCACGACACCGCCATCCGCGTGTGGGAACTGGACTACAGCCAATTGTTGGATCAAGGACCGCCGCGCAGCGGTTATATGTCCCGCAAGATCGCGCTCATTGGCGACACAGGCATCGGCAAATCGCGCCTAGGCTATCGCCTGATCCGAGGCCAGTCTAGCAATGCCTTCAACACCAACCATCACCGCACCTGGGTGCTCAACGGGCTCAGCCAACAATTAGAGGATGGCACCGTCTGCGAGGCTGTGCTGTGGGATTTCGAACGCCAGACTGACCATCGCCTAGTACATGCGCCTCTCTTGCGTGATATTGACGTTGCGTTACTGGTCTTTGATACCAGCAATTGGGAAAATCCGTTAGCGGGGGTTGAATATTGGCTGCGGCATCTAGCGCTGGGTGGCAACGACCGGGCGCGCCTGGTGCTAGTAGGCACGCGTAGCGACACCGGGGCGATGATGCTCAAACCCCATGAATTGCATAATTTTTGCCAGCATCATGGCATCGGGGGGGGCTATGTCATCACCAGTGCCCAAGAGGACCAAGGTATCGACAATTTATTGCGGGTTATCGACGCGCAACTTGATTGGACAGACCGAGCGCAGATTATCGCGCCCGAAACCTTACACGCCCTACGCGAAACGCTGGATGCCTTAGCCGGGCCACTCGACCAACCGCGCGTTGTGCTGCCACTGGCCGAAATCGACGCATATTTGGATAACCTGCCAGATGCCTACCCCGATGAGCGCCTGGCCGGGTTGCGTCATCTGGAGACGCTCGGCCATGTGTGGTTGCTAGCAGATGCCGAGCCCGAACCGCTGGTCATCCTCAAGCCCGATGTCCTCTTAGACCTGATGTCAGCCATTTTGGCGGAGGCCAGGCGCACGACCCTAGGCTTGGGCACGCTCGAAGCCGCGCGCCTGGCCGATAGCGACTACGATTTCGCCCCCCTGCACGGCATCTTCCCCGCCGAGCGGCACGCGCTGCTCGTGGCGGCCCTGACGCAGCTCGAAACACATCAGTTTTTTTTCCGCGAAACCTTTGATGGCGTCACGTTGCTGATATTTCCGCAACTCATCAACCGCAAGCGGCCATTCACCCACCCCAACGATGTGCAAGACGATATGTCGTACCGTATCACAATCACAGGGCCACGCACCCAGACCTATGCCGCGCTGGTCGTCTTCCTGAATCAAAATCGGTTATACACCCGCACCTACCAATGGGATTACCAAGCCCAATTTGAAATGAGCCCCGGCGAAATCTGCGGGTTTCGCCTGTTCGAAATCGACGCCGATATGGTCGAAATCGTGCTGTATTATGGCCTACAAACGCCCGTATATACACGGAATATCTTTCATGGGTTGGTCGAAAAATTCCTGGCGACCCGCTCAACCAATATCCAGCGCTTCCCGGCCCTGGATTGCCCCAACTGCGGCCACCGCCAAGACCGCCATGATGTGGTGACGATGATCGAGAAAGGACGCGACCATATGTTTTGTGTCATGTGTGGCCATCGCATCCCGCTCGGCGGAGCCGCGCCATATGCCCACCCCGGCCCGCTGCCTGCGCGTGCCCAGGCCCTACCACCAACGCCACCGCGCGGCCTCGAGCAGACAAGCCGCCCAGAAGCCCAATCATCCCTCACCGAATTTCAGCGCTTTTTGGGCACCTTGCGCGATACATTGCGTAAGCACCATGCCGACCGCTTCGGCGTGCCGACCTGCTTCAT
>DAOTVD010000107.1:0-4768 GCA_034437075.1 Anaerolineae bacterium
GGGTGTCGGTGGTCGTCGGCGGGGCGGTTGGGGTCTCGGTGGGGGTCGCTGTCGTGGTTGGTGTTGGTGTGCTGCTCGGCTCGTCTGTGGGGGTCGAGGTTGGCGTCGGTGAAAGCGTAATGACCATGGCCACTTCACGAATGCCCTCTTGCACATCCAATTGACGGGCAAACACCCAGCCACTGATGCCGTTGCTTTCGACAAAATAAAACGAATCGCCACTGGCCGCATCGGGGTATTGGCCCAAAATACGTACTTCGGCCCCTTCTAGCGCCCGCCCCAGCGTTTCTGCATTTTGGTTCGGCGCATCCAGGATTGTTGCGACGCTCACCGCCACAACCCCGCGCAGATCATCTGGGTCTAATGTAGCTGTGGGGCTAGGTTCTTGTACGACCACTGGGTCGGGATCATCATCGTTACCGTTCCCATTACCGCTGAGCAGGGCAAAAGCTAAGATGGCTACCCCGATAACCAGGATGATGGCGCCGCCAATGAGCAAACCATTGGATGCCCGGCGGCGCGGGGGGCCAGCGACTGTTGCTTGAGCATCGGTGACTTTAGCCGGCACGATGGTCGCATCATCCCGAATAGCGCTCGTTTCTTGTAATGTTCGCGCGGTCGCAGCGGCCACCGGCGCGCGCGTGCAGTTCTGCGGTTGGCCCGCTGCACTGCCCATATCAGCTATAGCATTTTGCAGCGCCCCGACAAACCCCAGAGTCGTTGTAAAGCGTGCATCGGGGTCTTTGGCCAGTGCCTGTTCGAGCACATTATCCACACTGGCCGGGTAATCATAACCGGCGTCTCGCAACGAGGGAATCGGTTCGCTGATATGCTGCATCATAACCATCGTCAGCGTTTCGGCCTGGAAGGGTTGGTTGCCGCTGAGCATCTCCCAAGCGACGACGCCCAGCGCGTAAGTATCTACGCGCCCATCAATATTGGGCCGGCCTTGCCCTTGTTCGGGTGCCATATACGCTGGTGTGCCGATCACCCCGCCCGAAGCGGTGAAGCTGGTGTTGGCCTCCAACATTTTTGCGATACCAAAATCGGACAAAAACGCATAGCCTTCTTTATCCAGCAGGATGTTCTCGGGCTTGATGTCGCGATGAATGATGCCCTGTCGATGGGCATAATCAACCGCTTCGGCCACCGAGCGCAAAATTTCCAGCGCGCGGTCGGGCGCGAGTGGCCCTTGCGCGATCAGGTCTTTGAGCGAGCCTCCGGTAAAATAGGGCATCACCAAAAACAAAATATCATTTTGGGTGCCGAAATCAAAAATGGGCAAAATATGCGGGTGCTGAAGCCGGGCAATCGTGCGGGCCTCTTGTTGGAAGCGCTCGATAAACTCTGTACTCTGGCCAGGATGAGGCGGCAAGACTTTGATAGCGACATCGCGATCAATATCCGCCTGATAGCCCAGATAGACCGTGGCCATCCCCCCCCGACCGATTAGCGAACGAACCTCATACTTCCCTAGAGTTTTGCCGATAATCGTATTGCCAGCCAAGTTGGCCTCCTTAAACTGCTCGTGGGCCGAGCTGTATTCCCAAAATCATCGCCTCAGTGTGCGTCATGCTGGGCTAAAAACTGTTCCACTTCTGCCTGAGTCGGTAAGGCCGGGATTGCGCCAGCCCGGCTCGCCGTCAATGCGCCGACAGCATTGGCGCGCCTAAGTATAACGGTCATCATATCGGTACGCCAGTTGCGCGGGTTTTGCAAAATGCCGGATAGCAACCCGGCGACAAACCCATCGCCCGCGCCGATGGTATCTGCCACATCCACGCGAAAGCCGCTATGTACCACGGGTGGGGCATCCGGCGCGGTGTAGGCGATGCTGCCTTGTGCGCCGCGTGTAATCACTAAACAGTCTACTTGAGCCGTCCACAAACTTGCGATGGCGGTTTGCGTGTCGGTGGTCTCGGCCATAAAAAAGAGTTCTTCTTCACTAACTTTAATGATATTCGCGTGGCGTGCACCCAGGCGCATGCCTTCGCGCGCGGTCGCTTCATCAGGCCACAACGCAGGCCGCCAATTCGGGTCGTAGCTAATGCGCGCGCCCCCAGCCTGCGCTACCTCGATGGCTGCCAGGGTTGTGCTGCGCAAGGGTTCATCAATGAGCGAAATGGAACCGAAATGAAATATATCTGCCCGGCGCAGCATATCTGTATCTAGGTCAGTGGGCTGCATGAGCATATCGGCACTGGGCTTGCGGTAAAAGACGAATTCGCGTTCGCCATCCGGCGCTACGGAGACAAACGCCAGAGGCGTCATGGCGGCAGCGGTTTGGCGGAGTGCCGAAACGTCAACGCCGGCCTCTCGTAAGATGTCAGTCAGATACGCGCCGAAGAAATCCGCGCCGACTTGCCCGATGAATGCGCTGGCTAAGCCCAGTTTGGCTAACCCAACTGCCACATTGGCTGGTGCCCCGCCTGGTGCTTTGGTGAAGCCCGGTGCCTGCCCCACCGACACCCCGCGTTCGGTCGCTACAAAATCGATTAGCAGTTCGCCGAAGGTCACTACCTGGACGGCCATAGATGCTCCTGCTAGGTTTGTCATGCCGATTGGCCTATATTATAGATCGATAGGGCGACCATTGCACTCGGCTCTGAATCTGGTATGATTCGCCAGGCTATCTGTAAGCCGGGTGGCCAGAGCCTCATGTGGCGGCTGGCTGTCGAACCGTGTCAGGCCTTAACGGGAGCAGCACTAAGGTAGACCTGCTGCGCATATGTGTTCCTCTGGCCTCCCCACTTGCAGATACACCCCCTCCACAAACTTCAGAGGCGTCCCATGGCCAACCCACGCCAATTGCTCGCACAATATGACCTGCATCCGAAGAAGAAACTAGGGCAAAATTTTCTGCACGACCCCAACGCCCTGGCCAAAATCGTCGCTGTAGCCGATGTCGCAAGAGCGGATCGTGTGCTAGAAGTCGGCCCAGGGACTGGCGCTTTAACCCGTGCGCTTGCGGCTCAAGCGGCGAGTGTCATCAGCATCGAAATCGATACGAGCTTGCAACCTATCTTAGCCGCACAATTGGCCGCTTACGACAATGTTTCTTTGGTATGGCAAGATGTGCTCACGGTCGATGTTCCAGCGCTCATGGGGGATGGGCCGTATAAACTCGTCGCCAATTTGCCCTACTACATTACCAGCGCGATCCTGCGCCACTTTCTGGAAAACCCGCGCCCCCCGCAAAGCATGACCGTCATGGTGCAGAAGCAAGTCGCGGAGCGCATTGTCGCCAAACCAGGCGATATGAGCCTCTTGGCCGTCAGCGTGCAATATTATGGCGATCCGCAGATTATGATGAGCTTGCCGCCGTCGGTCTTTTGGCCGCGCCCCGATGTACAGTCGGCGGTGGTGCATATGTCGCTCTATGGCGAATCGGTGCTGGATGTGCCGGATGATGAGACGTTTTTTAGGGTCGTGCGCGCAGGATTTGGGCAAAAGCGTAAGCAACTTCGCAACGCGCTAGCACACGGCCTTGCACTAAGCAACGACGACGCACTCATGATTCTTGATGCGGGCGGGGTAGACAGCACCCGCCGCGCCGAAACGCTCGCCCTAGAAGAATGGGCCGCCCTAGCCCGAGCCTATGCGGCCCTGGCGCCGTTTTGAGTTAACACACCAATTCCTTATACACTTCGACCGCCCGCTGGGCCAGATTATCCCAACTTAAGCGCTCAGCATGCGCCGGGCCTGCCGCCGCCATGCGCCCCCGCAAGTCATCATCGCGCAATAAACGCAGCAACGCTGCGGCGGTCGCTGCGGGGTCGTGCTGCGGGACGAGAATCCCGGTTTCGCCAGCGCGAATGGCTTCCATCGCGCCACAGCCGTGCGTGCCAATGGCGGGTGTTCCGGCGGCGGCGGCTTCCAGAAACACGAAGCCCAGCCCTTCGAAGCTGCTCCCCTGATTGGTAGATGGCAACAAAAAGACATCTGCGGCTTGATACAGCTTGACCAGCGTGCTATACGGCGGTAATTGGCCCAAGAAATGCACGTTATCTTCCAAGCCCAGTTCGGCGATGCGCTCGCGCAAGCGCGCGGTGAATTCGGGCATCTCATCATCGCGCCCAGCCATGGCATATTGCACTTTCGGGATGTGCTCGCGCACGTGTGCAATGGCTTCGACCGCGACATCCTGCCCTTTGCGCGGCTTCACCGCCCCCACGCTGATGACAAGCGGCCCTTCACTAATCTGGGGCGGTAATTCAGCCGCCACGGGCGCGCCAAATCGCGCCGGATGTACGCCCCCCGCTAGGACTTCGGTCTCTGGTAAGGCCATTAAGCGCGCCATCCAATCCCGCGTGAAGCCGCTAATAGCCAGGATGCGATCCGCGCGCCGGAATGCTGGCGCAAAAAAGAGCCGTTGCGCGCGGCTCTCTAGGGGGCGAATGGCCCAAGTGCCGAACACCGACAAAACAAACCGCGTGGATAATCCGCCTAGCGCCAAGGACACAAGCGGCGCATATAGTTCGACAATACAATGCGCGACATCACAAGTACGCAAGACCCCGCGCAATTGCGGCGCGGCTAGCAGACTCCGAGGGGTTGCGAAGCGCTGTTCCAACACAGGTGGCAAAATTGCATGGCGTTCGATGTCTTGCAACGCTTCGTCTACCGGCCCCGGCGACATAATCAAGACTGGCTCAATTCCGAGTTGCCGGGCGCCGGTAATGAGTTCGACGCTATAACGTCCCCAACCCGCGCGGCTGACCGCTTGCGAGGTGATGAACGCTACCCGCAAAGGTTGCTTTGTCACCTA
>DAOTVD010000108.1:0-55930 GCA_034437075.1 Anaerolineae bacterium
GCCTGGGATGGCCCCCCCGCATCGCCGGAGGATGACCCCCCGCCAAGCGTCCATAACTCATGGGAAGATACGAGCGCCTCATCTTACGATCAGGCTGCGCATCAAGCGCCGACGCGCGCTTCCTCGGGAACAGCCCGCACGCCCAAAGATCAAGATGCCCAGAAGCCGGATGAGGCATCAGGGTTGTCTCAACGTAAACGATATAACACAACCTTAAATTGGGACGTCGGTCAGACGCCGCCGCCCGTGCCCACCGCGCGCGATCAGGCGTGGGTGCCCAACCAAGATGAGCGCGAAGATACAGGCAATATGCTGCCTTGGCGCGGGAATAATATTGACGCTCAACGTTCTGCCCCCGCCCCGCCTAACGCGGATACTGGCGCCCACCCTATGCTGTGGCTCATTATCCGTGCCCCCGAAGACTACCGAGGTACGGTGCTGTTTGTGCCCCCCAACGGGATTATCGGACGAGGCCGCGATGCGGAAGTGCAATGGCGCGACCCGCGCATGTCGCGCCAGCATGCTGTGATTTTACTAAACCCCAACCCAGAAGCGCCCTACGAGGGCCAGGTATATATGATCGAACCGCTAAGCGCGCGCAATGGTTTATGGATTAATGACCAAAAGATCGAAGCGCCGACACCAGTGTATGAAAATGATGTCATCATCATGGGCGATACGGTCTTTGTCGTTAAGATATTAGATTAACCATGCAATCATTTTTGCTAGTACCGGCCATCAGCACACATGTGGGATGGCAACGCACACGCAATGAAGATGCCGTAGGCTATCGCTATCCTGGGGATGCAGGCCAATTGGCTCAATATGGCGCTATATTTGTGGTCGCGGATGGTGTCGGTAGCCGCGCTGGCGGCGAGCAAGCCAGCCAACAGACCGTTGAAATCCTTGTTCAGGAATATTATGCATCCCAGGCGGGAACTGTTGTCAGTCGCTTAGACCAGGCTATCCAAGCGGCGAATGAAGCGATTTATCAGGCCGCAGGGGATAGCGCAACGACGCTGACTGTGGCAGTCATTACAGGCAGCGAACTCACCATTGCACATGTGGGGGATAGCCGGGCCTATTGGGTAGATGAACAGGCCATTACACCGTTAACCGCCGATCATATCGCTATCTTAGACCCCGAAAAACCCGAGCACGCGCGCTTGACCCGTGCCGTGGGCCATAAGCCCGATGTCCGCGTCGATTTTCATCAGCAAACGATTCAAAGCGGTGGGCGGCTGGTGCTGCTGAGCGATGGCGTTACACGCTATGTGGATCAGCAAGCGCTATACCAGGTCGTGTTAGGCGCGCCCCCCGACCAGGCGGTACATACGCTGGTCAGCCGCGCCTTGGAAAGGGGCGGGCTGGATAATATCTCCGCGATTGTGGTTGAAATTGGCCCTCCGTTTGAGCTCCCCAGCCGTTTGCAACAACATGTCGCGAGCCTGAACCCCACTGTCCAAGTGACACTCACCCGCGCGACATCTCAACCCTCGTTAGCCAAAATGGACAATACACCCACTTATCCGAGAGGCTACGCACAAACGCCCCCCCAAGACACCGAACGGGTACCGCCGCGCCAGCGTTCGATGGGCGTTTTTCTAGCCCTAGCGATTATCTTGCTCATAATGGGTGGTGTTTTATTCTTGATTGGCAGTTCGGATGATGCATCGCCAACTGCACAAGATTCAGCGGTGGAAGTTGCCCCGTCAACAGAGACGCCCGTTCCGCCTACCCTGACCTCTACAGTTACCTTTACGCCCACGCTATCCCCTGCATCCCCCACCGCAAACTTGCCCGATTCCCCTACCGCTACCTGGACGGTATCACCCCCCAGCCCCACGCCCGCCCCGCTATTGCCGACGCCCACCCTGGCGCTGGCGGAAGGTATGCAGCTAACCTTCGAACAAGCTGCCTCGACATACGAACGTATCGCGGACGATGTCGTAGCGTTTGCGCTCGTCCCTAACGAACCGTATACCATCGTTCAGATACATCAATCCATTACGGATAATCGTATCTGGTATCAATTACAAGACCCAGAAAGTGAACAAAATGGTTGGATTTCTGAGGCCGATTTACCGCTGTATCGCCTTCAGCCTTAGGCTGGCACTGGTTTTGTTGGGTGTGCTAGCAGGCGGCGGGCCGCTCGTTCAAGCGCAAAGTGTGCACACGATGCGCATAGAATGGGCCGCGCAATATCCCGATGGTACAGTGGTGCTGCATATCAGCGTGCCGCGCGGCCAAGTCATTGATGATGTGGTGGTCAATATCAATGGCACGACCCAAAGCCTACAAGTGAGCCCAGAGCCGCTGCCCGTGGCTCAGTGGTTTGTGCTGGATGCCAGCGGCGGCATGTTAAATGCGTATCCCCGGGTAGGGGCGGCTTTGGAACGCTTTTTGCAAGGCAGTTCGGCCAGTGTCTCCGGGCTCGTGACCTACGATGATACGGTCGATGTTGTCCAATTAACGGATCAAACCAGCGAGATTGTGGCCAGCCTGGAAGACTATATCGCGACGGCCAATGTGCCCGGCTGCGTGGGGGATGCCCTGGCGGCCTTAGAAGATGCGCCCCCCGAACCGAATCGCGCGCGGCGTATTTTGTGGGTCGCCAGCACCCTGTCGCGCCAGGGGCCTTGCCAGGCCGACCCTTTCCAAATGGTGCAAACCCCGGTCGATGCAATCATCATTGCCGATAGCGTAGACGACGTGTATCAGGATATTGTCGAAAGCAGTGGGGGCGAATTACGCGAGGCCAATCTGAACACGATTCAAGCGCGCTTTAACGAGGTGCGTACAGAATGGAGCCGACCAATTTACGCCGCAAACGGCACCCTGCCCCCCAATACCGAGACGGCCACGGCGCGTATAACGCTCGAAAGCGGCGAGCGTGCGGAATTGCAGTTACGCTTTCAATCTGTGCCGGATAATCCCCCGCTAATCGCCGCTAATCCGACCCCCACCGCGCAGCCAGGCGGCGGGATTGTGATTGAGCCTGTTGCTACGGAATTACCATCAGTAACGTCCTCTCCCACCAACACTCGAATCCCCTTACCTACCCCTACCCCCAGTGATGTAGCGCGGCAGGATACGCCCACCGTGGCGACCGCCGCGCCGACCGAGCCCGAAGCGGACGCGCTGGCCACGGAAGCATCTACCGCGCGGCCCACGCCTACAGACGTACCGCCCGATGAAGCCACAGAAGGCCCAGCCGAAGCGACGCCATCACCTAATGAAGTATCCCAAGCGACAGAAGCCGCGCCGCAAAATGACGAAGCACCCACAGACGCCCCCACAGCGGCCCCCGAGGAAACCGAATCCGCCGTGCCGCTAACCGTAGCCGAAGACCCCCCGGCAGCAGATGCTAGCGACGATGAGAGCGACAGCTTTAACCCCTTAATTCTGGTAGGTGGGGGGTTAGTGGGGCTGGCTGCCTTGCTGTTGGGGGCTTATGTGGTGTTATCCCGCCGCCCCGCAACGCCGACCGTCCAACCTGTGGCCAGTGCAGCACCATCAGCCATGATGAACACCTTTCAAGATGTCACCGAATATGAAGCGACCTTTCAAGAATCTGCTGCTTCCGAGCCCTATGATTTTTATGCCTCTGCCGGGGCGACAACCCCGCAACCTGCGCTGGCGCGGCGGGCGCCTGCCACCTCGGTAGAACGCCAACAAGCTGAGTTGGCCGCGCAACATACCGATTTACTCTCCGAAGAAGATGAAATGCTGGTTACAGAAATGCTTTCGGATACAGATTTTCAGCAAATGCGCCAACAAAGTGCTCGGGAGGTCGTCGGTTGGTTGCGGCTGGATATGGAACCGCCCCGGCACTTTGAACTATTTGCCGGCCCAGCCCTTGTAGGCCGCAAACCATCCTGCGATGTGGTGATTACGGACGATTCGTCCGTTTCGGGCGAGCATCTCCGCTTGGAATGGGAAGCCGAAGGGACGATGTGGGTGAGCACCATCAGCAAAACCAACCCGGCGATGGTCAGCGGGCTCATTTTGCCCCCCGGCGAAGCGCGCCCCTTGCAGCCTCAAGATGTCATTCAACTCTCGCCTAAGACACGCCTGATTTATCTACAACGCCTACCCGAGACGCCAGTAGACCAGGCGCCTTTAGATGATGAAGACGATCCTGACGGAGTGACTCTATTATGAAATGGGTTATGCGTAGTGGTGCGTTGCTGTTTGTGCTGCTGCTCGGGCTACCAACGCCTGCCTTCACTCGTGCGCAGGATGGGACATCAGAGCGCACACTGAGTTTCGGCGAAACGGTCAGCGGCTTTTTGACCCCCGAAGAAACGGCTCACACTTGGCAATTTTCAGCGAATGGGCTCGAAATTGTCGAAGTGATCTTAGAGCGCATCAGTGGCCAACTGACGCCACGGGTGAGCGTGCAGGATGCCACCGGCGCGGTGATCTCCCCAGATGAGAGTCTGACCACGGCTAGCGGGCAAATATTGCGCTTTGTGAATACCTTTGGTGCGGGCGGAACCTATACCCTCCAAGTGACGGGCGAAAATATCCAAGGGTCGGCCATCAACCCAGATGAATATAGCTTGCAATTGCTGCAAAATGGCGTGCGCTTGCCCGATGTTCAAGCGGGGTTGTCTGTACCGAATGCCACGCTGGCCTATAGCCCCCCAACCCTAGAAAGCGGCGCGCCACTGGACGATCAAACCGGCGATGCTCGCCTGATTGATGTGGCGTTTTATGGTAATCCGACGGTTGTCCGCCCCGACCCAGGGCGCGGCCCCCAGGATTACCAGGTTAGCGCTGCGGGTTTCACGATTGAAACGTTGTGGAATGGCAGCGGTGCCCAGCGTGTGACACGCTCGGTCAGCTTTACGCCCCAGGGTATTGGTATTGTCGCCCAACCCCGCGAGACAGACCCGCCCGAAGCCGCGCCGCCGTTTTTCTTCACCGATCAAAACATCACACGCATTGAGAATACCGCCACGACCATCACCATTATTCTGGAAGATGGCACGACCATTACCACCGATTATTTCAAGTTGCGCAATATTCTGGCGGTCGAAGGGCTGGTGGTGGCCAATGCTGAAAATGGTGCGCAGATGGTATTGGATGGGCCGAATGTAACGCTCACCGAGGAAAATGATAATTTGCGCATGGGGCTATCCCCGCCTAACACGCCGGAAGATGATGCCCTATACATCATTTCGGACTTACAAGGCTGGCAAATTCTGACCTATTTGCCCGACCAAGAATGGGCGTTGCAAATCCTGTCGGGCGCTAATTTCCGTTTTCTGAGCAATTTTGTGCGTGTGACGATCACGCAACGCTTGCCCGAAGAAGCACCCACCCTGGAACAGGAGCTAACGCCTGCGGAGGCGGGCGAACGAGCCGTTGACGCTACGCCCCCTACCCCCAATCCGGCCCCGGTGTTTGAAGTCCAGCTAGATGATGATGACGACCCCGCCCAGATTACGCTCGATACGGCGGGCTTGGGCGATGTGCAGATCGCGAACGGAGCGCTGAGCTTTTTGCCCCTGGATGGCCGGACACTAACCGAAGACCTGGCGACCATTAGCGCAGTGCTCGTCCAAAATCGCGTGGTGCGTTTTGCATTTGTCGAAGACCAACCGAACGCTTTTCGTCTGTCTTTTCCCGATGGCACCGAAGTCATTACGCCTGTGCCCCCCGAACCAAATCCCGAGGCGTTGCCCCATCAACCAGGCTACACGCCTGCTGGTTTTAATAATCTGGGGCTAGACTATCTGCCCGTCTGCCCATGCTTGGAAACCCGCCAACAAAACACGCCGGTTAATCCGGTCAATGGTAATTTTTACTATCATGTGCAGGATTACCAGGTTCCCAGCCATACATTGCGTCTGGATTTCACGCGGCATTACAACAGCCTGGGCGGCCAAACGACCCCGGCCTATATGCGCGAATCTCCTACGCCCTATCTCTTGGGCCAGTGGGGGCCAGGCTGGCGACATAGCCACCATATTGAAATTGACATTACGTTTGCGCCCCTGGGCCGTGTCATGCTCATCCAACCCGATGGTACGCGGCATATATTCGAGCAATCGCCCGCTGACCCGAGCCTCTTTCTCTCGGATACATTACCCATGTGGCGGCTCTCTCAACCGGACGGCGCGCTAGGGGGCTGGCAGGCGCTCCGCACGGATGGCCTGCGCTATATTTTTGATGCGGTGGGGCGCCTTCAGCGCTTGCGCGACATCCACGGCGATGAATTAACCTTTGCTCCGGCCCCGCGTGAATATCTGTTGGATGGGGATAGCGGGGGCTATTTCGTCGTAGAGCCCTACGGGCGTCGCCTGGAAATTTACTGGGATGCGTCGGGCCGAATTACCCGCCTGCGCACGGTGGATGATTTTGAGGTTGCGTATGGGTATGATGCGGACGGTAATCTCAGCACCGTTCAATATGCAGATACCGAACAAAGTGCGACATACGCTTATATGAACGGTCGTCTCACCGATTTGAACGATGACCTGAGCCCCGGCGGTATCCCCATACAGGTTGAATATGACCTTGATTCAGGGCGGGTTGTGAGCTTGACCGAAAATCCGGCGGGCAGCGCTGTGCGGACGCGCAGCTATACCTACGAAGAACGAAATCCTGGCCGCGCGACCATTGAAAGCCTGCTGGTGAATGGCGTCGAACAACAAACGCGCTGGCTGATTGATACCGCGCAGCGTGTCGAGCGTGTCGAATTGCCGCGCGAGGGATGGTCTTTGGGGTATGAATATAGCCTGGAGCGCCCTACCCTATTGGCCAATGTACGCCAACCCGAAGGCGCTCGCCTAGCTTTTGTATTCAATGACCAGGGCTTGCTCACTCGGCTGACTGACCCGATTTATTCCGCCGCCCCGACACAAATCACATATCAATTCGTAGAAGATGACCCCCATCAACAGCTTGTGAGTGAAATCACCTATCGTAGTGGGGGGTATGATCGCTTTACCTACGACGAACAGAATCGCCTCATCCGCCATGCGCAACTCGTCGCTGCGCGCACGGTCGCGAACGAAGCGGTCGAGCGCGTGACCCGTTTCACCTATGACGAGCGCAACCGTATCGCAGCCATCATCCAGCCCGGCCCCGAAGGGGCGGAACTCGAAACGAGTTACACGTACGACGCCTTTGGTTATGTCAGCCGCATTGAACAGGATGGCGGTATTCGCACACTTGAATTTGTGCACGACCGCGCCGGGCGCCTGAGCAGCCTCACGGACGGGCGTGGCAATGCGACAGCGCTACGCTGGGAAGTCGCGCGTAATGTGTTGGTGGGGATTGATGCCCCGCTGGATTATTCTCGCCGATTTGTCTACGACATTCAAAATCGCCTGATCCGCTGGGAAGATGGCACCGCCATCACCGAATTTGTTTATGATGGTCTGGGGCGCGTCATCAGCTTAACCGACCCGGATGGCCAGACCATCAGTTATACCTATGACGAAGCCGATAATCTGCTCACCGAGTTGCGCGGCGATGGCGAGACACGCTTCAGCTATACCTACGACACGCTCAACAATCTGGCCAGCGTCACCTCGCCCGGTGGGTTGGTGACAACCTATGCGATTGAATTGGAACGCGGCGCCGATAGCAACCCTACTGGGCGTTTACAACGTATTATCACCGACCCGAACGGGCGCGACGAAGTGTATGTGTACGATCCTCTTGGGCGCCTGACCGAAGTCCGTTTTCGGGACGTGAATGATCGCAATATCCGGACTTATAATTTCGTCTATACGCAGGATCGCAGCAATTTACAGATCAACCGCAGCGACTTTCCAGGGCGCAATCTGACCTTGACCTATGATCTACTGGGGCGCCCGACCTCAAGCAGCATTAATACGGCCCAAACAACCTATGCTTACGACCTAGCCGGTAATCTCATCGAAGTGATCGACCCCTCAGAGCGCACCACGCGCTATGCCTATGATGCGCTCGGTAATGTCACCAGCGTCACATTGCCTGGCGATGTGACCTACACCTATAGCTATGATGAAAATGGCAATCTGCTCGCCATGACCGACCCCACAGGCGCGCTAACCGAGTATGTGTACGATGCGCTGAATCGCTTGCAGTCGATAACCGACCCACTCGGGCGGCGCACCTCATATAGCTATGATGCCAATGGCAATTTGCTTAGCTTGACTGATCCGCGAGATAACACGCGTCGCGCGACTTATGACACTAGCGGGCGCTTACTCTCGCTGACCGATGAGGACGGACAAACCACTAACTACACCTATGATGTGCTGGGGCGGCTGGCCGAAATCAATGCGCCTGGGGGCTTGTTTTCGCGCTTTACCTACGACGCCAACGATAATATCGTGTCTCTAAACCAACCCCAAAGCCGCAATACCCTCTATGGCTATGATGCGCTGGGCCGGGTCATCAGTGTCACTGACGCGCTGGGCCATACCAGCATTTTTACTTATGACCGCCTCGACCGCTTGAGCCGAGCCATTGACCCAGTCGGTAATATTCAAGAATATGACTGGAATAGCAATGGTCGTTTGCTGCGGCTCAATGATCCCTTAGAGCGCGTTTTTGAATACAATCTCGATGGCCTGGGCCGCTTGGCGCGCGTTCGCGACCGGAATGACGAAGTTATCGCGATTGACACCCTCTTTAACTATGACCCTGCCGGCTATGTTGTTAATGTGCGCACAGGTAACGGTCAGGTCATTGGTAATCAGAATGATGTCAACCAGGTCTACACGTATACGCCCCAAGGCTGGCTTCAAGAATATACCGACCCGAATAATAATGTATGGCGGCTGGAATATGACGATGTGGGGCGCGTGATCGCCCAGATAGACCCTACTGAGCAGCGTACAGTCTATACGCGCGATGCCGCCGGACAGGTGACACAGATCACTCATGCCGCAGGCAGCGATACCGAGGTGAGCGAGTTTTTCGCCTACGATGACAATGGCAATAGCGTTGCGTATACGGCGCCGGGTGGGCTGGAAAGCCGCTTTGAATATGATGCCAATGACCGCCTAACCCAGCGAACTGTCGGTGTGAATACGGCCCAACCGCGCGCATACCGTTATACCTACAATGCGCTGGGCTATCTCGTCGGGGCTATCGGGCCCGATGGCCAAGTTACCGAATATCAATATGACGTGTTTGGTAACCTGGTGGGTATCTTACGCACGCTGGAATCCGACGAAGATGATGTGCTTGTTCTAGACCGTTTCGCTTACGATGCCGTGGGCAATTTGGTCGCGGTGGTGCAGCCCGAAGGCTTTGAAGGGCGCGATCCTGAATCGCGCGGCAACCTGGGCGAAGACTTCCGCGCAAACCTGACGTATAACGCGCTCGATCATCGCGTGCGTTATGTCGATGCGGAAGATAATGTGTGGGCTTATACCTATGATCGCCTGGGGAATGTGCTCGAAATCAGCGACCCGCTGGGGAGTGTTGTCCGCTATCGGTATGATACGGTCGGGCGTGTCTCAAGCATCGAATATCCCACGGGGGCCTTGGTCGAATTTCGCTATGATCGGCGCGATAACCTGAATGCCGTGCAAGGGGCCGAGACGGAAGTCCGTACCTTTGGCGCGCGAGAGACCGTCAATGCGCAGCGCGTCCTCATCACCTATGATATTGATGCTGAGGGTAACCTGATTGGCTATGAAGATAGCGATGGTGATCGAACGACTTTCGAGTATGATGTGCGCGGCCAACGCACCGCGCGGGTCGCTGCCAACGGCGACCGCACGACCTACGAATATGACGCGCTGGGGCGATTAACCGCGACAAGCTCGCCTGATGGCCGGATTACCCGCTCATATAATGCCGATGGCCGATTGATCGGCGTTGATGCGCCCGGCTCATCCTTCGACTTTACCTACAACGATTTCGGCGAACTCGTAACGGCCTTCGGCCAGGGCTTGCAAATAAACTACGAGCGCGATCTGAATGGCAATGTGTTGGTGCGGGATGCTGGCGATTTAGGGCGCGCCGAATATACGTATGACGCGCTCGGGCGTATGATCCGTGTAGATTATCAGCGCGGGGATACCGCGTCGTTTATCGAATTCTCGTATAATCGCAACGATTGGCTGATGGAAATTCGGCGGAGCAATGGCGTCGCGACCGTGTATAACTACGACACCAACGGGCGTCCGCTGCGCGTTACTCATAATGGCCCCGCTGGCCTGCTCGATTTCTTCGTGTACACCTACGATAGTGTGGGCAATATCACGCGCATCAGCCGCGCGGATGGTTGGTCGGTGCTGTATAGTTACGATACATCTCATCAGGTCATTAACGAACGCTGGCTCGACCCGAATAGCCAGACGCGCTACTTTGTGAATGTTCGTTACGACCAGGCGGGCAATCGGGCTGAAACCTTGGTTCAAACCCGCGAGCAAACCACGCCCACCCGCACCTTATACGTCTACGACCGTGAAAACCAACTGGTTGAAATCATCGTGAACTATGTTCCGCCGGATGAAGAAGCCGCTATCCCCAATGCGGCGGCAGCGTTGGGGCTGGTGCTGGGGATGGTCGTCGTGTGGCGCTTGCGGCGGCGGCGACGTATCTTGGTCTTGGGTGTGGGGCTGCTGGCCCTCAGCCTAGTGGTTCCGATGGCGGCCTGGGCCTTCCAACTAGGCGATGTCGATTGGGGGCCAGGCGAACAACGCTTCGCGCTAGCTTATGACGATAACGGTAATCTGACCCAGATTGTAGCCCCCAATGGCAACACCATAAACTATTCGTACGATAGCGAAAATCGGCTACGCGCAGCGACCGGGGTGCGGCCCGATGGTCAGGCCGTGGATACAGCCCTCACGTACGACCCCTTCAGCCGCCTGCAAGAATGGCAAACGCTGGATGCCGATGGCCGGGCCGTAACGTTTCGTTATTTCTACGATGGCGAAGAACTGATCGGCATTCAGAACCGCAACACCGGGGAGCGCATTAGTTTTCTGGCGTCCTTACCGGGCATGTCTTTGCTGACCCAAGCGCCGGATGGCGCTACCGAATGGCATTTGCACGATGCGCTGAATTCAGTGCGTCGGCTTGTCGGCGCGGATGGTACGGTGAATGTGCCCGAGGAACTCGTACTGGATAATCTGCCGAGTTATGATTTTAACGCCTTTGGCGAGCAAATCCGCCCTTATGGCGATGCCAGCGCCTATGCGCCACCCTCCTACCCTGTGCAACTCTTTGCGGGCGAACTCTACGATGCGACCACCCAGCATTACATCATGGGGGTGCGGCATTATGCACCACAACTCGGTCGTTTCTTCCAGCGTGACCCCATCCGGCATGATCCGCAAGGTAATTTGTACACCTATGCTTATAATCGCCCTGGCTATTTTGTGGACCCGCAAGGCACGACCCCCGAAATCGCGCTACAGGCCACCCGCGCCTATGACCTGCCCGATCAACTGCTGCCGGATATGGCCGTGGGTTCGATATTGGATGACATACCCACGCCGCCGCCCGTTCATGCCCTGCAATATGCCGAAAATATGCGCGCGTTAGAGGTCGCCACTACTCTTTCCTATCGCCTGAATGAGGATAACGCCGTGCTTGATCCAGCCCTGGCGGATTTTTACATCTATCGTGTCAACCCTATGCCGGATGTCATTCAGCAGCAAAGGGGCGCGGCGTCCTTCGCTATGCAGACCTCGTTCACGTCGGGCGAAGGGTGGCGGCAATTGCCCACACCTTCGCCCGATAATCCCCCCGCCCCGCTGCGCGTCCTTCACCAATCGGACCCCTGGTTACGTCGTAGCTGGGTTGATCCGTTGGCTTGGTGCATGCCCAGTTCGCCAACTTACTTGACGCTGCCGCAGAACCCGACCCCGGATGCCATCAGCAGCCAATGGGCGCGCGAGCGGGCTTTCTTGCCCATCTTGCGCGAGACGCCGCTAGCCGCCGGGATTATGCCGACTGTAGAAACGCTCAATGCAACGGTGCCTTCGCTGGCCGAGATGCCGCCGCGTGTGCCTAGCACCAGCGCGCCAGAAGCACTTATCAATCCGGTGTCGTTAGAGCGCTTAGACGCTTTGCGCAATCAGCAAACCGAATTCTATCGCGAGGCGCTCTTGCCTGCCGGAGTGCCCGGTGCCCCAGATTAGCGGTCGTATTTTGTTGAGTGGATTTTTCCGCGCAATAGCCAGAGCCAGGTCACGGAGAAAGTTATGGTAAAGCAAACTGCCGAAACATGTTTGGATAACCGGCATATCCGAAGTGGCAAAATCGATGATAAATATCTGGTGCAAGCCTATATCGGGGGCGGCGGAACGGCATGTGTGTTCCAGGTGAGAACCCAGGACGACCCGCATACCTACGCGCTCAAGTTGCTGCAAGATGACTATTTTCGGAGCAGCTTTGTACTAGAGCAGTTTCGGCTAGAAGCTGAACGCTTATTGCAACTCAATCATCCGAATATCGTGCGTTTCTATGATTTTGCCATTCGGGATGAATACGCTTATCTTTTGATGGAGCAGATCAAGGGCACGGCGTTGTCGGACTTTTTGCGGAATCTACGCGCCGAGAATCGCTATTTCCCTGTGAATGAAGTCGTGCGCACGCTGACGCAAACCAGCCGCGCATTACGTTATTTGCACGACAACGCGCTCATTCATCGTGATGTAAAAGCCTCCAATATTCTCATCGAGCAACATACGGGCAAAGTCTATCTGGTGGATTTTGGTATCGCGACCGAAGCCAGCGAAGCGGCCACGGCCTTCAACGCGGGCACGCGCTCTTATATGCCCCCCGAACAGCAGGAAAATCTGGGTATTACGCTGGATTACCGGGCCGATATTTATGCTTTTGGCATTGTCACTTATGAAATGCTGGCCAATCGGCGCCCTTTTGGCCGCCAACCGCATTTATCGGGCCGAGAAGCCGAACAAGACCTTATCCGCCAGCATCGCGAAGACCCCCCACCCTCTTTGGCCGACCAACGCCCTGACCTGCCGCCTGGGGTGGATGCCGTGATCGCGAAAGCGTTGGCCAAGCGCCCCGAGGCGCGTTACGACTCGGTGCGGGCGTTTATCGAAGAATTGCACGCGGTATTGACCCCGCAACTGTCCCCCGATTTGCTCGATCTGGATGAAATCACGGCCTTAGATCCGCTGGGCAGTATGCGTGGCGCGCTGCGCCAGCGCGTTCAGGAAGACCTCACCCCTACGGGCAGCGCCGCGCCGATGACCGCGCCGACCGTCGCCAGCCCTGCGACCCAAGCGCGTGAAGGCGGCTCGCGCGGGATGATCTTCGGCGCGGTGTTGCTGGTGGGGCTTTTGCTCGTAAGCGGAATCGCCGTTTTGGCCTTGGGGGGCGGCAATGGTAACCCCGATGAAGATGAGGCTGAGCCTGCTATAGCGCGCGTGACGGACGAGGCGACCGAGGAAATTGCCCAGGTGCTGACCGCCACACCGCAAGAGGAGGTCGCAGGGGGGGCCACGTCAGAACCCGATGACGAGGACGCCCCCCCTCAAGATGCCGGGACGCCCGCATCCGAACCAGAATCCGACAACGACAATACACAAACGCCTCAGATTACCGCCCCCCCCGACGAAACCGCCACGCCAGAGGCTACGGCCTCCCCTACCCCAACCTTAACGGCCACCCCCACGCTAACCCCCACGCCTACGGCTACCGCAACCGCGACGGCCACTTTAACCCCCACTGCAAGCCTAACGCCGACGTTGACGCCCACGCCCGTGCCCACCACATTTCTAGCCGATCAAGTGTTTGCTATCCTGGCCCAGGATGGCGCGGCATTAGGGTTGGATGCGCCCTTACCCGAAGCCCTCGCCCTTTTGCGGGCGGAGACTGACGCTTTTATCCCGCTGCAATTAGGCGCTGTCGATGGTTTTCGCGCCATGACCGAGCTCTCTAATACCGCAGCGGTCACGCGCTATGGGTTTGCCTATCGTGTGCAGGATGCACAGAATTATTTGCGCTTTACCCTCACGCCAGCGTCTAGCACCTGGCAGTTAGAACAAATCGAAGCGGGTGAGCCGACGCTTGTGGATTCTGGTCAAGTCGAGTCCGGCGCGCTGAACAGCCTGACGCTGATGGCGGTGGGGCCTTATCTGCGCGCGGAGGTAGGCGAAACGATCATCGAGGCCCAAGCAGACCGTTGGACGAGTGGCCAGGTGGGCTTATGGGTCGAAATGGTAGCGCCGGATGAACCTTTCCCGGTGACGGCTTTGCGCGTGGGCTTGGCGGGCTCGCGCGAGCAGATCGAAGCCCTAGCCGCTGCGCCCCCTACCCCCCTGCCCAATATCCAACTGATCGACTTTCTACTACAGGATGTCGAAGCCCTGCTGGCCACGGGGGATGTCGCGACCCTGACGGTAGATTGTCTGCGTTTTGTGGATGTTTACGAAGGGCTAGAACGCCATATGCCACGCGGAGAGGCCTTACAAATCTGGGCGCAACGCGCCATCGACAACAGCGCGCTGATCTATAATGGCTGTCAGATTGATGTCAGCATTGATGGCCTGATGGATATGTCGGCGGCGGTCAATGATTTCATCACCTGGCAAGATGACCTTTCCACATTACGCGACGAAATCGAAAGCGCGCCCCCCAGCTAGCCGCATCATAGCGGATGCTGGGCCAAGTGCGCCCGTAGGCGTGCCATACCTTCCTCCAGCGAAATGGTGGGCGCGTAGCCCAGGTCGCGCCGTGCCGCGCGGATGTCAAACCAGCGCGGGGTGGTATATTGCTGCACCAAGAAGCGCGTCAGGGGCGGCTCTTTTTCTAGGTTCAAGAGCCGGTACGCGCCTTCTGCCAAACGTGCCGCGCCCATAGCCACCTGGGGCGATACGGGCAACACGCGCGGCTGATACCCGGCGGCGTCTAATTGGCGCATAAAAAAGTCGTGGGGCGTCGTGGGTCGGTCATCCGAAATAAAATAGACCCCGCCCGCAATGGGCGCGTCCGGCGTCAGGCCATCCAGCGCGAGCAGATGCGCGGCCACTGCATGGTCGATATACGTCACATCATTGCGCGCGTCGCCGCTCCCAACGCGCGGAAAGTAGCCGCGCCGCGCACGGGCCACGATGCGCGGCAAAAATTGGGTATCCCCCGGCCCCCAGATAATCGGCGGGCGAATAGCGGCGGTGCTCAGTGTCGCATCGTTGGCCTGCAAAACGGCCTTTTCGGCGATGGCTTTGGTTTCGGAATACGGCGAAACATGCTGAGTCGGGTAGGGTAAGCTCTCGTCGCCGCCTTCTATAGGACTGCCCGCGTCGATAACGCTGGGCGAACTGGTATACACCAGGCGGGGGACGCCCTGCGCGCGGCAGGCTTGCAACACGTTTTCGGTGCCGCGCACGTTCACCGCATGGTAGCTCTCGTAACGGCCCCACTGCCCGGCTTTAGCGCCCACATGCAAAACGGCTTCGCACCCCGCGACCGCTTGCGCGACGGCTTCGGAGTCGCTCAGATCACCGCGCAGCGTCTCGACACCTAACGCACGCAATTCTGGGTAATCGCCGCGCGAAAAGCTGCGTACGGCCTCGCCGCGTTCACGCAAGGCTTTTACAAGCGCCTTGCCCAGAAAACCACCACCGCCCGTTACAAGAATCATAAATCCCTCAGTCTTGCGCGTTGGCCTTCACACGCGCCACAAATTCATCGAATAAATACAACGAGTCGTGCGGGCCGGGCGCGGCTTCTGGATGATATTGCACGCTGAAGGCCCCCAGAGCATTATGCCGGATGCCCTCGATGGTGTTGTCGTTCAGGTTGATGTGCGTGACCTCGGCGCCTTGTAGGTCGCTATCGGCGGAGACGGCGAAGCCATGGTTGTGTACGCTGATCTCGACTTGCTGCGAGATCAAATTTTTGACCGGCTGGTTGCCGCCTCGGTGGCCGAAAGGCATTTTGTGGGTTTGGCCGCCTAGCGCCAGCGCCAAAATCTGATGCCCCAAGCAAATGCCAAAAATGGGTATTTGGCCGAGTAAGCCTTTGACGTTGTCAATCATATAATCCACGGCAGCCGGGTCGCCGGGGCCATTGCTCAGAAATATCCCGGCGGGCGTCATCGCCAGCACGTCCTCGGCGGGCGTGTGTGCGGGCACAACCGTCACCCGCAGGCCCCGGTCGGTGAGCATGCGTAAAATATTGCGCTTGATCCCCATATCATAAGCCACGATTAACGCGCCGCCGGGCTCGGTATGGTGCTGAGCATACCAGGCGGGGTCGCTCCGTTCGGACCAATGATAGGCTTCTGGTGTGGTGACCTCATCAACCAGGTTAGCGCCGGACATGTCCGGGGCTGTGCGCGCGGCATGGATCAGGGCTTGGGGATCATCGGCGGCGGGGCCATGGGCGATAGCCGCGCGCATAGCGCCCTGCTCGCGAATGTGGCGCACCAATGCGCGCGTCGCTACGTCGCTCAGGCCGATTTTGCCCTGCTTGCGCAGGTAGTCGTTTAGGTCGCCCCGGCTGCGCCAGTTGCTCACCCGGGGGCTGAGCGCGCGCACCACAAATCCAGCCACCCAGATTTGCGCGGCTTCTTCATCTTCCAGATTCACCCCCGTGTTGCCGATATGCGGCGTGGTCATGGTCACAATTTGGCGATGGTACGATGGATCGGTCAATACTTCCTGATACCCGGTCATGGACGTATTGAAAACGATTTCGCCTGTGGCCATACCTGCGGCGCCCCACCCCTGCCCCGGGAATAAACGCCCATCTTCTAGTGCGAGTAGCCCTTGCATACAGTCAATCTCTGTTTGTTCCAACGGTTTATCGGGCAATTAAAGCACGAAAACTCGTTTCTTTCAAAACGAGTTTGCGTGCAGACATTAAGTAAAATAAGAGAAGGGGGAGGCAAATTTGTAATAAAATCAGGCCGGGACTGAGTGGATGAGTCGCATTTCTTGGCGCATCAGCGCGAGCAGCAAATGTCGGAGCCCATCTTGTTGCCAGCGGCGCACGCTGCGATCCGAAACACCGACATCAGCGGCCAGATCATTTAGTTTTATATTCCAATTCGGGCAGAAATAGCGGATGTACAGCACGCTATACCCACGCAGGAAAGCATTATTACTTTTTAGGTGAGTCAAAAGGATCGTGTAACACTTGGGGTCATGCTGGTGGGTAATCCCCAGGGCATCTTCCAGCATACTGCGCAGCCGATCTTCAATGACGAACAATTGTTGAGATTGAACGTCAAGATGGCTAAGGCGTGCCATATCGGCCTGTACAATCGCCATGGCCAAGAGGGCATGCTTATTAGGGAGCGGCCTACCCCGGCGAATGGCATTTAAGGCTTGCTGTAAGGTGGTGGTATTCAGAACGCTGGTTGATTGAGACATGGGATTACTCCTGAAATGTGGCGCTTAGTGCGGTTTCGTCTTGGGCTTCTGCTCGCAATAGATGCTGAGCGAGTTCTTGCAAAGTGGTGGCGTGATGATGCCTGAGTTTGTAGCAGGTGGCTTGCGATAGGCCGAGACGCTGGGCGATATCGTCAATTTCTCCGGCTAGCAGCATATTTCGGATAGAACGGTGCGTGAGTGCCAGCCCGATGAGCATGTTAAGGCGTTTGGATTCGGGCTGGGCGCGGGCGTATTCCCACCAGGCTGCACCACCCTGGTACCCGCGCCCATCGGGCCACGGATCAACATCCGTGACTGGCACGCGATCTTCATAATCCATTAGTTGTGGTCGCCTCCGGTGGCGGGGCCAGCCAGCGCAGCGGCTTCTGGGGCGATTGCCATCGCGGCGAGCAAGCCCATCAGGACGAGCCCCTTAATCAGTTGGTTGTTGTTGTGGGTCCAGGTGATGAATTGGGTGGCTTTGATACGCATGGTGTGTGTCTCTCAATAGCTCGTTTTTCGATGGCCCAAACGATAAGTTGAGCCACTGAACGAGCCACTGACAGACACCGCATCACGCGCGCCGGCTATATAATACTAACCTGCGTAAAAAGGTTATATTTTTGGTCGATTTAGGCCAAAAATAGGCTATAAGATTAAAACTAGATGAGAAGAGAAGGCGGTTTTAGGCCTGGGAAGGGGTCGTGCGGTGATGATCTTGCAGGCTGCGCGCGCGTAGTGGGTCGCGTTGTAAAGCCCGGATACCTTGCACGGTCGCCTGAGCGGCGCTGAGTGTTGTGACAAGCGGAACGCCATATTGATGCGCCGCGCCCCGAATCAGATTGCCATCGGAGTGCGCCTGCCCGCCGCGTGGTGTGTTGATAATCAAGTCGATTTCGCCCGCGCGGATGGCGTCTACAATATGCGGTGAGCCTTCGCTAACTTTGTTGATCGTCTGCGCGGGAATATCCACGGATTGCAGCCAATCCGCCGTGCCGCGCGTAGCCCAGATCACGAAACCCATGGCGTGGAGGTCGCGCGCGACTTTTAGAATGCCGCCCTTGTCGAATTGATTCACGCTCAAGAAGGCGGCCCCCCCTACCGGGAGCGGCATCCCGGCGGCGCTTTGCGCTTTGGCGAAGGCATGCCCGAAGTTGCTCGCATGGCCCATCACTTCGCCCGTAGAGCGCATTTCCGGCCCCAGCCGAACCTGCGTGCCAGGGAATTTTTGAAAGGGCAAAACGGCCTCTTTGACGAAAAAACCATCCACGGGCGGTTCTTCCGTAAAGCCGATGTCTTCGAGCGTCTCCCCTGCCCCAATCCGCGCGGCATATGCGGCCAGGCTATGCCCTGTGGCTTTGCTCACATAGGGGACGGTGCGGCTGGCGCGCGGGTTGACTTCCAGTACATAGACCTCATCGTTAGCAATCGCGAACTGGATGTTGAACAGCCCACGAATCTGCATCGCTAGCCCGATGCGTTGCGTATATTCGCGGATGATTTCCAGGTGATAGGCGCTAATTTTATACGGCGGAATCACGCAGGCTGAGTCGCCGCTATGCACGCCCGCTGCTTCGATATGCTGCATCACCCCGCCGATGGTCACGCGCTGGCCATCGCTCAGGGCATCGACATCGACTTCATACGCATCATCCAGAAAACGGTCGATCAATACCGGGTGGCCATCCCAGCGGATATGCTCATCGCTCCAAGCGCGCAGGGTGTCCGCATCAAAGACGATGGCCATCCCTTGGCCGCCCAGCACATAGCTAGGCCGCACCAGCACCGGATAGCCGATGGCCTCAGCTTGGGCCAGCGCGTCATCCAGGCTGCGCGCGGTGGCGCCTTCCGGCTGCGGGATGCCTAGGTCGGCCATCAGCGCGTTAAACCGATAGCGATCTTCGGCTAAGTCGATGGTATCGTAGGGCGTGCCCCAGATGGGCACCCCGGCGGCTTGCAGCCCTTGCGCGATATTGAGCGGCGTTTGCCCCCCAAATTGCACAAAAACCCCGTCAGGCTGTTCGGTTTCGATGATGTTGAGCACGTCCTCTATGGTCAAGGGTTCGAAGTACAGTCGGTCGGCAGTGTCGTAATCCGTGCTGACCGTCTCGGGGTTGCAGTTAACCATTATGGCTTCGTAACCCAAGTTTTGCAGCGCCCAGCAAGCATGCACGCAGCAGTAATCAAACTCGATGCCCTGCCCGATGCGGTTGGGCCCCCCGCCCAGCACAATGACCTTGGGCTTATCGCTAGGGTTGGCTTCGTCGTCGGCCTCGTATGTTGAATACAAATAGGGCGTATACGCGACAAACTCCGCCGCGCAAGTATCCACGCGATAATAATTGGGCGTCACGCCAAGGGTTTTTCGCCGGGCACGTACCGCCATTTCATCCACGCCGAGTAACCCCGCCAGATGCGCATCCCCAAAGCCGTGGGATTTCAACTTATGAAAGTCGTCTGCGTCCAGCGCATCGAGCGTTAATTTTTTACTGAGGATCGTTCGTTGCAGGGCCATGACGTTGGCCATCTGGCGCACAAACCAGGGATCGAAGCGCGTTTTTTCGATGATCTCGTCTTCGCTGAGTTCATCGTGCAGCAGGGCCGCCGCCACCTGATACAAGCGTTGGGCAGTTGGGACGCGCATGGCGTCGGGGTCGCCCTCTAGCAACTTGCTGCCGAAACCATCCACGCCGATGTCTAGCGCGCGCAGCCCCTTGTTCAGCGCCTCGGGAAATGTGCGCCCGATGGCCATCACCTCGCCCACAGATTTCATCTGCGGCCCCAGCACGGGGTCAATATTGCGGAACTTTTCGAAGTTCCAGCGTGGCAGCTTCACCACCACATAATCTAGCGAGGGCTCAAAACTAGCTGGGGTTTCGCGCGTGATGTCATTGGGGATTTCGTCCAGCGTGAAGCCTACCGCCACCAAGGCCGCGATTTTGGCAATCGGAAAGCCAGTTGCCTTGCTGGCCAGGGCGGACGAACGCGAGACGCGCGGGTTCATCTCAATCACGACCACCTCGCCCGTTTCAGGGTTAATCGAGAACTGCACGTTCGCGCCGCCTGTTGAAAGTCCTACGCGGTCAAGAATCATGCGCGAGGCGTTGCGCAGGCGCTGCAATTCTTTGTCGGTCAGGGTTTGCACGGGCGCCACGGTGATGCTATCCCCGGTATGCACGCCCATCGGGTCTAGGTTTTCAATCGAGCAGACCACGACGAAGTTACCGTAGCCATCGCGCATAAGTTCCAGTTCAAATTCTTTCCAGCCCAACATGCTGACCTCAATGAGCACAGTATTGACCGGGCTGAGCTTAATCCCCCGCTCTGCGATAGCCGCCAGTTGTTCGGCATCGTAAGCCACCCCGCCCCCAGAGCCCCCCAGCGTAAATGATGGCCGCACCAGCACCGGGTAGCCGATTTCCTCGGCATAGGCCAGCGCATCTTCTACTTTGTCCACGAGTTTGCTATCTGCACTTTGCAAGCCGATTTCGGTCATGGCGTCTTTGAACAGTTGCCGATCTTCGGCCAGTTCGATGCTATGCCAATTCGCGCCGATCATCTCGACGCCGTGTTGTTCCAGGATGCCCCGCTTATGCAGTTCCAGCGCCAGATTCAACGCGGTTTGGCCGCCCACTGTCGGCAGTAGCGCATCGGGTTTTTCTTGTTCGATGACGCGCGCGCACATTTCCGGCGTTAAGGGCTCGATGTAGGTCACGTCGGCAAATTCGGGGTCGGTCATAATCGTGGCCGGATTCGAGTTGATGAGCACGATCCGATAGCCATGTTGGCGTAAGACTTTACAGGCTTGCGCGCCAGAATAATCGAACTCGCAGCCCTGGCCGATCACAATCGGGCCGGAGCCTATGACCATAATCGTGTGGATGTCGTCGCGACGGGGCATATTGCGTCCTTCTGTTGGGCCATTTTGCGCCTGAGTATACCGTGTTTCGGCGCGCCTGAGCAGGTGGTGTACAATGGCGTTTTCTTAGCGCGGCCCTACAAGATAAGAAAGTACACCATGCTACAACGCTATATTGGCAAACGCGCGCCTTGGCGCCGTGCCGCTAACGAGATACTTTGGACGCTCACGAATCGGCGGGTGTTGGGCGTGCGTAGCGCCTGCCTGAAAGCCTACGCCCAGCGCCAATGGGCCGATACGAGCCATTTTACGACCCTGGATCAGGCCGCGTATCAAGCATCGCGTCGTAGTGATACCGTCTTTGTTTTTGGCTCGGGCTGGTCGCTCAACGAGATCACGCCCGCCGGATGGGCGCATATCGCGCAGCATAACACCTTCGGCTTTTCAATGTTCGTGTATCAAACCTGGATTCGCACGGATTATCATATGCTGCGCGAGATGTACGTCGGGCGCGAACTCGACCGCGAATTTTGGTACGCCTATAGCCAGGAATTCGCCCAACATTTCGATACCAACCCCCATTTCGACCAAACGATCTTCCTCGCCCAAAAAGGTTGGCGTAGCCTGACCGTGAATCGCATGTTGGCCCACGGTATGTTATCCAAACCGCGCCGCATGGTGGAATTCCGTGTGAAAGAAGGTTACGACGATTCATTGCCGACCCTAAACCTGAATGAGGGCATCGTGCATGGTGCGGGCTCGCTCAGCGATGCGGTCAATCTGGCGGTGATCGGCGGCTGGCGGCATATCGTCTTGACAGGTGTAGACCTCTACGACGCGCGCTATTTTTGGGATGATGCCTATTACAATGCCGAGAGCTTCGGGCGTGACTCCACCGCGACCCATAGCACGGTGCATTGGGGCATTTTGGACGAAATGCGCCGCTGGCATGACTTTTTACAAGGTCACGGCGTTCATTTGTGGGTCTATAACCCTAAGTCCTTGCTGACAGATGTTTTGCCTATCTATGCTGGCTCTATATAGCCTTCCGCTTCGTAAGCCGCATAACCGCGCGCGGCCAGGGCTTCAAGTTCGGCTAGCAAGCCCTCATCCACCTGCTTAAAGTTAAAGCAGGACTTGCCTTGCATGCGTTTTTTCAAGCCCTCGGATACATCGTTCAGTAATTCGGGTTTCAAGTAAACAGGCATCAAATAAAAGCTGACGTACTGTTTTTTGATGGTGGCCGAGCCGAAATACAGCGGCTTTTTGTTGGGCATGATATGGTGCGTATCGAGGTAAAATGTGTCGTCGCTGTCAGTCACCACATCCAACGATGCGGCGTAGGGTTCCAGGATGGCTTTTAAGCGCTGAAAAACGGGCGCAAAATCTTTACTCATAGGATATTCCTCCGCATATCAATCCTCAAGAGCAGTGTAGCACAAATTTGCTGTAAGCATTCAGCACTGGTAATCTCTGCGTAGAGCTTCTAAACTATCGGATGGCTCAACCCGCCACGCTTCACTACTTCTGCCTACATCTGAATGACCTAACGACCACGAAAAGGGGGGTCACCCACAATATGCTTTTGGCAGTCTTGATAGGCTTTGCCCTGGCCCCATTCGCGCCGTTTATCGTGCGCCTGACGCGCCCTTATGCCGCCTGGGTCATGGCCCTGTTACCCCTGGGCCTGACCGCGTATTTCGCCTCGCGCCTGATGACCATTCAGGATGGAACCGTGCTGGTGGCCAGCTACGATTGGGCACCCAGCCTGGGCGTCGATTTACTGTTCCGCCTGGATGGGCTGAGTATGCTGTTTGCATTGATTATCAGCGGCGTTGGTACGGCAGTCTTTCTGTATGGCGGCGGGTATCTGCACCATCATCCCCACCTGGGGCGTTTTTACGTTTATATCAGCATTTTCATGGCCGCGATGCTGGGCTTGGTGCTGACCGACAATATCATCATGCTCTTTGTTTTCTGGGAGCTCACCAGCATTAGTTCCTACTGGCTGATTAGCTTTTACCACGACAAAGAAGCCTCCCGCGAGGCCGCCAAACAGGCTCTGATCGTGACAGGCGCGGGCGGGCTAACGATGCTGGCCGGGCTGATTATGCTGGGCACCATGGCGGATAGCTGGCAGATTAGCACCATTGTCCAGCAAACCGATTTGATACATGCCCACGAGCTATACGTCCCCGCCCTGGTGCTGATTTTGATCGGCGCGTTTACGAAGTCGGCCCAATTTCCCTTTCATTTTTGGCTGCCTGGCGCTATGGAGGCCCCCGCCCCGGTGTCCGCCTATCTGCATTCGGCCACGATGGTCAAAGCCGGGATTTATCTGATGGCGCGTTTGCATCAGGGTTTGGCGGGGACGCCCGAATGGGAACTGCTCGTGACGGGCATTGGCGGCATTACCATGCTGGTCGGTGGCTACGTGGCCTGGCAACAGACCGATGTTAAACGCATTTTGGCCTATACCACGGTGAGTGGCCTCGGCATCATCACATTTTTGCTCGGCATCGGGACAGAGTTGGCCGTAAAAGGCGCCCTACTTTTTTTGCTCGTGCATTCGCTGTATAAAGGCGCGCTGTTCATGGTCGGCGGTACGCTGGATCATGAAACGGGCACGCGCGACATCACGCATATGGGCGGTCTGTTCCGCGCGATGCCGTTTACGGCAATTGCCGCCGCCGTGGCGGCTTTGTCGATGGCTGGCTTGCCGCCTTTGTTGGGCTTCATCGGCAAAGAGATTATTTACGAAGCCACGCTAGAAGCCGCGCATATGCCCATCATCTTGCTGACAGGCGTGGCCGTGCTGGGCAATCTCTTTAATGTGACGGCGGCGGGCCTGGTGGCGATCACCCCATTTTATGGCGAAGAAGGCCACACCCCAGAGCATCCCCACCGCGCACCGCTGAGCATGTGGCTAAGCCCGATGGTGCTCGGCGGATTCAGCCTGGCTTTGGGTCTGTTTTCCGTGACGCTGTTCGAGCCTTTGCTCAAGCAAGCCGTGTTCGCGTCTTTCGGCCATGCCGAGCATATCAAATTGGGCTTGTTTCATGGCCTGACGCCCATGTTGGGCCTTAGCGTCGTGACGGTCTTGGGCGGTGCCCTGCTGTTTGTTGCCGTGGGGCGTTTGCGCGTGACTCTGGCCCCGGTGGAGGCCCTGGCGCAGCGGATCGGCCCAGCCAATCTGTATAAATTGGGCCTGCAGGGCATTCTGAATCTGGCCGATGCTGAAAGCCGTTTTATTTTGCGTCCGGCCTTGCGCCAGTATATCCGCGTCATCATCTTTACGTTTATCCTGCTGGTGGGGTTTGAGATTTACCGCGAGGTGGATATCAATAACCTGATCGGCGAGGTGGACTTGCGCGCTTACGAACTCCTGCTCGCGGTTTTGATCTCTGTGGCGGCGCTGGTCTGTGCGCATGTGGAATCGCGCCTGGGCGCGGTGATGGCGCTGGGCGTCGTGGGCTACAGCATCGCGGTGGTATATATGCTTTATGGCGCGCCCGACCTGGCCATGACCCAATTTGCGATTGAGACGCTTACAGTCGTGCTGTTCGTGCTGGTGATTTATCGCTTGCCCAAGTTTAAGGCGTTTTCCAAGCTGCCAGATCGCCTGATTGATGCGACTATCGCGGGGGCTTTCGGCATCATCATGACGCTGTTCACGCTGGTGGTGATTTCGCGCCCCTTCGAGTCGCGCTTATCGCCATTTTTCGCGGAAAACGCCTATCTGGAAGCGCATGGGCGCAACGTGGTGAACGTCATCCTGGTCGATTTTCGCGGCTTCGATACCATGGGCGAGATCACGGTCTTGGCGCTCGCGGCGCTGGGCGTATTTGCGTTGCTGCGCTTGAACCTGAACCCCGACGCCCCTACCCCAACGGGCCAAGCATCTACTGAAGACGATCCTGAGCACGGAGAAAACCGCTAATGCGCTCGTTGATTTTACAGATGGCTACGCGCTATCTGGTGCCCTTGATGTTGTTGTTTTCCGTGTTCCTGTTTTTTGCCGGGCACGAAGAACCCGGCGGCGGATTTGTGGGCGGCCTGGTCGCCTCGGCGGCGTTTGCACTTTATGCTATCGCCTTCAGTGTGGAGGGCGCGCGCCGGGCGCTCATCGTCACGCCCTTGCAACTGATGGGGGCCGGGTTGAGTTTCGTCATCGTCAGCGGGCTATACGGCTTGCTGCAAGGCGAAGCCTTTCTGACTGGCTTCTGGTCGGATTTGGAATTGCCCGTGGGCAGCATCGGCACACCCGTGACCTTTGATTTCGGGATTTACCTGGGCGTCATCGGCGTAGTGCTGACTATCGTATTCGAACTCGCCGAGTCTGAAGAACAAGAAGCGGCGGATGAGACATTTCAACGCCACCACGAACGCGACCTACAATCAGAGGATAGCCACTAATGCAATTTGTCTTGCCCTTTGTCGTGGGGCTGCTCTACGCGGTCGGATTTTATCTGATGATGCGGCGCAGTTTGTTTAAGCTGATTCTAGGCTTAGCTCTGGTGGGGCATGCCTCTAATCTGCTGATCTTTACCGCCGGGCGCTTAACGCGCGATGACCCGCCCATCATTCACGAGCCCGCCGAGGTGCTCATGCCGCCCTTTAGCGACCCCCTCCCCCAAGCCCTGATTCTGACCGCGATTGTGATTGGGTTTGGGGTACAGGCCTTCGCGATTGTGCTCTTGCGGGATGTCCATAAGATCGTAAACGTGGACGACTTTGACGAACTCTCGGATGCGGAATAAGCCATGAATGAAGCTTTGATCGTTTTACCTGTGCTTGTCCCGTTTGTGACGGGTGTCCTGGGAATTTTGGCCTGGGGGCGGCCCGCCGTGCAACGCTTTTTCATGCTTGTAGGGATGCTCATCCTGACGGGTGTCGGCGCGACGCTGGTGCATGTGGTCAATACGCAGGGCATCCAGGCCGAGCAACTCGGCGACTGGCCCGCGCCCTTTGGTATCACTATTGTGGCGGATTTGTTCAGCGCGCTGATGGTGCTCATCACGGGCATTATGGGCCTGACCGTGACCGTCTATTCATTTTCGAGCATAGATAGCGCGCGCACGTTTTATGGTTTTTACCCGCTCATGAGCATCATGATTATGGGCGTGTGCGGGGCGTTCATCACGGGCGATGTGTTCAATATGTATGTTTGGTTTGAAGTCCTTTTGACCAGTTCATTCGTTCTGCTCGTGTTGGGCAGCGAACGCCCCCAACTGGCCGGGGCCGTGCAATACATGACCCTGAACCTGATCGGCTCGGCCTTCTTTCTGGAAGCAGCAGGCTTGCTCTATGCCACGGCGGGCACCCTGAACATGGCCGATTTGGCCGTGCATCTGGCCGAGGTGGAAGAAGACGGCGTCGTGACGGCCATTGGCCTGATGTTGATGGTTGCGTTTGGCATTAAGGCGGCGATCTTTCCGCTGTTTTTCTGGTTGCCCGTCTCATACCATACGCCGCCTGTGTCGGTGTCGGCTATCTTCGCGGCTCTGCTGACCAAGGTCGGCGTCTATGCGTTGATCCGCATATTTACGTTGCTGTTTGTGCAAGACATCGACTTCACGCACGGCATCCTCATGCTGCTGGGCGGCCTGACGATGGTGACGGGTGTTTTCGGCGCCATGGCCCAATACGATTTTCGGCGCTTGTTGTCCTTCCACATCATTAGCCAAATCGGTTACATGATTATGGGTTTGGCTCTCATGACGCCGCTGGCCCTGGGCGGGGCGATTTACTACGTGTTGCATAACATCCTGGCCAAAACGAATCTGTTTTTGGTCAGCGGGGTGGTGCATCGCCTGCGCGGCACCTACGACTTGCACGACCTGGGCGGCTTGTATCGCGCCTATCCGTTGTTGGGCGTCCTCTTTCTGATTCCCGCGCTCAGCCTGGCCGGGATTCCGCCGCTCTCGGGCTTTTGGGCCAAATTTATGTTGGTGCGCGGCGGGCTAGAAGCCGAGGAATATCTCATCACGGCGGCGGCGCTCTTTACGGGCGTCTGGACGCTGTACTCCATGATGAAAATCTGGTCGGAGGCGTTTTTGAAAGAGGCCCATCATCATGATGATGACGGCCCCGAATCTGATGACGGCCACGGTGATGTATCCCCCTCTCCCCCTTTATGGACGGGTGAAACCTGGTTGATGCTCGGCCCGGTGATTATCTTGGCAGGGCTGACGGTGTTTATGGGCGTGGCGATTGAACCCATTTTCGAGATCACGCATAAGGCCGCCGAGCAATTGCTCGACCCCAGCGGCTATATCGAAGCCGTGCTAGGAGAAGGATAAGCCCATGGGACTATTTCTGCTCAATATCTTGTTGGCGATTGCCTGGGTTGCGCTGACGGGGAGCTTCACGGGCGTGAACTTCGTGCTGGGGGCGGTGTTGGCTTACGCGCTCTTGCTCATGTTTCGCGACCAGTTCCAAGACCCGCGCTATTTCAACAAGGTCTGGCAACTGATTTATTTCATCGTCTATTTTATCTGGCAACTGACCCTGGCCAATCTGCGCGTCTCGTGGGAGGTGCTAACCCCCGGCTGGCGCATGGAACCGGGCATTGTGGGTATTCCATTGGATTTAGAAACCGAATTGGAAATTACCATTTTAGCCAATCTCATCACGCTGACGCCGGGCACGCTCTCCCTAGATGTTTCGTCCGATGGGCGCACGCTGTACGTGCATAGTATGTATGTACATGACGTGGATGAATTTCGCGCGTCTATCAAAAACGGTTTCGAAAAGCGCGTGCGGGAGTTAATGGCATGACCCTCCAAGACCCCGTTATGCTGGCCCTCTTTAGCTTGATCATCATCTCGGTCGTGGCCGCCTTCGGGCGCCTGATGGTTGGCCCCAGCGTCCCGGATCGTGTGGTGGCCGTAGACCTCATCGCGACCAAAACCATCGGCATCATCACCTTTATGAGCATCGTCACGGATGAGCCCGCGTTGTTGAACGTCGCTGCTGTGATCGCCTTGACGGCTTTCTTGAGCACCATCGCACTGGCCTATTACATCGAACAACGGCGTTGGCGATAAATTGCGATAACTTGTGATATATTAACGACGAAAGGCTTTGATAATGGATGATTTAACGCTTCGCGAAGGTCTGACCCTGGTTTTTATGTTGATCGGCACGAGCTTTATCGTGATTTCCGCGATTGGCATTATCCGCATGCCGGATTTATTCTTGCGCATGTCTATGACCACCAAAAGTTCAACCCTGGGGGTGGGCTCCATGATGGTCGCAGCAGCGATCTTCTTTGGCAGCGATGCCGCCAGCGTGCAAGCCGTGGCCATTATCCTCTTTTTGTTGCTCACCGCGCCGATTTCCGCGCATCTCATCGCCCGCGCGGGTTATGGGGCTAAAGACGTCCATGCCTGGGAACGCACGCGCATCGACGACCTGAGCGAGCGTTACGACGAACTCAATCGCACGCTCAGCGGACATATGCAAAAGCCCTTAAAGCACGAAGAAGACGCTGACCCGCTTGGTGAGCGGCGTTAATTCGCTGGCGGCGTCCAGTGATGCGGATCGCGCCACCAATCTTCCACGGCTTGGATGATGGGCCGCGTGATGTCGCTCCGCCAGCGCGCTACTCGCCAAATCGTCGGGAAGTCCGTCAGCGTATGCAAGTGTACATTCGCCTCAGCGAAGGCGCGCGCGGCCTCGTCAAAGCCATAGCTCGTGATGGCCAGGCAATCGTGCACCTCGGCCCCGGCCTCGCGCAAGGCCCCTACCCCGGATAAGCTGCTGCCGCCAGTCGTGACCAAATCTTCGACCAACAGAATCGTTCTGCCGCTCACTTTGCCGCCTTCGATGCGTTGCGCGGTGCCGTGCGCCTTGGTCGCTTTGCGCACAAATAGCGACGGTTGCCCCATGTGATAGCCCAGCGCGGCGCTATGCGGAATGCCCGCCGCTTCGATCCCCGCGATGGCGTCAAAGGTCAACCCTTCTGCTAGGCTGGCCAAACCCGCGATGACTTGCGCCCAAGCCGCCGGATGAAACGGCAAACGGCGGTTATCCACATACACGGGCGCGCGGATGCCGGACTTAAACGTGATGGGGTGCTCTGGCGAAAACCCGACCGCGCCAATATCGAGCAAGACTGCTGCGATTTCCTCACGCATTAGCCGGGGCACCGGAAATCATCGGCGGGGATGTCGCGTCCGTTCTGGTAGACTTGCGCGAACTCGTCCAAAAAGCGCGCGGCGATGGCCTCGTCGTAGATCACCAGCATATTCTCGTTGTTGCGGTCGCGGGCGCTGGCGCTGAAATTGAACGATCCTAGCACGACGATTTCATCATCAATAATGAAGACTTTATGATGCATCGTGTTGGGGTTGCCATCCTGGCGCATATCCGCGCCCGCGCAGGCCAAGGGCAACATCTGGCCTTGCAGACTGCCGCGTACTTCGAACACCCCTTGCACGCTGATTCCGTCGTTCAAGCGCGCGATTATCGCATCCCCGACGTCGTCCAGCGTGAAGCTAAACGCCATTATGCGAATGTTTTGGTCGGCTTCGCCCATCAGGCTAATCAGCCGGGTTTCGATGACGCGGCCATCTTCCGGCGAAAAATACGTTTCGACCCGCGTGCCGTTGATGGTGACCTCGCGATTGGGCACCGGGCGCGTATCGCCGCGCCGCGTGAAAGACTCATCCAGGAACATTTCGTTGAATTCGTTCTGGAAGTTGGCGGCTAATTGCGGCGAGCGCATATACATCGCGTGATTGTTGTTGTTGTAGATGCCGTTGCGCGTGATGTTCATCGACCCCATCCAGATATTGATGCGGTCGAAGATGAAAAACTTGTGGTGCATCAGCGCGCTACGTTCATCGCTACGCACCTGCGCGCCCGCGTTGATGAGTTCGCGTACGGTGGAATCCGGGTCTTCGAACGCGGCTTCATCATCCACCATCAGGCGCACGGTCACCCCGCGATTGAGCGCGCGCACGAGCGCGGCGGTGGTCTGTGGCGCGTTGAGTTCGTACAATGCCGCGTCGATGGTGCTCGCCGTGTTATCAATCGCGAAGATGAGCGCTTCTTCAATGAACGCGCCTTGATGATCGGCTTCGTTCTGGCTGTTGATGGGGTCGGTAAAATACAGCCGATACCAATCTGCTGAGGAGGGCGGTTCATCTGCGCGCGCGACTTCCTCGGCCTGGGCGGCTTCCAAGCGCCCGATTTCGTTGGTGGCAGCGGTGGCCAGGTCGCCTAAACGCTGGTTAATCTCCCTGAGGCGCGCTTCATAAACTGCCTGGTTGGCCGGGTCGGCGTAGATGGCCAGGAACATCCCGACTTGCTCTTGCCCGGCGGTGATCCATTGTGTGATGTAGCTATGCAGCACACGCGCACAGACGGGCACCTGGGGCGCGTCTTCATACTGCTGGCGTATATCCGCCACGCGCATATATGACTCGGCAGCTTGGACCGCGCTATTGCGTGCCGCGCCGACCGCCGTTTGCACATCGGCGACATCTTCCAGCATGGCGTCAATATAGGCGGAGGCATCGCAAGAGGGGTCTTGCTGGGCTGTGGCGATGGGCGTTGGTAGGGCCAAAACGCCTAAAATAATAATCAGAAACACGAAAAACGCGGCTCGGCGCATCCTGATGATCCTTTCTTGTGGCCTATCGCTACCATGTTAGCCGAGCTTGCGCTAAAACGAAAGCAGATGACACGCGCTTTATCGTTGGCCGGAGTGAAGGATAACCCATCATGCCGACGCATTATCAGACGCTGGGCGTTCCCGAAAATGCTGACCATCTGACGATTCGCCGCGCCTACCGGCACCTAATGCGCAAAACCCACCCGGACTTCATCGCGGGTGAACGGGCCAGGCTACTGGCGGCAGGCGACACGGTCGGCTTAGCCCAGCTTGACGAGGAAAAAGCCCGCGCCCAAGCCCAGGCGCTAAACGCAGCCTATGCCGTGCTCAGCGACCCGGCCAAACGCCGCGCCTACGATACCAAATTAGCCGCGCGACGGCGCCAAGCGCCGCGCCGCACCGCCTCATCCGGCGGGCCAAAACGCCCCGTGCAGCGCCCCGCCACCCCCTACCGGACGATTTATCGCGCGCCAGATTACACCGCCGAACCGAAACGACCCCACAGCCAGCCACCCCCCAATGCCACCACCGACTTTGATGCGGAAACGCGCTTATTGCTCTATGGCTTTTTGGTGGGGTTTTTCATGATGGCCTTGTTAATGTTCGTCGCTCTCGCGAGTGTGTCGGGCTAAGTTGGTTTAGCCCAAAAGGACTATACTGGGCATGACGCATAGTTAACGAAAGGGTTATCCGTTATGCCGCGTATGTCATTCAAATGGATGGGGTTACTCTTGTTGAATGTAGGGCTGATTGTCGGCTTTATGTTGGGCACAGCCTGGCAACCTAGCACCGCGCAGGAACTCCCCACGGCCACGCCGCACACGCAACCGCTCGCATTAGAACCGGATGTGGTCAGTATGGCGGAGGCCGAAGAACAACTCGTCACGCAGATTTATGAGCAAATTAGCCCTTCGGTGGTGCACATTACCTCCGTGACCGAAGTGTTCGACTTCTTTCGGGGGACGGTCCCGCGTGAGGGCACCGGCTCCGGTTTTGTGTACGATACGCAAGGCCATATCATCACAAATAATCATGTGATTTCCGATGCGCAGGATATTTCTATCCTGTTGGCCGATGGGACGACCTTGCCCGCGCAAGTTGTCGGCGGGGATAGTTATTACGATGTGGCCGTGTTGCGCGTCGATCCGGCGCGCCTAAACGCCCCCCCTGCCCCGCTCGCGACGGCCCAACCCTTGCGCGTGGGGCAACGGGTGCTGGCCATTGGCAATCCTTTCGGGCTGGATCGCACGCTGACCACGGGCGTCATTAGCGCGCTTAACCGCACGATTCAGGGCGAAAGCGGTCTGGTGGTCGGCAACGTCATCCAAACAGACGCGGCCATTAATCCGGGCAATTCCGGCGGCCCCCTGCTAGACTCGCGCGGGCGGGTGATCGGCATCAACACGGCCATTACGACCCCCAGCGGTGGCTCGGTGGGGATCGGCTTCGCGGTACCGATTGACGTCGCCGCGCGCGTGGTGCCCGTGCTTATTTCCCAGGGGCGCTTTTTCCACCCCTCGCTGAATATCGAAGTTCGCGAACTGGGCTTCGAGATCAGCCCCGGTGATATGGGTGTGCAAAATGGCTTGTTGATTGTGAACGTCATGCCGGGCGGCAGTGCTGCGCAGGCGGGCTTGCAACCCGCGCGTGTGGAAGGCGGATTCTTCCAACGCTATTACGTGGGCGGGGATGTTATCACGGCCATAAATGGCGTGCCCATGTTCACCCGCGATGCCATGGTGCTCTACCTGGAAGAAAATCTGCGCCCTGGCGACCCCGCGACCGTGACGATTGCCCGCGAGGGCCAAACCTTGGACATACCCGTGACGATAGGCCAGCGTTAGCGAAGGGGAGGGGGCGCGTCTCTTCGCACGTGGCCCTCTCTCCCTGTATACTGTTTTTAGACGGACTGTTATTTCATACTGTATCGGATATGACAAAGGATATATTGTATGTTGCTACGCTGGTTACGCCGCTTGATCTCTGGCCCATCGCAAGAAAATGTCAAGAATTTTGACGAAGAAACCGCCAGCTTGCGGAATAAGCAATTCCGTCATCAGGGCCAACGCTCCATCGAAACGGATAAAATCGTCGGCAGTGTGGGCCGTGCACATGAATTAGATAATCGCTTTCGTTACCGTAAGCGCGACGATACCGCGCGTTATCACTTCATCAGCGATGCCGCGCGTGAAGGCCGCCCCACCGAGCCCATTAAGGTCGTGCGCGTTAAGCGTGACCGTGCGTCCAGCGAATATTATGTGATCGACGGTCATCATCGCGTGGCCCAGGCCAAACGCCAAAAATACGAGAACATGAACGCCGATATCACCGACCTGATTGCCGAGGAGGACGACACGACCCAGGATGCTGAATAGATTTGGGTTCGGGCGCCGCTCGGACCGCTTCCCCAAGGTGAATACCCGTTTCGCGGATCGCTACGACCTGCTAGAACATCTCGGCTCTGGCGGGGATAGCATGGTCTTCAGCGCGCGCGACACCCGCCTGGATCGCAAGGTCGCGCTTAAAATCCTCTCGCCCGATAGCATCGACAAACACAATATCGAACGCTTCCGCCGCGAAGCGCTCAGCGTCGCGCGTCTGACGCATCCCGGCATTGTCACCATTTACGACTTTGATGAGCACGACGGTACGCCCTATCTGGTGCTCGAACTGGCGGATGGCACCGACCTCTGGCGCCTGGTGTACGAGCAACAAGCCGAGCTTTCGCTTCAGGATGCGTTACATATTTGCATGAACATCCTCGAAGCGCTGGATTACGCCCACGAAAACGGCGTCGCGCACCGCGATTTGAAGCCCGAAAACGTCATCGTTGCGGATGACGCCTATCATACCAAGGTCACAGATTTTGGCCTGGCGCATATTCGCGGCCAGGCGCGCATCACCCAGGATGGCTTCGTCGTCGGCTCGGCCTATTATATAGCGCCGGAAGTGGCCAACGGCGCGGCCAGCGATTATCGGGTTGATCTCTACGCGCTGGGTGTCATCTTATACGAACTGGTGGCCGGGCGTTTGCCGTTTTATAGCGAAAATCCGCTGGCGGTCATCGCCCAACATGCCAATCAGCCCCCTCCACCCCCCACGAATTACGCGCCAGATATCCCCGTAGCGCTGGAACATATCATCTTGCGCTTGCTGGCCAAGTCGCCCGCCGAGCGCTATTCGTCCGCGCGAGAGGTGCACGCGGCCTTGGCGGGTATCCTGGCGAATGCGCCTACGGATACCCAAGATAGCCCGCAAAGCTTGCAAGATCGTATTTCGCACTTGCCCCTGATGGGCCGCGATGCCGAATGGGCGCGCCTGAGTGAGTGCTGGGCGCAGGTGCAAATGGGCGCCATCGAAGCGCATCCCGTGGTGATGTTGGGCGGCGAAGCCGGCAGTGGCAAAAGCCAATTGGTGCAACGCTTGGTCACCGAAGCACGGCATTCGGGCGCGCTGGCGCTGGTAGGGCAAGCAGGCCAACAAGCCGAAGCCCTACCCTACCAACCGATTATCGAGATGTTGCGGATGTTCCTGCGCGCTGCTGCGCCGGAAATCTCGCCCGCTGCCGCCGCCGACCTGGCCAAGCTGGTGCCCGAAATCGCGGAAGAATACACTCTGGACCGCTTGCCCGCGCTTTCTCCTGAGGCCGAGCGCTTGCGCCTGTTCGAACATATCACCGGCGTGTTGCTGCACAATACCTATAGCCAGCCGCTTTTGTTGGTGGTCGAAGATTTACATATTGCTGATCCATCGAGCGTTTCGCTGCTGAATTATCTGGTGCGGCATTTGGATGGCGCGCCCGTGATGCTAGTCGGTACCTATCGCCCGCTAGAACTGGATCATCGTCACCCGCTGGACGCGACCTTGCAAGAATGGATTAGCCGGGGCTTGGCCGAGCGCATCATCGTCCGTCGCTTAGATCGCAAAGACGTGGCTGCTATGGTCGCGCGCGTCTTTAGCGGTGGCGTGGATGATGCGCTGACCGATGTCCTTTACGATAAAGCGCAGGGCAATTTCTTTTTCACGCGCGAATTACTGAAATCGCTGGTGGTGGATGGCCACGTCGCTTGGGATGATGCGGGGCAACGCTGGCGCGTCAGTAACCTGGAAAATGTCGCTTTGCCCAGTAGCATTCGCTCGATTATCGGCAATAAGCTCACCACATTGGGCCCCACCGCGCGAAGTATGCTCAATCTGGCGGCGTTGTTGGGCACCGAATTTCGTCTAGGCGACCTGGTGCGCGTCGTAGACGCTGATGAAGATGCCCAGGATGCCGCCCTGGATGAGTTGATCGACGCGCGTTTGATTGCCGAAAAGGCTGACCCGCGCGGCGAACGCTACGTGTTCAAGAATCAGGCCATCCGCCAAACAGTGATCGAGAGCCTACCCCATCGCCAAAAGTCGCGTTTGCATCTGCGCCTAGCCAAAGCGCTGGAAGTGCGCCACGCCCAAGACCCCAAAGGCTATATCGAAACCATCGCGCGGCATTATAGCCTGGGGGCGCGCACGGATGAAGACATTCGGAAGGCCATTGATTATCTAGCAGAGGCCGCCCAACGCGCCTCGGATGTGTTCGCGCTGCGCAATGCGCTGGAACTGTATAACATCGCGCTCGATCTCTCGCAGGATGATGTGAGCGCAGGTCGCGCCGAGCGCATCACGGATTTGCGCGAGCGGCGCGGGCTGGTCTACGTGCAAATGGGCGACTTTGCCGCCGCCGCCCAAGACCTGAACGCAGTGCTCGAAACGCCCCATATTCTGAACGACCCCGCGCATCGGCGCGTTATTTTGCAAAATCTAGGCCAGGCGTATCGCCGCGCCGAGCAATTTGATGATGCAACCCGCATCCTGACTGCCGCCGTAGACCTGACGCGCGACATGGGCGATGATGCCCTCGTCGCGGATGCGCTCTACTTCCTGGGTGCTACTTACTGGACGGCGGGCGACATTCAGCAAGCGCTCATTCACCAGGAAGAAGCCTATGCTATTGTGCAAAATCTGGGGACAGAAGACGCGGTCGCCATGCGCGTTTATCATGGTCTGGCAGAGTGCTATCAGCGCTCGGTGGATTACCCGCGCATGTATGACTTTGCCGAACGCTCGTTGCGCATCGCGCGTGAACTGGGCGACCTGGAATACCAGGCCGAGAATCTGACTATCCTGGCTACGGCGGAAAATGACCGGGGAGATTATGAGCGCGCGCAGGCCATCCACGAGGATAATATACGCAATTGTCGCGCGGCGGGCTTGCGTTTTCATCTGACGGCGGCCCTGGCCGGGTATGGTCTGGCGCAGGCGGCCAGCGGCGATTATCAAAACGGTATCGCGACCCTGCACGAAGCGCTCGATGTGGCGACCCAGCATTTTAAGGGTTTCTTACAAACCATGATCTGGGATTACCTGGGCCGTTGTTACCTCGATTTAGAAATGGTGGACAAGGCCGAAGCCGCCCTTTCGACCGCCTTTGACCGCGCACAGCGACACCAAGTTAGTTGGGCGGATGCCTACAACAAAGCCAACTGGTCGATGCTGCAAATTCGCAAAGGGAATCTGAACGTCGGGCCGTTGTTGGGCGAGACGCTCGCGCGGGCGCAGCGCTACAGTGATATAGCCAGTGTCCCCCTACTCTATCGGGCATTGGCCGAACTCGCTTATGCTCAGAACGATCCGGCGGCGCTGGATTGGGCGAACCGTATGCGCGAATTGGCGGGCGAGATTGATCAGCCGCTGCAAGTCATCCAAGCGCATCGGTGGCGCGCGCTGGCGCATCTAGCGCAAGGCGACGCGGAAACCGCCAAAACCATCTTGGACGATGCAATTGCCGCCTCCGTAACCATCAAGTCCCCGCGCCTCATGTGGAATCTGTATAGCGCGCTGGCCAACGTGCAAGACGCGCTGGGCGATGCGGTCGGCGCGGCGGATAGTCGGCGGCGCGTGCGCGAAACCATCGAAGGGCTAATGCATAATATCCAAGACCCCGCCGCCAAACTCGCCCTAGGCAACTATTTGCCCAGTTACGCGGATGTCAAACCCCAGGAAAGTACGCTGCGGCTGTTGGTCATTACGGACACCTTCGGCACGATGGTGGAAAACGCCCTGCGCGATCATCTGGATGAGATCATGCGCTGCGATGCGCTTATCCTGCTGGGTGATGTGCCTTCGCGGGCCTACCCGGCCCTGCGCGAGACGTTCAAGCTGCCTTTGCCGGGATTCTGCGTGCTGGGCAATCACGATAGTCTCGCCTGGACGAATTGGCTGCCGCGCTATAAGTTCGAGCATCTGCATAATCGCCTGGGCGGGATTCGCCTAGGCGACCGCGAATTGATGCTGGGCGGTTTCAGTGGCAGCGAGCGCTATAAGCCGCAGGGTGATCTGCAATGGGAGGATGACGAAGCCGCGCGGGCTATCAAAGCTCTGCCGGAATGCGATATTCTGCTAGCCCATACTGCCCCCCTACCCCCGCCTGGCTATCCCGAAGACCATCGCCACCGGGGGTTGCCCGCCTTGCAAGCCTACATCGAAAAGCACAAGCCCCGCTTGATGCTGCATGGCCATTTTCATCAGAATTACCGCGTGCAGCTTGGCCAGACGCAGATCGTCGGCTGCTATGGCGTGGTGCAGGTCAGTTGCACGATTGATGCGGACGACGTCTGGCACATCACCGCCGAGCCGCTGAACAAGGATTTGTTTGGTGAGTGAATACGGACGGTAATTGACGTTAAGCAGCCTTATCAAAATCGGCTTTCTTCAAGGGGCTTCAGCCCCTTGTGAAGCGGTCACGAAAGGTCGCTATAAGGTAACTACTCAGCCCTCACCCCAACCCCTCTCCCAAACGGGCTTTCAGCCCTGGGAGAGGGGCAAAAAGTGTCGGTTTCGGGTCGTTTTCCCCCTCTACCAGCCGCAAAGCGGCGTTTGGGAGAGGGGGATTAAGGGGGTGAGGGGGAAGAATTGGCATAGCCTGAGCAGTTACCTATGATGGAGAACGCAAAACAAATCCGTATAAAACCGAGGGCTTAAGCCCTCGGTTTTGGCAGAAAAAACATTTGTGTTTGTTTTGAACTGTCCATAAGTTAACAAGGGGGTTAACCCCTTGGATTCCGAGCGAGTGCGTAACGTCAGTGAGCAAATTGCCGATACTCCAAGATTAAGCCCCCCTCCCCCCTATTCCCCGCGCAGGGCCTCCGCCGTAGAAATGCGGCTCACCCGCCAGGCCGGATACGCGCCCGCCAGCAAGGCCGCCAAAACCGCTACCGCGAAGGCCTGGATAAACTCGCCTGGCGGCAAGCGCAAAGGCATCGACCAGCCAAACGAACGAATATTGATCACGTCGATCAGAATATAGGCCAGCGCTACGCCAATCGGCAGGGCTAGCAAGCCCGCAACCACCCCCATCAGCCCTGTTTGGATGAGCGTTAATTGTCGGATTTGGCCCGGCGTCATCCCATTTGCGCGCATGATGCCGTATTCGCGCACGTGCTCCAACTGCAAGGCCATCAACGCGCTGAGGATGCCGATAAACGCCACGATAATGGCCAGAATTTGCAGCGCGACCGTAATCGAAAAAGTGCGGTCGAAAATTTCTAGCGCGCCTTCGCGAATCTGGCGATTACTTTGCACGTCCAGTTCCAGCCCGGCTACCACATCATCCCGCAAGCGCTCCATTAGCGCATCAATGTCGGCGTCGGGTTCCGCAAAAACCGCCAGGCTGGTGATAAACGGATCATCGTAATATGCGCGGTAGGTGTCCAGGTGCATAAATAGCGAGCCGCGATCCGATGTATAGTCATAAAAGACGCCGATCACCTCGAAAGTCTGCGGCCCCTGGTCGGTCATCAGGGTAATGGTGTTGTTGTCGGGCGTGATGTCGCGGCGATAGGCGAAAGGCTCTGTCACCATGACTTGCCCGGCTTCCAGGGCTTCGAAGTAGCTCTGGCCGGCGGGCAGATTTTGCCATTCGAAACGCCGTTCGCCGCGCGCGATGTCGGCGCTGATGGCGGTCACTTGCGCGGGCGGCAGGTCAGGATACTCCGGCGCGATGACCTCCACATTGCGCACGACGGGCACTTCGGCCACGCCTTCTATTTGCGCGATGTCGTCGGCCAAGGTCGGGTCAATATCTGGGGTAGAATCTGTGCTCAATGCGGGCGTGGAGATAAAAATATCCGCGCCCAGGGAGGTTTGCAGCCAATCGGCCACCGTCGCGCGAAAGCTACCGATCATCAAGCCCACGCCCACAATCACGCTCACCGAGAGGGTCAGCGCGGCCACAGCCACCGCCGTACGGCTCAGCGAACGCACCACCGAACGCGGCGCCATGCGTCCTAGCACCCCGAATAGCGCGCCTGTCAGCGGTGTGAAAATGCGCATCAGGACTATCATGCCCAGGGGCGTGAACAAAGCTGCGCCATCGACCACCAAAAACAGCCCCGCGAAGCTGATTATTAAATTCTCCGTGGGGATTTGCAGTATCAGAACCCCCGCGATGATCATCACCGCCCCTACCCCAGTGATATAGGGCACTAGCCGCGCCGTATTTTGCTCCAAGTCGCTGCGCCGCATGGAGCCTGCCGGAGTCGTGCGCGTGGCGTCAATGGCGGGGATGGTTGCGGCCAAGAAGCTGCCCACGATGCCGACCACCGCCCCGGTGAGCATGGTTTGTGGCGGAATCGTGACCTCTTGTACATTCACGCGAAAATACAAATCGCTGACCGTTTGGCTGACTGCGTCCACGGTGCCCTGCCCCATGACGACCCCCAACCCCAAGCCTAAGACCGTGCCCAAGCTGCCGAGCAAGAGCGCTTCGCCGATCACGATGCGGAATATCTGGCGTTTGCTCGTCCCCAGCGAGCGCATAATGCCGATCACCTGGCGACGTTGCACCACGCTAAACATGACCGTGTTATAGATCAGGAAAATTCCGACCACCAGCGCCAACAGACTCAGCGCGCGCAGATTAATTTCGAATGCTTCGGTCATTTGCGCGAGCGCTTCGGCGCGCAGTGCGGGCCGGATGATCGAGACGCCCTCCGGTAGATCGGCGCGCAGGGCGTCTAGGGCGGCATCATCGGGCACAATCAGGTCGATGCGCGTCAGGCGGTCGGGCATATCCAGCAATGTTTGCGCATTGTTCAAATCCATGATGAGCAGATCATCTAGCGCGGCTTCGTCAAGCTGGTCGGTGGCGTCTAGCAAGGCGATGATGCGCAACTCAACGCGCTGGGCATTGATGCGCACGGCCAGCGTATCCCCTACCGTAAGCTCGTTGCGTTCGGCCAAGGTGCGGCTGATGAGCGCGGCATCTTGCGAGGTGACAAAATCGCGTAATGTGGCGAGTTGTTCCCGGCTGGGCTCGGCGTTTTCCTCGCGGATGGTTTGCAGATAATCGCGAAATGGGATTTCGGCCTGCACGTCCACGCCCAACAGGGTTAAGGGTTGTTCGTTCAGTGTAATGGCCCGCACCGATTCCTCGATGATTGGCGCGCTTTGGATCGCATCACGCGGGTTGATGCTGTCCTCGTAAATAGTTTCATCCAGGCCGCTTGGCCCGCCGACGATCTGGTGCGTGGTCTCGCCTGTGATGCTCTCGGCGCTCAGGCTAAAGGCGCGGCTGGCGGCGGTATTAGCCAAATCAATCGCGACGCCGACGGCCACGCCCAGCGCGACCCCCAGCACAAATAAAACGCTCTGCATTTTCCGGCGCGCAATGTGCCGGCTGATGAGTCGTAGAATCAACATCTGGGTCTCTTATGGTCAGGTGTTTGCAAATGCTTCTATGCTGGTCTTAGCACCTTCCGCCCCGCCCCGCAACAGTCCAAAATTTTCGGGGGTGAATAATATTTGCTCGCACGCTCGTTCTATAGTACGCTAGTTCTGAACATAAGTTCATACATCGTGTAAGTTTTATTTTATGGGAGGAAAAACATGTTCACCGTCACGAAATATCCACAGGGCACATTCTGTTGGGCCGATCTCACCTCAACGGATGCCGCCACCGCTAAAGCGTTCTACATGGCTGTACTGGATTGGCAAGCCGACGACCTACCCACCGATATTGGGGTGGACTACACCATGTTTTCGCGTGATGGCCATCATGTGGCCGCGCTCAGCCAGATGATGCCCCAGATGGCCGCCCAAGGTGTCCCGTCGATGTGGAATAGCTATATTGCGGTGGATGATGTGGACGCCATGAGCGAGAAAATCGCTGAACTCGGCGGCAAAGTCATCATGCCCGGTTTTGATGTGATGGATCAGGGGCGCATGTTAGTCTTTTCAGACCCTACGGGCGCGACCGTCTCGCTGTGGCAAGGCGTCAAGCATATCGGCTCAGGCTTGGTGAACACGCCCGGCGCCATGTCCTGGAACGAACTCGCCACCCGCGACCCGCAAGCGGCCAGCGACTTTTTCAACAAGTTGTTCGGCTGGCAATGTGAGAAACTACCGGAAATGGATTATTGGACCTACGCGAATAATGGCCGCATGAATGGCGGGATGATCCTCATGAATGAAGAATGGGAGGGCTTACCCCCCCATTGGATGGTCTATTTCACAGTGGCCGATATTGACGCGACCTTAGAAAAAATCACCGCCAATGGCGGCACGGTGCACGTCCCAGTCTTTGAGGCCGACGCCGGACGGATGGCCGTTGTAGCCGACCCGACCGGCGCGACATTCTCGCTGATTCAGTCCGATAAAATGGACCCTTGGACAGAATAAGCTAAGCGTTTAAGGCGTCTTGCGCGGCCTTGGCCAGCGGCGGATGCTCGTCTTCGGCCAGGTTGCGCAAGATGATATTTGCGCGGTCATCCGCCAAGCGCGTGATGGCCGCGACCGCATCCGCGTAAAAGGCCGGGCTATAGTCCGTGCGCGCGCGCACTTCGGTGATGAGGTCATCTAGCGCGGCGTTATCGCCATGCAAACCCAGCGCGCCGACCATAATCCGTTCTAAGGGTTCATCGGCTGCGCGGGCTTGCAATTTTTCCACCAGATAGGCCGTTACTTTGGGCATATCGATGTCGGCCAGGGCTTTTTGATAGGCCGCGATACCCTCCTCCGTAAGGGACATATCATCCAATACGGCCAACAAGGGCAAGATGAATTCATCATCTCGGCGCGGATAATCTAAAAGCATACTCGCGGTTTGCTGGCGCACGGCGGGCGCGTCGTCTTTTAGTAAAGCCAGCAATGCTTCGTTCGCACGGGGATGGTCACGGTGTTTTTCGGCCAGAGTCACCACAGCGCTCAAGCGGTCGGCCTCGTCTTCGGATTCGGCCAGCGCGAAGGCGTAGGCATCCCCGCGCGGGTCGTCCATGTTGTGCAACGCATACAGCGCCAAGCGGCGCGTCGTCTCGTCGGGATGGTCGGTCATGGTGGCGATGGCATCCGCCCCTGTTTGCAGGTCGCCCAGGGCTTGTAACGCGGCTTGCTGGACTTTTGCTTCGCTATCTTGCAAGGCGTTTTCCAGCATCGGCACTGCCGCCGAGCTCCCTACCCCCCACAAGCCGAAGACCGCGCCGCGCCGCACCGCCGGATGCTCATCTTCCAGGGCAGCTTGCAGGGTGGGCATATAGGCGGCGGTGGCGGTCTGCTGGATGATGTCTTCGACTGCTTCGTGGGGGGTGTCAGCCTGGCGCAGGCTGGCCAACCAGGCGGGCAGATTATCCGCGCCCAGTTCGGCGGCCAACGTCTGAATGGCGGGTTGGTCGAGCCGTGCGACCAGATACGGCACTGCCCCCCGCCCCATGGCCTCGACCGTGTGGCGCGCGCGTTCGGCGGCATCGTCCACCGTATCCCGTTCGCCTGTCAGCAGGCCGAGCGCGTCTTGCAGGCGCTTATCGTCCGTCTCGTTGAGTGGTTCGGGCAGGGTTAATTCGGCATCTTCTATGGGCACAGTCGGCACGTCGTAGGCGGGCTGGTTGGGTGCTTCGGCGGGTTCCATGCTCAGCGGTTGTTTGAGCGGCGGCAGATGATACACGCGCCAGTATGTGCCATCTTCGATGACTTCGTAGGCTTCATAGGGCAGCGAAAAGCGTTTGCCCCGCACCACGATGTTATAGGGCTGGGCATTGTTGAGCGGATTGACGTTATACGCACGCTGCACAGTGCCCTCGATTATTTCGACGGGCGTGGGTGCGTCGGCGGGCGTGTCGCCATGGCTGGCTGTGTAAAACAGTATAATGATCCCGATACCCAAAATGCCGATGAGCACGGCGGCCACTGGGCTGGCGGTCGCGGCGGCGAGTATCGCGATAACCACTACGACGGCCATCGCGCTGAGGATGCGCCAACCAATGGGCGGGACTTTCGAAAAACGGTCTTTTTGGGCTGCGCTGAGTTCGCCTTCGCGATTGGCGGTCAGGTCTTCAGTTGTGAAACCCAGGCTTGATTGTAATTTCTGCATAGGACATTCCGGTTAATGACTGGTGTATCTCTCTCTTATGGCATATGTATGGCCCACTTGCAAGTGACTTGGTTGGGTGGCAGGCCCGGCCAACTGCCTTTACAATGTGAGGACTTACTCAAAAGCAATCAGGAGCCAGGCATGCGCACTGCCGCCGCACCCTCAGATACAGCCACCGCGCGCTGGGTCTTATTCGCTACGATTTCCGCTTCGAGTATGGCCTTCATTGGTGGGTCGGCTTTGAATGTGGCGCTCCCTGCCATCCAAAGCGACCTTGGCGCGTCGGGGGCGGATCTATTATGGATCGTGAACGCTTTCGCGCTGTTGCTGGCCGCGCTCATCCTGGTGGGCGGTTCGCTGGGCGACCACTTCGGGCGCAAGCGCGTCTATCTCATCGGCATTATCGTCTTCACGGTGTCGTCGTTTGTATGCGGCATCGCGCCCACCACCAGTATTCTGATCGTGGCGCGGGCCGTGCAAGGCATCGGCGGCGCGCTGATGGTGCCCGGCAGCCTGGCGATTATTTCAGCCTATTTTGGCGAAGAAAAACGCGGCGAAGCCATCGGCACTTGGGCGTCCTTTACGACCTTGACCTCCGTTTTGGGGCCAGTCTTGGGTGGCATCCTGGCGGAGAACGGTCTATGGCGCGGCGTATTTTTCATCAATATTCCGCTGGGCATTGCCGCGACTTATGCGCTGGTGACGCGCGTCCCCGAAAGCAAAGATGACGAAGCGCCCAAAGAATTGGATTTCCTCGGCGCGTTTTTGGTCACGCTGGGCATGGCGGGCATTACGTATGGCTTCATCGAACTGGGCCGCGAGCCAGGCGAGCCAGTAGAGCCGTTCGTCATCGGCGCGTTAATCGTCGGCGTGCTGGGGCTGAGTGCCTTTGTGCTGCAAGAAGCGCGCAGTGCGCATCCGATGATGTCGCTAAAGCTGTTTCGCTCGCGCACGTTCAGCGGCGCCAATCTCTTGACGCTGTTTTTATATGGTGCGCTGGGCGGCGCGTTGTTCTTCATACCGCTGAATCTGGTGCAAGTGCAGGGTTATGGCGAAACGCGCGCCGGGTTTGCGCTGCTCCCCTTCTCGATTCTGCTGGTGCTGATGTCGCGTTGGGCGGGCGGCCTGGTGGATAAATACGGCCCCCGCCCCCCGCTGACGGTTGGCCCATTAATCGTGGGTTTTGCCTTTTTCGCGTTGGCCCTGCCGGGCATCACCAGTGGCCCAGATGCCTATTGGACGACCTTTTTCCCTGGCTTTTTGCTCATCGGCATCGGGATGGGCATCACGGTCGCCCCGCTGACGACCACCGTCATGGGGTCTGTGCCGCAGCATAACGCGGGCGTGGCCTCCGGGATCAACAATGCCGTGTCGCGTTCGTCGCAGGTCTTCGCCACGGCGATTATGGGCGGGCTGGCGCTGGTGATTTTTGGCGCGGCCCTGGGGGCATCCCTGGATGACATCACCCTGCCGGATGAGGCCCGCGCGACTCTGGACGAAAACGCCGCCGACCTGGGCGCGATGGCCATCCCCGATCAATTGGACGCTGAAACGACGGCTACCGTTCGCGAAGCTATCAATGCATCGTTTGTGGAGATGTTCCGCATTATGATGATTGCAGGCGCGGTGCTCAGTTGGCTTAGCGCGGGCTTAGCCTACGTGACCATCGAACCCAAGCTCAGCGAGGTGCGCGCCCAGTTACGCCAGGAATTGGCCGACTCCGAATCCGATGATGATGACGTCGATTGCCAGCATGTGCCTTGTTTAGATCAACAACTGAGTGCTGTGACGAACGATCCGCGTCCCTCCGGGGCGGATTAACCATGATTTTCAGGAGGAAATATCATGAAACTTAAATGGCCTATCTTCAGTCTTTTACTGATCGCTTTGCTAGCCCCCTACTCGCTCACCGCGCAAGATGAGGATGCGCTGACAAGCGCAGACATGCCCTGGTGGAACGATCGCGTTTTCTATGAAATTTTTGTGCGCAGCTTTCAGGATAGCGATGGGGATGGTATCGGTGATATTCAGGGCATGATTGATCGCTTGGATTATCTGAACGACGGCGACCCGGCCACCACGGATGATCTCGGCATTACGGGCATCTGGCTGATGCCGGTCAACGGCTCGCCCAGCTACCATGGCTATGATGTGACCGACTTTTACAGCATCAACCCCGATTACGGCACCATGGAAGACTTCCGCGAGTTTATGGCCGAAGCCGAAGCGCGTGGCATCGTCGTGATTACCGATTTAGTCGTGAACCACACCTCCGAATTGCATCCCTGGTTTGTGGCCAGTGCGGCGGGCGAAGCGCCCTATGAGGATTTTTACATCTGGGCGGATGAAAACCCCGGTTATCTGGGCAATGAACGCCAGGTCGTGTGGCACCCCACCCCGGATGAAGACCGCTATTTTTACGGCACCTTTGCGCGTGAATTGCCCGACCTCAACCTGACCGACCCCGCCGTGACGGCAGAATTGCAAGAGGTCGCGCGTTTCTGGCTGGAGGATGTCGGCGTGCATGGCTTCCGCCTGGATGCCATCCAGCATCTGATCGAAGATGGCGAAGAACAGGTCAACACGCCCGCCACGCGCGATTGGCTGGTGGATTTTCATGATTACCTGGAAAGTGTCGCGCCGGATGTGTTGACTATCGGCGAAGTCTGGACGAGCAGCTTTACCAGTTCGCGCTATGTGGATGAAAGCGTCGATATGGTCTTTGAATTCGAACTGGCCGAAGAAATGCTGGGCGCGGCCTTCGGGCGGCGGGCCTCGGACTTCATGGGACGCCAGGATCAAATTCTGGAATTTTACCCGCCTGGCCAGATGGCCGTATTCCTGACTAACCACGATCAAGATCGCGTTATCAGCCAATTGTTGGATGACCCCACGCGGGCACGCATGGCGGCTAGCCTCCTGTTGACGCATCCTGGCGTGCCTTTTATCTACTACGGCGAGGAAATCGCGATGGCGGGCGAGGGGTCGCATCCGGCAGTGCGCACGCCCATGCATTGGGACGACTCCCCCACGGCGGGCTTCACATCCGCCGATGAACCCTGGGCCGCATTGACCGAGGGCGTCGAGCAAGCCAATGTCGCCGCTCAGACCAATGACCCAGATTCGATGCTCAGCCATTACCGCGACTTGATCCACTTGCGCAACGCGGAGCCCGCCCTGCGGCGCGGCCTGCTGGCCCAAATCGAAGCCGATACCAGCCGCGTATACCCCATTTTGCGCTATACCGAGGATGAAATTCTGCTGGTGCTCATTAACCTCTCGGATGACCCACAAGAAAATGTCTTGCTGACCTATGATGGCGTTGCGACCGCCCTACCCCAGGACATGACGCCCGAAGTTATCTATGGCGACCTAGACATTGCCGCGCCAGAGATCAACGACGCGGGCGGCTTTACGGACTACATGCCCGCAGCCACCTTGCCGCCCCTGAGCACGACCGTGATCCGTTTGCGTTAACCCGACCGACATATAACCGATGCGCCCGCGCGGTATCAAACGCTGTGCGGGCCTTTTTATGACGAGGAAATGATGAAAATTCTGGTTACTGGGGGTGCCGGATATATCGGCAGCCACACCGTATATCGCTTGATCGAAGCCGATTATGAAGTCGTCGTCTTCGATAATCTTTCGACCGGCCATCGGGCGGCGCTGCATCCGCGCGCGACCTTCGTGCAGGGCGATTTGCTCAATCCGGCGGATGTGGCCGCGCTCTTTGCGGGGCAGCGCTTTGATGGCATTTTTCACTTCGCCTCGCGCACGCTAGTCGGCGAAAGCGTGGAACAGCCCTGGCTGTATCTGCGCGATAATGTGCTGGCCGCCTCGCATTTGTTAGAGGCCGCCACCGCGCAAGGCGTCGGGCGTTTCATTTTGTCGTCCACGGCCAACTTGTTTGACGCCCCCGAGCATATGCCCATCCCCGAAACGGAACGGGTCGTGCCCGGCAGTCCTTACGGCGAAAGCAAAGCCATCATCGAACGCTATTTGCATTGGATGGACAAGCTACACGGGCTGAAATATGCCGCGCTGCGCTATTTCAACGCGGCGGGCGCGCATCCCGAGGGGGTTATCGGCGAAGATCATACGCCCGAAACACATCTGATTCCGCTGGTGTTGCAAGTCGCACTTGGGCAGCGCGAGCAGATCACCATTTTTGGGGATGATTACGATACGCCGGATGGCTCCTGCGTGCGCGATTATATCCATGTCTTCGATCTGGCCGAGGCGCATATCCTAGCCTTCGAAGCCCTGGCGGATGGCCCCAGCCGCGCGTATAACCTGGGCAACGGGCGCGGCTATTCGGTTAAAGAGGTCATCGAGTTGGCCCGGCAAGTGACCGGGCACCCTATCCCGGCCAGCGTGGGGCCGCGCCGCGCGGGTGATCCTGCCGTGTTGGTGGCCGATAGCCGCACCATTCAAGAGGAACTCGGCTGGTATCAGGAATTTGGCAACCTGGGCGCGATCTTGCAAAGCGCCTGGGCCTGGCATCAAACCCACCCGCAAGGTTATGACGATAGCGGCGCTTAGTCCGCTGCGTGCACCTCGATGTCAGCCAGAAGCGCGCTATCGTCCACGATGGCCAATTCTGTATTGTCATCGTTGGGGGGCAGCAGTTCGCCGGAATCCGGGTTAAAGATGCTCACGAGCAGATCATAAGTGCCCGGCTCCGCCGAACAAGGGAGCGTCAGATACCGTTCATCCAGGTATAGCTGCTCCGGTGACCAGAGTTGCGTCGGCACGGGCGTTAATCCTCCTGCGCTTTCGGCCAGGATGATGTTCTCTTGCGCGCCGCGCAACGTGACGCGCACCCCGGCGTTATAGTCGGGTATGCGCTCGGCAGCCCACCAGGTTTGCACGGTCAGCGTCTCGCAGGCGGCAATGCGATCTGCGGCATCCCAAGCCACGAGCCGGAAAGGTTCAAAATCTGCATCGGGTGCCGTATCCTCTGGCGCGCGGTCGAAGCGGATGCGCGTCAGTTGGGCGTTGTACCGTGCATCGAGCGAGGGAATCACCGTGGGCAGATACCCGGCTTCGGCCATCTGCGCCGCCAGGTCGGCTTCGGTTGCGGCTTGGTCGGCGGCGCGGATGTACCATACGGTCGGCACGTCCGGCCCCAGGGCCGCAGATAGGCCCAAGTCTTCGACGGTATTCGCGTAGCGGTCTAGGGGCGGCTCGCCTTCTACGGCGTCCGGCGCCAAGTGATAGAACGACTCGCCAGGCACATTCGCCAACCACCAGCGCGCGACATAAGCATTCATCCATGGGTCGGGCGTATCCACCACCACGGGCGCGCCCGGCTGATAGGCTTGCTCCGGCAAGATATGGCCGGGCGTTTGGCCTTCATATAGCGATAAATCGTAATAGGCCAGGCGATAAATATCGTTTTCGTGGGCATCGCCGATAGACGGCCAACGACGCAAGCATTCTAAATCGCGGCTTAGCGGAAAATCCCGCAGGCATTCGACATCCGGCGGCGTGAAGTCGTAACCCAGCACATGGCCATAGCGGTTATTGGTGGCCTGCCAGTTCCACATATTGGCTTGGGTGTATAACGCACTTGTGGCGAGCAAAAGCGCTATATTGGCGCCGATCATTACCAGCCCACTCCGGCTGAGCGTCTCGTAGGCGAGGCTATGGCGCACGGCCAACGCGCCCAGCACAAAAACCGCGATCCAAAAATGGGCTGCTGAAATGGCGTAGCGCTGTTCAATGGCGTAGATAAACCGATCTTCGGTATAGCGGGTAAGGTACACCATCGCGCCGACGCCCGCCGCCAAGCCCGCTAGCCCTATCCAGGGCGCCAAGCGGCGCGGGTCACGCTCGGCCCACCCCAAATACGCGATATTCATCAGAAATACCGCCAGGCCTGCCAGGCCAATCGACACGGGTAAATCCATGTCGAGCGCATAACTAAACGGATTGCCTAAAAAGGCCAGGCCAAACCGCATCGCGGTTAGCGGGTCTTGCAGTAAAGTATCCGTGTTCAGCCCATCTCCCGTAGATGTGTCATTGGTCAGATAGGCATAGAGCGGCAGGGCCAGAGCGGCCCCCAGGCCGACATAATAAAGTGGCTGGCGATACCCATACATCCAGCCCGTGAGCAGCATCACCGGAAAGAGCATCAGCCCGGCGCCTTGCGAAAACGCCGCGCCCACCCCTAGCAAAAGCGCCCCACCCCACGCCCGCCATCCGACAGAAAAGCGCGTCAGTACAAACAACGCCCCGACGGCGAACAAAAACGAAAACGTCCACATCGAATACACGCCCGCTAGCCAATTGAGATAGAACTGGGGCGAGAACACCAGCAAGGAAAGCGGCAATAAGGCCATGATGCTTAGGTCTGGCGCGACCGCACGCACCAGCAAAAATAAGATGATCCAGCGGATGGCCGAAAAAAATAGAATCGCATACAGTTCATATTGAATCTGCCAATCCGTCAGCCAAGCGACCGCCGCCGTGAGCGTTGTCGAAAATACCGCCCGATGACCATCGACATCGTCCACCAACATACCCACGGTTAAATCGCCCGTTTCGGTGGCCACGGCAATATCCAGGGGCCTGAGCCACTGGTCATTGACCGGGAAACTGCGCCCGTAGGTGTCGATGTAGCTCCAGGTGAAGTACAGTGGCAACAGGCTCAGCCAGATCAGCAACCACTGGCCCGGATGCGCGCGCAGCGATTTTCCGAAGCGTGATAGTGTATTCAAGTTGCCTCCGTAGCTGGGTGAAAATCGGCAGATGATTATACCAGGCCCACCATAGGGGAGCGAGATGGGCGCGCATAATACGTGGTCATACCGATTGACCTTCACCCGGATTGACCTATGATTTGTGCCAATGATGAATTGCTAGCTATAATGCAGCAATAAAAAGATTGTAAAGCGAGCATCTGTATGCGAATTCACTATCGCGCCTGGTTGGGCGCATGTGCTATAGCTTGCGCGATGATGGGGGCTATCCCCCCAACTATCGCCCAAGAACAAGCCGCCGTATTAGAGGTTCTCGCGCCGGGTGTCGAAGTTCGGCGGGTCAATACCGAGACATTTCTGCCGATTCAGGTGGAAGCGATTGTGGGCGTTGGGGATACGATTCGCACGGATGAAAGCGGCCAAGCCCGGATTATATTTTTTGCGGATGGTACCGAAACAGATTTATTATCCGAAACTGAATATCGCATCGCGCGCTTTGAAGCAGATGACGCTGGCTTTACCCTCTCGGTTGAAGTCTTGGCCGGGCAGACCGTGCAACGCCTGAATCGCCTTGTTGATGATAATTCCGCGTATGATGTACAGACGCCCGGTATGGACATGGTCGCGCGCGGGACGGTCTTTCGTGTGCGCGTGGAGCCCAACGGACGTTCGGCTATGCTGGTGGATGAAAGCCAAGTCGAAGCCCTGGCCGAAGATGGTAACGCAACGGTAAGCCCGGGGTCCGGGGTGCGCTCAGCCCGGAATGAGGCGCTGAGTGATGTCGTTGTGGCGGATACGTTCGAGAGCCTAGATGCAGCCCTGGATGGTTGTTCTAGCCAATTGCCCGACTTGGGCGATGTGCGCGTGAATGTCCGGCAAGGGCCAGGGGAGGACTTCCCGCGCGTGGGTAGCCTGCCACCCGCCGAGATCGAGACATTAATGGGCGTCGTGGAAAACGATATTTGGTATCGGATAATGTTTCGAAACGGCTTCGGCTGGGTGCGCCTGCCGGAGGTCACCCTCGCGAATGGGTGCGCGGGTTTGCGTGTCTTCCCTGCCACGCATGGCCCCGAAGATGCGGCATTGTATGAAGACTTGGGCGACATCATCGCGCCTGAGGACTTGCTCGTGCCCACGCCCACCGAATAAATGCGCGGGCTGATGTGGAGTGAACGTACCCAACGCGGCCTGAGCGTGGGGCTCATGATCGCTGTTTTGGTCTTGGCGATGCTCAGCCTGGGGCTATTTACCAGCATGCGCCTAACGCTGAATAATCTCTATTTTTTGCCCCAAGCTACATCGGATACGGTGGTTATCGTGGCCATCGACAATCCCAGCTTGGCGGCCTATGGGCGTTCCCCGGTGCAGTGGTCACGGACGGTATACGCCGACTTGATCACGCAATTGAACGCGGATGGCGCGCGTGTCGTGGCCTTCGATGTCTTGTTCGCCGAACCGACTCCCGAGGATGCCGTTCTGGTTGAAGCGATCCAAGCGGCGCGTTTCAACCCCGATGGCCCGCGTACACGAACCGTCATGCCCCTGGATGGTACCCAGCTTTTGCTGGACATATCCACCGAGCGTCCTGCCCTGGCCTACCGTCAAACGCTAGCGCCTGTGCCGGAACTCGCCGCTGTGGCCGATCAACTCGGCTATATCAACACGGTCGTGGATGTGGATGGCGCGGTGCGGCGGGCACCATCGTTTATGCAAGCCTCCGATGGCGCGCTGCACCTCGGCTTTAGCCTGGCGACGTATCTCACCTATAGCGGTATTCCGGCGGCGGTGGCGCCTACTTTGTTAGAAAACGAGGGCGCACAGCTTCGCATCACGCCCGACCTCACGCCGGATCGTGTGCTGTATGTGGATGAACGCGGGCTCTGGCAGCATAATTATTTTGGAACAAGTAACGAGGCATTCACGGTTGTGTCTTTGCGCGATGTCGTGCAGGGGGATGTAGTGCCGGGCTTATTTGAAGATAAGATCGTGCTGGTGGGCCTGCTGGATGCCACGGGGCTGGTGGATCGCTATAACGCGCCGCTGGCGTTGCAAGGCCAGAGCCTTTCGGGTGTAGAAATTCACGCGAATGCCATCGAAACGTTGATCCAGCAAAAGCCTTTACGCGGGGTCGATCCTGGGGCCGAGGTGGGGCTGGTCATCGTGCTTGCCGTGGGCGCGGGGCTGTTGTATGCGCATTTACGCTGGTACTGGATGTTGGCGACGGCATTGGGGCTGATCTTGCTGTATAGTGTCGTGGCGTTTGTGGTCTTTGATACGCAGCAAATGATCCTCAATTTATTGTATGGCTGGTCGGCGCTGGGGCTGACCGCCCTGCTGATGCTGGGGATGAACATCACGCTAGAACGCAGCCAGCGCGAGCGTGCCGAAATTTTGTTGCATAGCGTCCAAGCTGCCGCGCGGCAGCGGCTTTCAGTGCAAAATATGCTGCCGCATCTAAGCGAAGACATCGCGCGCATCGTTCCCCACAGCGCCGGGACTATCCAATTAGATGGTATCGAGCCCCACGCCTACACCTGGGGCACAGTCCCTAGCGCGGCCCCTGCCTTAATGATCCCGCTTGTTGCCAGCGGGCAAACCCTAGGGCGCGTGACTGTGCAAACCCGCGCGCGTCTGCTGCCTCGGCAACGGCGGCTTGTGGCCGCGATAGTCCAGGGCGCGGCCCCGCATCTGGAAAACGCGCAGCTTTACGAACAAGCCCAGCACCAGAATCGCCTGCTGGAAGGGATTTTGACTGGCGCGCCGAGCGGCGTTCTGGTGCTGGATACTGAGCGGTGTATCCGGCATATGAATGATAGTGTAGGCTACGAGTTCGAGACATCCGCCCTACCGTATATCGGGCAGCGTATCGAGCATTTGCTGGCGGCTTTGCATGTGGATGACGATCAGCGGGCGCGCCTCATTACGGCATTTCAGACCGAAACTGTTTTTCGTGAGGAAATCCGCCAGGGCGCGCGCGTTTATTATCTGGATGCAGTTTTGCTGGCGGACATCGCGCGTTGGGTCGTCATCATCAGCAATGTCACGAGCCTCGCCCAGCTCAATATGCTTAAAACGCGCTTGTTGCGTATGCTATCGCACGACTTGAAAAACCCGCTGGGCAGTATTATGGGTTTCATCGAGATTTTGCAAGATGATGCCGCGCTGAGCCCCCAAAGCCAACGCTTTTTGGGCAATATGAATGGTGCTGCCGAGCATATGCTGGAAATCATCAACAATATCCTGGATATGGAACAACTCAGCGCGGGCAAGCGCGACCATGCGCCAGTGGAAATGGACGATTTACTCGCGCAACTCATCGCGCGCTATGAGCCAGAGGCCGAGCAAAACGCGCAGCAACTCGGCGGAGATTGGCCGACCCCCCTGCCCCCCGTGGCGGGTGATGGGCGGATGCTGCGCCAGGCATTTAGCAATCTGGTGGGTAATGCCCTCAAATATACCCCCGCCGGCGGGCGGGTTCGCCTTCACATCCAGCCCCAATCGTCGGCGGATGGGGCGCAACCAGCCATGCTGCGCGTGGTCATCGAGGATAATGGGTATGGCATTCCGCGCGAGGCGCAAGATAAGCTCTTTACCCAGTTCTACCGCGTGCGTACGGCGCAGACCAAACACATCCGGGGGACGGGGTTGGGCCTGAGCCTCGTAAAAGCCATCATAGATGAACATGAAGGCCGCATCTGGGTAGAGAGCGCTGAAGGACAAGGGAGTACATTTTTTGTTGAATTACCGATTTGGCAAGTGGTTGATTAATCTGCTGTTGGTGGCGAGTTTGTTGGCGCCGCTACATATCAGCGCGCAATCCGACGACCAACGCGCGGGCCTGTTGCGCGTCACGCAATGGGGCGTGGAGATTCAACGCGCCGGAACATCTGAATGGCTTCGCTTGCGCGAAGGCGCGACGACGCCCGTGGGCGTCGGGGATCAGGTGCGCACAGATCGCTTGGGCCGCGCGCTCATTCGCCTGGAACATGCGACCCTCTTGCTCTTGCCTGCCTCCGGGCTGGCCGTGACGCGCTACCAAACCGCGCCCGATGGCCGGGCCGAAGTGACCCTTCAGCAGACTGGGCGCACCGTGCAGCATATTCCCTTTCCTGGCCAGTTTGTCGATTATCGCGTGGTGGCGCAGCGCGGCGAACTGGCCAACCCGCGCGGTTACGTCGCGCTAGATGCCCGACCCGACACCCGCACGGATTATGTGGTGGCGGCCAACGGCGCGGTTGATGTGCTGGTCGATGAGCAAACCATCCGCCTAACGCGCGACCAGGGGCTACGCTTAGCGCAAACGCCTAGCGAAGTTATCCATCTGCCGGAGGCCCCTACCATTAATTTTGCGCGTATCGAAGGCTGGTTGGATGGCTGCGCGGGGCGCATCAACACCGATGGGCGCTTGTTGCGCCTGCGCGCTGGCCCAGGGGATGACTTTTTCTACATGGGCAATATCCGCAATGAGACGCCCGTGCAGATTATGGGCCAAGCGCCCGGCCCCGGTGGTTTATGGTATCGCATCCAATATCTGAGTGATTTTGGCTGGGTCTTGGCCGAGTTGGTGACGACGGATTGCACCGCGCTACGCGAGTACCCGCGCGACGGTGTCGAAAATGCGCCCGGGATCGTCCGCTGGCGGGCGCGCGAATTACCCTTGCTGTTACCCTTCTACGGTTTGCCGGATGACGATGTCTGGTTCTACCGTCGCTGAGCCGCTCCATATTTGCATGATCGGCACCGGGTGGCTTATATCGGAGCACAGCCGCTATTTGGCCCAAAATGGGCACAATATTACCGTCATTGGCCGCGAGCCCCCTCCCCCACCCGTGCAATATATGCCCATTCGCGATATTATCCCGCTGCCGATTGTGCGGCTAGTGACCCGTTTTTTCCTGGTCTGGTGGGCGGTGCGTCGTTGCCCGGCGGAGGTGTTTCAGGTGCATTATGCCGCCAATGTTGAAGCCTGGGCGGTTCTGGCCAGCGGTGTGCGCCCATTAGTGGTCAGCACCGAGGGCAGCGACGTTTTTCAACTCAACAAGTTGCTATATGCAGGGCGTCAAGCCACACGCCGCCTGATAGGTCAGGCTGACTTGGTCACAGGCCGCACCCAAACCAGCCTTGATATTTTTCAGAGTTGGGGCGTTCATCCCGATAAGCTGGTGTTGGTACGTGGGGGAATTGATTTGGCCGATTTTCCGCCGCAGGATAGCACCGCCTTACGTCAGGCGCTGGGGCTAGCGCCGGAGGCCCGCGTCTTGTTTTCGGCGCGGGCCTTGCGCCCTCTGTACAATATCGATCAAATTGTGGAAGCCATGCCGCTTGTATTGGCTGAGCATCCGCAAACCGTTTTGCTCATCACGCGCTTCAATGCCGACCCCGCTTATGAACAGCGCATCCAGCATCAGATCGACCAATTGGGTATCGCGGCGGCGGTGCGCCTATTGCCGGAAGTCATCCCACCCCAAGACATGGCGAAGTATTATAGCTTAGCGGATGTGGTCATCAGTGTGCCGCGTAGCGATAATTTCCCGCGTACTGTGCAAGAGGCTTGGGCCTGCCGCCGTGCTGTGTTGGTGGGGGATTTTCCCAGCTTGCATGAGTTGGTCACCCCTGGCGAAGATGCGTATGTGGTGCCCAACCACGCAGACCAGATTGCCGCTGGGCTCGTAACATTGCTGGGTGATGATGCATTGCGTGAGCGCTTAGCCCGCGCCGGATACGCGCGCGCGCAGGCTATCAGCCATTACACCCCGTACATTCAGCGCTTAGAAGACAGATTATTGGAGCTCGTCGCAGCAACCTCTGCGCAGCGTACCCGGCCAGATGGGCGTATCGTGGGATGGTTCTTGCGTTATCTATTTATCTACAGTTCTAAAATTTTGCTGAAATTTTTTAAGCCGTGAAACCCATTTAACCCGTACTTTCTTTGTTGTTAACCTGCCTAGGTTATATTGGCCTACTCAGGCGGGTATGGCAAAGCATATCCCTATTGCCGCGTAACCACACACCACGCGAAAAGTATGC
>DAOTVD010000109.1:0-12134 GCA_034437075.1 Anaerolineae bacterium
CCCGCGATAATCAAGCCCAACAGACCCAAGGGAATCAGGGTTTCCATAGTCGGCTTAGGTTTCCAGGGCGGCTTCGATGGCCGCGCGCAAATCGCTTTCGGGCGGCGGCGCAAAGAAGAATGTATGAATATCGCCGTCTCGGTCGATGACGAAGGTTTCCGGCACGCCTTGCGTGCGGTAGGCATCTTCCATTTCGCCGCCGATGTCCATCACATTCGGGTAAGTGATGCCGAATTCATCCATAAAGGCTAGCGCGTTTGTTGCGGTGTCATCCACCGCGATACCCACAAAGACGACGCCCTCGCTTTGATAATCCGCATAGGCACTTTGCAGCATGGGCGCTTCGGCCCGGCAAGGCGGGCACCAACTGCCCCAGAAATTGATCACCACCACATTCCCGCGATGCTCGGCTAGGTCAAATTCGCCCTCCGCGCCGATGAGCGGCAGCGTAAATTCTGGGGCGGGGCCGCCTTCCAGGCCACCACGCGAATTATCATAAATGGCCCACAAGACGACGCCGATCATTAAGATTGCCGCCGCCAGCACCGTCAGGCCAAAGGGCGTCATTTTGCCCCCGGGCGCGGGTGCTGCCCCGATGGGAGACTCATCGCCATACAGATCAAGCGGTTTTTCGGTCATTTAATCATCCTCTAAACGCTTTAGGAAGCGGGTCAAATATACCGGATCAACGTTATCTGGCACAGGCCGCACATAACCGGGCAGGTCGCCAGCCTGCGCAGCGGCGACCTGCGCGCGCGATTGTTGGTAGGCGCGCAAGCGCCAGACTTGCCACCCCATGCCCAGCCCGATGACAACGATCAACGCGATGGGCAAGCCCAGCGCGACCAGACGCCGCTCGCGATCCACCGGCACGGGAGAGACTTCGTCCCCGTAACGGCGGGTCATTTCTTCTACAATGGCCTGGTCGCTATAGCCTTCGCCCAATAAATTGGCGATTTCTTGGCGCCAGCCCGCGCAGGTGGCCGTGGGGCAATCGCTCACGGGGACGCCCTCGCACACGTCGCAATAGATTTCGCTGGATACGCGATAGACATCCTCGCCTTGCACGCCCGGCGGCAGGTCTTCCCCGGCGAACTGGGCGCGCACGCCCGCGACACTCGCGGCGAGCATCGCCAATAGGCCGCCAATGATCATCAAACGGCGCATGGCGTTAATCCCCTGCGGCGGCTTGCGCGCGATTGAGGTGCGGCTCTGGCGCGCGGGCCGCCTTACGGCGTTTTTCCGGCTGCGGATAGACCGCGATGACCGTGCCAACGACGAACAAAGCCCCGCCCCACCAGACCAAAGCAACCAGTGGATTGAGATACACCCGGAAGGTAATCCGGTCGTCTTCCCAAAATGTGATGAGCGCGTAAACGTCATTTTCAACCGTGCTATGCGTCCCAGCGATGGTCATGGGCATGCTGTCGCCTTCGAAGATGTCGCGCCGAGGGCGTAGCTGGGTCACGTATTCGCCATCCCGCCACAGCGACACATTCGCGATGAACATATCGCGCCCGTCGATGGCTCGCGCATTGTAGGCTTCGTCGTACTGCACCAGATACGGCCCAATCTCGATGAATTCGCCGGGCGCGAGCGTGCGCTGGCGGATTTCCTGAAACGCCGTGCTGCCGATAATCCCGATGCCGATAATCACGACGCCAAGATGGATGGTATAGCCGCCGTAGCGGCGACGGTCACGCGCAAAAAGCCGCCCGAAAGCCAGCGTGAAGGGTTCGGCGTGGGTTTTGTGCCGCGCCGCCGCCCCCTTATACAGTTCGGTCAGCGTCGCGAATCCCGCAAAGGCCACCAGCCCAATCGACAAGACGACCAGCGCATCCACGCCCCAAGCCAACAAGCCGATCACGAGAAGCGCGGTCAGAGCCGTAGGCACGCGAATAGCGCGCCCCACTCGCGCCGCTGAGGCTTTGCGCCAGGCCGCCAGCGGGGCCACGCCCATCAGCACAAACAAAACACCAAACAGCCAGGGCGTAATCATCTCGTAGTATTCCGGCCCCAGGTTGATGGTATTGGCCACAAAACCCGCGTCTTGCAACATGCCCGTGATGAGTTCGGCCCAGGTGCCCCAGAAAATGACCACCGTCAGCGCTAGAAAAATCCAGTTATTGAACAAAAAGAGGCTCTCGCGGCTGAACAGGCTTTCTATGCGGTGGTCGTTGCGGAAGGCACCTTGCGAGCCGCGCCACACGAACACGCCCACACAGACGAGCGCCGTGGCGGCCAAAAAGCCGCCCATGGGCAAAGCCAGCGGGCTTTGGGCAAACGTATGGACGCTGCTGAGTAACCCCGTGCGCGTGGCGACTGTGCCAAAGAGCATCAGGATATACGTCAGGATAATCATGAACATATTCCAGCCCTTTAGCATCCCGCGCCGCTCTTGGATCATGACGCTATGCAAAAAGGCCGTGCCCGTCAACCAGGGCAACAAGGACGAATTTTCGACCGGGTCCCAACCCCAATAGCCGCCCCAGCCCAGCACATCATAGGCCCAACGCCCGCCCAGGATGATACCAATCGAGAGGAACATCCACGCGATGACGCTCCAACGGCGCGTGGCGCTGATCCACAGATTACTAAAATCGCCCTTCAGCAGCGCAGCCATGGCAAACGCAAACGGGATCATGAAGCCCGTAAAGCCGAGATACAACATCGGCGGATGGATAATCATGCCGGGGTGGCGCAGCAGCGGATTCAGGCCCCGGCCATCCAGGCGCGCGTCCGGCGCGCCTGCAAAAGTTTCATGCTGCGCCGTATGGAAGAATTCGCCGTGTTCCTCAGATTGGTACGGATACGCGGGCAAGCTCTCGGAGGGCGCGACTAGCGCAATCTCGATATTGCCATCCGGCAACGACCAGTAACGCGCGAAGGGGTTTTCGTAAAAATTGTTCAGCACCAGAAAAAACGTCAGCGTGACGCCCGAGACAACCATCATCCAGGGCATCAGGTGGCGCTCGGTGCGCCAGTTCAGCCACAGCGCCGCCACGGTGAAGCCACTGAGCATAAACGACCACAAAATCAACGAGCCGGATTGCCCGCCCCATAAAGCCGTGATTTTCAGCAGCAAGGGCTGTGCGTCTTTGCTGACGTTGTTCACATACGCGATGTGATAGTGCCCGCTGACTTGCGCGACGATGAGCAAAATGGCCACCAAGCCCAGCAAGGGCAGGGTTAGGACGAATGCATTACGCGCGCTGCGCAACAAGCGTTCATCGGGGCGGCGGGTGCTCCACAAGGCGAGGCCCGTCCCGGCCACGGAAGCCAAAAACGCCAGAAAAAGCGCGATAATTCCAATATCGGCCAGCATGGGCGTTTATCCCTGCTCCGCGATTTGGTTGGGGGCTTCTTCTTCGTAGCGCGTGGGGCATTTCAGCATCAGGTTCGTCCCCGTGAAGCTGCCGTCGTCGTTCAGGTAGCCTTCCACGATAGCTTGCACATGCGGCTGGTAGAGCAAGTCGGGGATTTCGGCCTGTTCGATGGTCACGGTCATGCGCGCCGCGCTGGGGTCATCTTTCGCATTGATGAGCACATTTTCCAGGCCGCCTTGCGCGCGGATTTCGTCCGCATCGCCTGGAATATTGATGATCGTGAACTGTAATTGCTGGGTGTCGGGGTCGAAGACGACCGAATCGCCATCCACAGCGCCCGCCACGCGCACATCCTGCCCGATGCGCTCGGGGTCGTTCACCAGTTCGGCGACGGTAATATAATAGCGTGCGGTGGCCATGCCGCTGACCACCATATAGCCCACCGCCGCCAGCAAAACGAGGCCAATTACCAGATATTTGCCCCGCGCGGCCAGGTAGGTCTGCCAGGCGCGCGCGTTCTCTGGGTTTTTTTCCCAGGTGGTGTGTGTCATATAGCAATCCTCAATCTACCAATATCTCAGGGACAATACCGTTATGGATGCACCCTGGTCTGCGTTAAGTATTCGCATCCTCTGTGGTGCGTGTCGAGTACGCCAAGCCGACCAATCCAATCGCGGCCAGCCCGATCATGATGATGACAGCCCCTGGCCCGCGTGGGCTGATCACTTCGCTTTCGTCGCCGTGCGTTTCGGCGGCGTGGTCATCCTCGGCGGCACTGACGGTATAAACAGGCGCGAACCACAGCGCGCCCAACAGGCAAATCGTCACAAGCAAGAAACCGATATGTATTTTTTTCACGTTGAAAATCCTCCTGAACCCAATCAGGCCCATTATAGCGAAACTCGCCCCGAAGCTACAGGATAGTTGGCGCTAATGTGCGCCCTGGGGACACATCCCCTACCCTTGAAAAAGAATTGATGTATAATGAATAGACCCGAACGTTAAGATACTATTCGGGTACGGTTAACAAGTGGTTAGGATCAGTCGGATGACCTCGGATAAACCTAAAGTCCTTGTGGTCGATGATTTAGAAGATATGCGGATGATCTTGCGCTTGACGTTAGAGCGTAGTGGGTGGCGTATTTTCGAGGCCGAAGACGGCCAAGATGCGATTGATATGGCCTTGGAGATTCATCCTGATGTGATCGTCATGGATTTTGATATGCCCATGCTGGATGGCTTGCAAACCTGCCAGCAGATAAAAGACATGCCGGCCCTCGCGCAGACGCCAATCATCATTTATACCGGAACTTACGCTAACCATATCCGCGCGGCGGCTTACGATGCCGGGGCGTATGACTTTCTCACCAAACCCATTTTGCCCGCCGAACTCCGCGAGAAAGTCCACCAGGCTTACCAACAGCACGCCATCGCCCCGCGCTAAACCTAGCGTAGATTGATGGTGACGCGGTTGCTGGCTGTTTCGTTGCCGGCTTGGTCTATGGCCACCGCCCAAAATGTGCGCGGGCCATCGTCGTCAATCGTCCAGGTGTAGGTGTAAGGGAATGCGTCGCTGCTGCCCAGCAGAACGCCCGCCACATCGCCGGGGGCGGTGTTTGGATTATCGCGGTCGTTGGCATAGAATTCGACCCGATCAATATTGCCCAGATCGAAGACTTCGCTTTCGAGCACCACGATGACATCGTCTTGAGCGCTCAAGGTCGCGGCCTCTTGGGGTGCCGTCAGCCGGATTTCAGGCGGTGTATTGTCCACGGTTACGCGCGTAGAGGCCGACTCCACGCTATTGTCCGCGCGGATGACCTGTAAGCGCAGGGTATACACACCATCTTCTAGGGGGCGGGTGTCCCATTCGCCCAACAATTGGTTAAAATCTGCCACATCCCCATTTGGCCCAATCTGCACAAAGCTAGAGGGCTCGTTACCTGGGCCAAACCCCACCTGAAAATAGCTCAAATCATCCACGTTCGTGTTGCCATAAATCTCGATGACCCCGCTGATTTGGTCGGGAAAGCGCGGCGACACCAGCGCGACTGGGCTAAACTGCGAGTCGGTCAGCACCACGCCTTCATCTTCGGGCGGCAATAGATCGGGCGCGTTGGCTGCGGCCCAGGGTTGCATCTCGGGTGGAAAGTCAAAAAAGACGTTCTCTTGCACGCATTGGGGCGGGGTTGTTTCGTTGGCTCGGCTATTGTTGCAAGTATCCACCGCCAACCGATACCACATATCGTCCGCACGTTGGGGGCGGTAATCCACGCCATTGACCGTATCGACGTAGAATATTTCGCGCGGCACCTGCGGGCAATCGCCCGTGGGCAATAAGCCCGACCACAAACACACGGTTTGTTCGACCACCGTGCCGGGGCGTGTCCAGGCGATGGGTGGCACGGCGTCGCGCGTGTGCAGATATTCCATAATCGCGTGCCAGATGGGCGCCGCGCCAGTGATGCCGGTCACATCCGTCATAGAACGGTTATCATTGTTGCCGACCCAGACGCCGGTGGTGTACTGCGGCGTATAGCCAATTGTCCAGCTATCGCGGTTATCATCCGTGGTGCCCGTTTTGGCGGCGGCGGGGCGGGCCAGTTCCAGCGGATTATCCGACGCGAATTGCTCTAAGCGAGCTTCTTCATCGGCCAAAATATCCGTCATAATGTACGCCATGCCCGAGGGCATAATCAGGCGGCGGTCAAACGTGCCGCGCTGTTCGGAGAACTCCCACAAAATGTCGCCCTCCGACGTTTCAATACGCAAAATCGTCGTGGGGTCGAGTTGCCGGAAGCCCTGCCGCGCGCGGCTGGTATGCACCGGAACGCCCACGCCATAGCCCAGCGTATTCATGACGTTGTACGTATAGGTCATGTCCAGCAAGGTGACCTCGCCCGCGCCCAGGGCTAGCGACAACCCGTATTCACTCAGGTTTTCGTTCAGCGAATTAATCCCCATGCGGTGCGCCGTGCGGATGACTGGGCTCAGCCCGACCCAGTTGAGCACTTGCACCACGGGCACATTATACGAGTTCGCCAGGGCATCCCGCACGCTCACCGGGCCATGAAATTGACGGTCGAAATTCTGCGGCACGTAAGGTTGGCCGCTATTGTTGAATTCGGTTTCGACATCGTTGAGCATCGTGGCCGGGGTCACGATATTGCTAGTGTCAATGGGGGTCAAGAACGCGGTTAGGTAGACCACAGGCTTAAACACGGAACCCGGTTGGCGTTCGGCGGTGGCGACGTTGAAATTGCCATCAATGCCCTCGTTCCAATAATCGACACTGCCCAACATGGCCATGATTTCGCCCGTTTCAGCGCGCAGCACGACCCCCGCCGCGTTGGTCACATGCCGCTCGGCCCCGAGCATATCATCCGGCAGAGGGGGCAAAGCGTCAGCGGCGCGGCAGGCTTGGCCATCCCGCGCATTATGGACAAAGCTCGGTTCGGCACCATCCAGGCGCGTGACGTGTGTGCGCGCGGCGCATTCCATCTGGTCTTGTAAATCGACATCCAGGGTCGTGTAGATGCGCAGCCCCCCCTGCGAGACCAAAAAGCTGCCATCGCGCCCTTGTTCATTGAGCAGGCGTTCGGCCTCGGCGCGCGCATACAGCGAAAAATGGGGCGCGATGAGTTCGAAACGGCTGCCAAAAGGCCGGATGATGATCTGTTCGGCTAGCGCGGCGTCGGCTTCGGCCTGCGAGATATAGCCTTCGTTCACCATTTCGCGCAGCACAACAGCCTGGCGGGTACGCGCGTTTTCAGGATTATCAATGGGGTTTTGGGCTGGGAACTGCGGAATCGCGACCAGCAGCGCCGCTTCGGCCAGGGTCAGTTCGCGCGCCGATTTATCAAAGTACACCCGCGCGGCGGCTTCGATGCCATATGCCAGATTGCCGTAGAAATTAGTATTCAGATACCATTCCATGATCTGGTCTTTGCTGTACAAGCGCGAGATTTCGCTAGCCAAGATCAATTCGCGAATCTTGCGATCTACGCTCAGGGCGCCCCGCTCTTCTTCGGGGATTAACACATTTTTGACCAATTGCTGGGTGATGGTGCTGCCACCTTGGACGGTGCCCCCGGTCAGGTTTGTCCACATCGCACGCGCGATCCCGCGTACATCAAAACCGGGATTTTCGTAGAAGCTGGCGTCTTCAAGGGCCACGGTCGCCTGGGCGATATAGGGCGGTAAATCCTCGATGGCGACCTGTTGGCGGTCGCCTTCGGTGGGCGGCATCACCTCATAGATAATTGTCTCCCCCGTGCGATCATACATCACCGTGGTTTGGGAAGATTGTTCTTGGGCGCGGGCGATGCTGGCCGGGGGCGGCAGTTCGTTCGCGTAGTAAAGATAGATACCCACGCCTGTGCCGATAATCCCCAGAACACCTAACACCATCAGGGCCATAACACTGCCCAAGCTGCCGATAATCCATTTGAGGATGTGGCCCGCGTTGCGGGTTTGTTGGTGGCGCCGCCGCCGCCGGGCGCGAATGATACGCGCGGTTCGTGTGTTCATGGGCTTTTCCTCCCAGCGAGTGATGATGGCATCATCATACACAGCCCCTGCCCAGGGAGCAAATACCGTGTTGTACCAGACTTGCCCGAAATGCCGCGCGCAGTACAATACGAATAAGCAACCCGTGCGCCGATAAGATGAGATAGATATTGAGGTTACCCATGGGCTATATTTTGATTGCCGAAGATGATCGTGATATTTTGCTCATCATGCAAAGGCGGCTGGAAATGAAAGGTTACGAAACACGCACCGCTAGTAATGGCCAAGCGGCGTTAGACCTCGCTTTTGAAGAACGCCCGTCTTTGGTTGTGTTAGATGTCATGCTCCCCGAGTTGGATGGCCTGACCGTCTGTGCGAAGATCAAAACACATTTTGCGCCCCAACCGCCGAATGTCATCCTGGTGACGGCGCGCGGCCAACCCGCCCAGCGCGAAGAAGGACGCCAAGCGGGCGCAGATGTCTACCTCGTGAAGCCGTTTTCCCCGCGCGAATTGCTTCAGCATGTCGAAGCGTTGTACGGGCGTTAGGCCAGGGCGCTTTCCAGGCCAGAGTCTTGCACAAAAATGCACGACGTTCGGTTGAGCAACACCACCTGGTGCATGAGTTCCACGTTGGCCCGCCGATCCATCCCGAAGATTTGCAAATCGGCACGCGGGGCCATAAGCAGATAATCCGTAAAATCCCCCACATGCACAAGCGCTTGGGTGCCGCGCGGCATGCGTCCCACGTCGATCAATTCTTTCAAAAATGCTTGGCCGTTTGCTTGCTGGGCCGGGTCACTGATCACCGTAATCAGATTGATGTCGCCTTGCCAATTGCGCGCTACCTGATACGCCAGCAACAACGACAGATCGAGCCGGCTCAGGCGCAGGCTAACTTCCCATTGCGGGCTCTGATCGCGAATCCACACATTAATGGTCTGTTCGCGGCCCAGGCGCGCTATCGGATGCTGCGCGAATAGAATAGCGCCCGTTTGCATATCCTGAGCATGGCGCAACAGCTTGTTCAGTTCTTCTTCGTCCGTGTCGTCATCAATGGACATAAAGATTGCGTTCGGGCGAAAAAACGCGCTGTGCAGGGTTTCTAGGCCCAGGCGTAAGCCCTGCATTTGGTGTTCGTCCTGCAAATAGGCCACGCGCGAGAAGATGCCATCGCGCAAAAACGCTTGCACCACGTCCTCCGACCCTGCCACGAGATGCCGCTCGCCGGGTTTATACAGCCCCAACACATGCACCGACCCACGCGGATGAGTGAGCGCGTTCAAAAAGCGATAGCCGCCCAGGAGTTCTTCGGTGCTGATCACCGGGACGAGTAAATTCGGTTTCCAGGCGCGCTCTTGGGTGTCGGGCATGTGGGTCACGCGCTTGGCAGCCCATTCGGCCAGGGTAACGAACAAACCGCTGCGCACATCGCCCCAGGGGTTGGTCAGTTGGCGGCGCGAGAGATACGCATATAACCCCACGATGACTGCCATTGCCCCCAGGCTAAACAAGGGGTTGATGAGGAACATCGCCAGCAAACACCCCACCAACCCCACAAACGGCACGGCCATGGGCACCCGAAAATGAGGCCGGAAGCTGACCAAGCCCAAAAGTTGTTCCAGCAGTACCACACCATTCAGCGCGGCGTAGGTGATGAGGAAAAACATGGTCATGAAGGGCGCGATGGCGTTCAGCCCCCCGGCCAACAAACCAATAATCAGCGCCGTGAGGGTAATACCGCCGGTGATCCACATCGCCTTGCGCGGTTCGCCACTCGCCGAAAGTTCCGCTAGCCGATCACCCCCCGGCAGGATGTCGTTCTCTGCGATAGCTTGCAGGATGCGCGGCGCGCCTACCAGCGATGTCAGCCCCGCCGAAAAGGTTGCCGCCAGCAACCCGGCCAGGATCACCGGGCCAAAAGCCGCTTCATCCACCATAATCAAGAAATTGTCTTGCAATTCGGCAGGCGGCGCCACGCGCGAAAACCAGTAGGCCAGCGCCAAATAGACGATACTCGTCACCACAACCGCCCCGATCAGCCCAATAGGGATGCTGCGGCGCGGGTTTTCCAATTGGCCAGAGAGATTCACCCCGGCCAAAATGCCCGTCACCGCCGGAAAGAAGACCGCGAACATCACCCAAAAATTCCCAGCGTCGAATTCGCCCCATACTTGGGGTGTTTCGGTCATGCCTTCGGCATCCAGCACGCTGAAACTCCCGAGGAACACCGACCCTAGCGCGATGATTTGAATCGCGAGGATGAGGAAATGCGCCCGCGAAGCCAGATTCGCGCTAATGAACGCGATGGCGAAGATCATCGCGAAACTCCCGAAGATGACCAGCGCCTCTGGATGGCCGGGAAAGATGCGCAACCAGCCTTCTGTAAACGCGAACACGTACAGCGCGACGGCGATGGCCTGTGCTAGGTAAAACGGCACGCTAACGCTGCCGCTGACTTCCAGGCCCAAAGATTGCGAGATAATCGAAAAGGCGCCGCCCGCCTTCACGCGGATATTGGTCGCCACCGAGGCGATGGATAGCGCCGTCGAAAACGTGATGACTTTGGCCATCAGGATAATGAGTATCGCGCCGCCCAAGCCCGCATGCCCGACAATCCAGCCCGTGCGTAAGTACATAATCGCGCCCAAAATGGTCAGCAAGGTGGGTAAAAATACCCCGCGAAAGGTGTTAAATTTGCGAATGTGGGGCGCGTCTTGCGGTTGGGGCAATTCTGCGATTACATCGGACATCGGTTTGAAGCTCCTTGGCGGTTACATAACGATTAGTAGAGGCGGCACAATTATAGGCTCACACCCTGGGGCGATAGTGTTACAATAAAGATGATAAAGTAAAACTTGCGAGTGACCCACCATGACCAACCCGCGCGAACAAAAATGGCTGGAGGCAATCCGGCAAAGCGGTTATCGCCTGACCAAGCCGATGGAAGCCATCATTGAGACGGTTGTGCAACAAGAACGCCCCCTGAGCCCGGCGGAAGTGTATGACCTGGCCCGCGCCCAATATCCGCACCTGGGGCGCATGACGGTTTACCGTACGCTGGAAAAAATGGAAGACTTGGGCCTCATCCAGCGCATTCATGAAGGTTGCCATACGTTTCTACCGGCCTCCTCAGATAATTGGTATTTACTCATCTGCGAGAACTGCGGCATCACAGAATATGTGCAGGACGACACCATTACGACGTTGATAGAGCGCATCGCGCAGGTTAGCAATTTTCGCCCGCGTTCGCACCTGTTGCAGATATTTGGCGAATGCGCGGCCTGCCAGAGCGTGTAATTATTCCTCGGGCGTGGCGGGGGTTGGCCCCACCCAACCCAGCAAGACCGTCCGCCCTTGCAAATCGCTCGTGAAGTTCACCGCCCCCAAGCCGTTCAGATTGGCCACGTAAATATCCAACCGGCCATCGGTTACTGTGGAGGGCCGAATACCCATATACGCCATGTACCGCCCCAAAGGCGCGTAGATAGGGTCGCACGCCAGCAAACTCCGCGAAGGCTGCGTGATTTGTTCGAACGCGGCATCAAAGACCATGATGCCGTATGGACATTGGCCATTGCGCCCCCCTAGCGCGAAAAACTCGCCATCTGGCGACCAATCCGCGCGCATCCCAAAGCGGGGGAAGATAAACTCCTCTGTTGTGCCCAAGATCGTCCCCAGGTTATTCGCCAGGACAGTCGTGGTCGTTTCACCAATCCGTTGGTAAACCACGCGCTCGCCATCTGCCGACCAGGCATCCGCGACGCTAAAGAACGCCGGGTCGCTGATGCGCACGGCGGTTCCGGCCACGACATCCACCTGCCAAACTTCGCTGGTCTCGCTCAGGGCATTTCCGCCGCTAGTAGAAAACCCCACCCGCGACTCAGTAAGCCAGCGCGGCGTGCCACTGAGCGTGATGTCGGTCAGTTGGCGAACTACGCCCGTGTTCAGGCTCAACACCTGTAAATTACCGCTTTGGGGCGGCGTGACCGTCGGCCCATCGCAGGTATCCGGCGCGCCGGGCGCGTAGGTTGGGCACTCGGCACGGTTCGAGACAAAAGCCAAGCGTTGGCTATCCGGCGAAAAGGCCGGGTAGAGATCATAACCGCCGCTTTCGGTCAAATTGCGAAAATTTGACCCATCCGCGTTCATGATGAAAATATCGGTCGCGTAGTCGGTGGGTAAGACTATCGCTAGGCGCTGCCCATCTGGCGACCAGGCGGGCCGATGCCCAGGAATCCCGCGCGGGCTGAGCGTCGGAATATCAAACAGGCGATAATTCAGCCCCACCACCAAATCC
>DAOTVD010000110.1:0-18104 GCA_034437075.1 Anaerolineae bacterium
TCGGGCGTGGCTTCGGTGGTGGCTTCGGGGGTGGCGTCTGCTGTAGCGGCTGCGGTCGCTTCAGCAATCGGCTCTGTCTCGGCTTCACTATCATCATCCCCGCCCATGAGCACCAACAAGGCCCCTGCGCCAGCCAGCAACACGATGAGCAAGAGCAACACGATTACCCGCAGGCGGCTACTGCCGCCGCGCCGGTTTTGGGCTTTCATCTGGCGTTTTTGGCGCCGATTACGGCGCTGGGGGGCGGCGGCAGCTTGGGGTAAATCGATGCCATGTTGCTCGGCCAGGCGCAGGGCTTGCGCGTTGCGCGGATTCAGGGTGAGCGCACGCTGGACGCTATGCGCGAATTCGGTTTTGTTGCGCGCGCAGGCAGCCATATACAGCCAGGCTTGGTCGTTATGGGGGTCTTGGCGCAGGATGCCGAGCAATTGTTCGCGCGCTTGGAGTTTCTCACCAGCTTTGATTAGCGATACGATTTGATTCATATCGAGTGGGTTATCACTCATCATATTCTCCGCAGCTTATCGGTCTGAATCCATTGTAATGTGTGCGCCTGAGAAACCCAATGCAGTTACGTTATAGATGCGCTTGCAACCAGGCAGTCAGGTCGGCCAAGACGGCTGCTTTGTCGGTTTCGTTGAAAATCTCGTGATACAGTTCGGGATACACCTTCAGCGTTTTGTCCGCCGAGCTAGCCCCCCCGTAGAGCGCCTGGCTAGCCCGGGCCGGGACGAGTTCATCGGCGCTACCATGCATAATCAACAGCGGGATGTGCAGGCTTTCGGCGCGTTGTAGCGCATCCTGCCCGCCCGCGATCAGCGCTTGGATGGTTCCGAAACGCGGGTTGCCATGGTACACTAGCGGATCGTCGTCATAGGCGCGCACGACTTCGGGATCGTGGGAAAGGGTGCTGCTGGGCAAGCTAGATGGACTACTGGCCAAGGGCGCTACCCCCGCCAAAAGGCGCACCGTGGGCACCAGCACACCAGACACATTGAGAATTAGCCCCGCGCCGGAGGTGACCAATCCGCGCATCTCGTCTTGATGACGCAGGGCGAAATGCGTCGCGACATTGCCGCCCATGCTATGCCCGATGACAAAGCGCGGTATATCTGGGTGAGCCGCTTTCATCCGCGCCCATAGCAGCGCTTGATCATCCGCCAGACGCGGGATAGCGTGCACATGGCCGCGCGGCTCGCCTGTGCTGCGCCCATGGCCACGATGATCGGCCCCCCATACGGCCAAACCCGCCGCGTTGAGCGCGCGCGCCACATGGTCGTAGCGGCCCAGGTGTTCGCTAAGCCCATGCATCAGCAAAACGGCCCCTTGCGGTTCGGGCACCGGCCAATGATACACATGCAGTGTTAAACCATCGGGCGTAGAAAGGGTTTCGGGCATCGTGTATGACTCCTTGTCGTGTCCTTAAATATCCGGTCGATTATCGCGAACGGTAAATGCCAACCGCGCGATGGTCTGACGTGAGAGGCGCGGTGTGGCCACCAGCGTATAACGGCCCGGTTCTAGCAGGGTTTCGGCTTGCAAGGTATGGCAAAACGGGCCAGAGGCGCGTTCGTACAGGGCCGCTTGGCTCACGCGGGCCCCGTCTGGGGCCCGTAGTTCGATCTCTACATGCGCATGCTCTTGGCCACTTTGCAGGGTGCCGCATACGCACATCTGCCGCGCGGGGGTGATCGACTGCCCCTCTCCGCCCGACCAGGCCGCGCAATCCCCCGCATAGACGGTCCGTAGCACCAGCCGATAATCGTTTTGCCAGTAGCCCAACAATTGGGGCATGACGCCCCAGGCTTGCCAGAGCATACCGCCCACCAGAGCCAAAATCATAATGATGACGACGGCAATGCGCAGTGGGCCGCTGACGCAACCGCCGCCGATAGGTACGGGGTCGCCATCATCGTCAACACCGTAGTTCGGCGCATCATAAAAGCTATCGTCAGGGGGAATAACCTGATAATCGGGTGGGGTACGCATGGTAATTGTGAAGCCTTGCATCCTGTTGTGGCGTAATGAGCACTGTCATTGTACCGTACATCTCGGTAGACTTGCACAAAAATGCCCCGCTGAATTTCTGGCAAGCTGTCCGGCTGTCCTTAACCTGGGCTTAACGCTAGAACGGTAGAATAAAACGTTAGTCTCGACGAGGGAGGTTATCGTGAAACGAATCGCTGTGATGACCAGTGGCGGCGACGCGCCCGGCATGAACGCGGCTATCCGCGCTGTGGTGCGCACCGGGCTGGCCTATGGTATTGAAGTATATGGCGTCCGCCAGGCTTACAAAGGTTTGTTGGCGGGCGATTTCGAGTTAATGGGGCATCGTGAGGTTAGCGGCATCATCCAACGCGGGGGCACGATATTGCAAACCGCGCGCGAACCCGGCTTTCGGGAGGCCCTGGGCCAGCGGCGCGGGCTGCGGCGCTTGAATGAAATGGGCATCGAAGGCTTAGTCGTCATCGGTGGGGATGGGTCGCTGAGTGGGGCGAAGGCACTCCACGAGCTTGGCTTCCCCGTGGTGGGCATCCCCGGCACTATCGACAACGATATTTATGGCACCGATACGGCGATTGGGGTGGACACGGCTTTGAATACCATTCTGGACGCCATCGACCGCATTCGCGACACGGCTAGCAGCCACGAACGCGCTTTTTTGATCGAGGCCATGGGCCGCAACAGCGGTTATCTCTCTATGATGGCCGCCATTTTGGGCGGGGCGGAAGTGGTGCACATCCCCGAAAAGCCGCTGACGACCGAGCAGATCGCCCAGGCGCTAGAAGATTCGTATCTGCGCGGCAAAAATCATGCGATTGGCGTAGTGGCCGAAGGCGCCAACCCGCATATTCAGGAAATCGCGCGCTTTTGCGAGGACTCGCAGAACGTGGGGTTCGAAGTGCGCGTCGTGATCTTGGGCCACACCCAGCGCGGCGGCAGCCCGACGGCTTTTGACCGTTTGCTGGCCACACGGATGGGCGTCCGCGCGGTGGATGTCCTGCGGTCTGGCAAAAGTGGCGTGATGATTGGTTTGCACGGCAATGCGATGCAAGACGTCTCGTTGGATGAGGTCGTCGGGCGCACGCGCCCGCTTGATCTGGAAAAATGGCAAGACATCGCGCATATTTTATCGCGCTAGGGCGCGCGCGTAAAGAATCGGAGTGTGCTACAATGTGCACATGCACACCGCATAGCTATTCTTTTACGGAGCCCTATGCAATACAACATAAAAGGTGACGTCATCCAGACCTTGGATATTCGCCTTTCGGCGGGTGAAGCCGTGTTCACTGAACTCGGCGGTATGGCTTGGATGACGGACGGTATTGAGATGAAAACCAGCGGACGCGGCGGCATTGGCAAGATGCTGGGGCGTGCGTTCTCTGGCGAAAGCCTACTCCTGACGACCTACACTGCCGAAAGTGACGGCGCTATGATCGCCTTCACACCCGAATATATGGGGAATATTATTCCTGTGGAATTGGGCGCGGGCGAGAGCATCATCGCTCAGCGCGATGCATTCATGTGTGGCACGGATGGGGTCGATGTCTCGATCCATTTTAAGCGCAAGATCGGCGCGGGCTTGTTTGGTGGCGAGGGCTTCATCCTGCAAAAGTGCACCGGGCCGGGCACGGTCTTCGTCGAGATGTACGGCGAAGTCGTGGATTATACGCTTAAGCCCGGCCAACGTTTGCAAATTGACCCCGGCCATATCGCGATGTACGAACCCACTGTGGATTATGACATTAAAATGGTGAAGGGCTTTCGGAACATCTTTCTGGGTGGCGAGGGGCTCTTTTTGGCCACATTGACCGGGCCGGGCAAGGTCTGGTTGCAAACGCAACCCCTGCTGAACTTGGCCATGGCGGTGTATGACGTGCTGCCCAAAGATAATGATGATGATAACGATAGCGGGAGTGATCTCGCAGGAAATATCATAAAGAATTTGTTGGACTAGGCCGTTTCGGCAAAGGGAAAGGGCATTGGAATATCAAATTAAAGGCGATGTCATGCCCGTGTTGCAGATGCGTCTGAGCGCGGGCGAAGCAGTCTATACTGAGCGCGGTGGTATGGCCTGGATGACCGATGGTGTGGATATGAAAACCAGCGGGCGCGGCGGCATCGGCAAGATGCTCGGGCGTGCGCTTTCGGGCGAAAGCCTGTTTCTGACCACCTACACCGCCGAGGCGGATGGTGCTATGGTAGCTTTTACGCCCGAGGCGATGGGCAAAATCTTGCCTTTGGATTTACCCGCTGGGCAGAGCATCATCGCGCAGAAAGATTCCTTCATGGTGGCCGAAGATACCGTCGAGATCGCCATGCACTTCCGGCGCAAGCTGGGCACGGGCTTGTTCGGCGGCGAAGGCTTCATCTTGCAGAAGCTCACCGGGCCGGGCACGGCGTTTGTGGAAATCGCCGGCGAATTGAACGAATATACCCTGAAGCCTGGCCAACGGGTGAAGGTTGACCCCGGCCATCTGGCGATGTATGAACCGAGTGTGGATTACGACATTCAGATGGTGAAGGGCATTTCGAATATAGTGTTTGGTGGCGAGGGGCTGTTCTTGGCCACGCTGACCGGGCCGGGCAAAATCTGGCTACAGACCATGCCCTTGTCGAATCTGGCGGGTAAATTGGCGGGCCACGTGGGCAGTTCCGGCGGGGGACGCAGCGGTATCGGCTCGGTTATCGACATTATCGACAACTTTACGTAAAAGCACACGCACGAGAAGCAGCAACGAAAGTGGAGAACACCTAACGATGCAATACGAAATCAAAGGTTCTGTCATGCAATCGCTGGACATCCGCCTGAATGCAGGCGAGGCGATTTACACCGAACGCGGCGGCATGGCTTGGATGACCGATGGCATTGATATGAAAACCAGCGGGCGCGGCGGCATTGGCAAAATGCTAGGGCGCGCGCTTTCCGGCGAGAGCCTGTTCCTGACGACCTATACTGCCGAGGCAGATGGCGCGATGGTGACCTTTACGCCCGAAGCGCCCGGCAAAGTGTTACCATTACAACTCGAAGCCGGGAATAGCATCATCGCGCAGAAAGATTCGTTCATGTGCGCCGAGGATGATGTCGAAATCGCCATGCATTTTCGGCGCAAACTGGGCACGGGTTTCTTTGGTGGCGAGGGTTTCATTTTGCAGAAGCTGACCGGCCCCGGCACGGCCTTTGTGGAAATCGGCGGCGAGGTTATCGACTATACGCTGAAACCCGGCCAGCGCCTGAAGGTTGACCCCGGCCATATCGCGATGTACGAACCGACTGTGGATTATGACATCCAGATGGTAAAAGGCATCTCGAATGTGATTTTCGGCGGCGAGGGGCTGTTCCTGGCGACCTTGACCGGGCCGGGCAAAATCTGGTTGCAGACGATGCCGATTGCTAATCTGGCCGCTAAGCTGGCGAGTTACATGCCCACGAGCTAACGCGCAGGGCGTTGTGATGAATCCTCCAAAGGGCGGCCTACATGAGTCGCCCTTTTTTTTGATTCTGCACTTGTTTTCCAGGGCAAGCGCATCAAAAATTTGCGGCTCACAAGGGCTCAAATAAGTTGAAAATGCGTTCAAGCGGGCTACCAGCACAGTCTCGCCCCTACACAAACTAACCTTATGTAAAATATATAAAGACCCAAAAAGGCTGTCAAGGCCCAATTTGATGCACTCGCCCTGAACTGTTTTCTTAATTTGTTGTGTTTAGAAACAAAAAATGTTACATTGATAAAACATTGACGAGTAAAAAGGTTATAGGGCTATGTTAACGAAAAGTTTAGCGAATTATATTGGCGTTTCGACTCGGGATGTACAAACCTGGCTGAATATGTCCGCCGCAGGCATTTATGACGATCCCGCCTACCAAGACCTCGTGTATGGCTTGGATCGTGCCCTGTTAGAAGAGACGCTGAGTGAGGCGCGCGCGGTGTATGAAGACGCTTTGCCGGAATTTCAGGCCGCCCTAGGGAGCGAATACAACTTTCGCAATACGCCTATGTCCGCCTATACCCTGGGGAATTGGTTAGTGGGCTTCTTGCAATACCCGGATAGCCTGCCGGAACTCCTCGACATCCACGCCCGCATTCCGCAGTCTGTATTGACGGCGGGCCTGCCGATGTTGCTATCGTATTTGGACGATATGCCCCAGGGCGGCGCCGAATGGCAGCGCGCGCTGGCGATATTGGCTTTGCCGATGATGTCTGAAGGCGCTTAGGCTTTTCCAGAAAAATAATTACCCCTCCCCAGCCCCTCCCCGAATTCAGGGAGGGGCTATTATGCGCACGAGTAAGTTCTCCCCCCGAATTCGGGGGGAGCTAGAGGGGGGTAAAATCAAGCCGGTATCCTTTTCGACAAAAGCAAGCGGCATAGTTAAATACTTGGAAAAGCCTTAGGCTGCGTTGCATTAGCCACCCACGCGAAAGCCGGAATCAAAAACGGGGATGGTTTGTGCCATCCCCGTTCTCGTTAACCTGGCTTGAGGCTAATGTTTATTCTTCTTCGATCACGAAATCATTATCATCGTCGGTGGCGTCGGGCACGGCGGAGATGGCCTCGTCATCATCCGAGGCGATGATGGGTTGGTCGGTGCCCCAGCGCTGGGTGAAGCCCACGCGGCGCTTTTCGGGCTCTAGGCGGCTGATGCGCAATTGCAGGCGGTCGCCCTTCTTGACGTAGCTATGCGGCTCTTTCAAGGTGCCGTCGCCCATTTCGCTCAGGTGCAGCAAGCCCTCTAGGCCATCATCCAGCGCGATGAACGCGCCGAAATCGACTACATTCGTGACGTTGCCTTCTACCTGCTGGCCTTCGTGGTATTTCTCCATGGCATGTTCCCACGGATCATCCAACAAGCGTTTGCGGCTCAGCGCGATGCGGTTGGTCTTGCGATCTAGGCTGAGCACGTAGACTTTGATCTCATCGCCGATGTTGAGCACATCGCGCGGGTGGTCAACACGGTGCCAGGCCAATTCGCTGACGTGGATCAGGCCATCGGCGCCGCCAATATTGACGAACGCGCCAAAGTCGCGCAGGCCCGTGACGGTGCCTTCTACGATGTCGCTCTCTTTGAGTTCGGAGAGCAAGCGGGCTTTTTGCTGGGCGCGCCATTCGCGCTGGGCTTCGCGCTCGCTGAAGATCAGGCGGCGGCGGGTTTGGTCAACTTCGATGACCTTCACGCCAAGCGTATCGCTCATAATATCGTCGATAGCGTCGCGCCGCTCGGAGCCTTGTAGCCCGCTGCTGACCGATACCATATGCGAAGACGGGATAAAGCCATCCAGGCGATGCCACTTCACGAGCACGCCACCCCGGTTGGAGCCCGCGACCTGCACCTCGACGACCTCATCGGCTTCCAATAATTCGCGGGCCTTGTCCCAGTCATATTGTTGCAGGCCCATGTTAATGCTTACGATCAGGTTGCCATCATTATCTTGGGGATTAATGACATACACAGGGACCGTTGCGCCGACTTCCAGGCTATCTTTCACTTCGTCGTCTAGGCGCTCTAAGTCTTGGGAGGTGACGAAGCCATCGCGTTTCGTGCCCATATCGACCAGAATCTCGTTGGGCTCAATTTGTAGGATACGTGCCTGGCGGATTTCGCCACGCCGGGGGGGGTTGGGCGCGAATTCGTCTTGCTCAAACATCTGCAAGAATAACGCGCGATCCTCGTCGGGAATTTCTACTTCGTGATAATCAGTCATCAGGTGGAAGACAAACTTTCATCAGGTGATCTAACGGATAGGGGGGCTATCCGTGCGGACGATAGAGGGGAGAAGTATAACGAAGCCGGGCATGCGCTTCAAGGTGAAATCTACGCAGAGCATGCACAAGCACGGGCGGAAGCGGTATAATCGGGGGCCTAATGACCTGTCCAAACCAACGAGCCGGAGGTATGCGCCGATGTCTGAGCAAGCGATTACACCCCAAAGCCAGGATTTCCCCAAATGGTATAACGAGATCGTCTACCGGGCTGACCTGGCCGACCAGAGCCCCGTGCGGGGTTCGATGATTATCAAACCCTACGGCTACGAACTATGGGAAAACATTAAAGGCGCGCTCGACCAACGCTTTAAGGCCACGGGCCATGTAAACGCCTATTTTCCGCTGTTCATCCCAGAGAGCTTCTTGCGCAAAGAGGCCGAACATGTAGAAGGCTTCGCGCCCGAACTCGCCGTCGTGCCCCATGCGGGCGGCAAACAGCTTGAAGAACCCTACGTCGTGCGCCCGACCTCCGAAACCGTCATTGGGGAGGCATTCAGCCGCTGGATTCAATCGTACCGCGATTTGCCCCTGCTCATGAACCAGTGGGCCAACGTCGTGCGCTGGGAACTGCGCACCCGGCCCTTTTTGCGCACATCAGAATTCTTGTGGCAAGAGGGCCACACCGCCCACGCCACCTGGCAAGAAGCCCAGGACGAAACCATGCAAATGTTGAGCGTCTATGCCGACTTTGCGATCCGCGAGGCGGCTATCCCCGTGATTACGGGCCGCAAAAGCATCGCCGAGCGCTTCGCAGGGGCCGAAAATACCTACGCCATTGAGGCCATGATGCGCGACCGCAAAGCCTTACAATCCGGCACCAGCCACAACCTGGGCCAGAATTTCGCCAAAGCCTTCGACATCAAATACTTGGACGAGAATAACCAGCAGCAATTTTGCTGGACAACCAGTTGGGGCGTCAGCACGCGCATGGTCGGCGCAGTGGTGATGGCCCATGGCGATGACACCGGCCTGCGGTTGCCGCCGCGCATCGCGCCGATTCAGGTGGTGATGGTGCCCATTTACAAGACCGAAGGCGAACGCGGCCCCGTGATGGAAGCGCTAGCGCGTGTGAAAGCCGAACTCACCGAGGCGGGCCTGCGCGTGCATGTGGACGACCGCCCCAACCTGACGCCGGGCTTTAAGTACAACGATTGGGAAATGCGGGGCGTGCCCGTGCGCTTGGAAATCGGCCCCAAGGATGTGCAAAAAGAAAGTGTCGCCTTGGCTCGGCGCGACATCCCCGGCAAGGCGGGCAAGCAATTCGTCCCGCAGGCGGGCATCGCGCAAGCCGTGCAAGATTTACTGGACGAGATGCACGCGAGTCTGTTGCAAGATGCGACCGAATTTCGCGACGCCAACATTACCGAAGTGGGCGACGATTACGCAAAATTTCAAGCGGTGCTCAAAACAGGCTGGGCGCTAGCGTGGTTCTGTGGCGATCCAGCCTGCGAGGCGACCATCAAAGCCGATAACCAGGCCGTGAGCCGCTGTTTTCCGCTGGAACAGCCTTACCCAAGCCAAAAGGGAGCCTGCATCAAGTGTGGGGGGCAGGCGGACGAAATGGCCTATTTCGCCCGCGCGTATTGATGATTATGGCGCGGGTTGGCCGGTGGTTGGGGTGCCCGTGGCCAAGTGCCCTTGCTCCATATGAAAGACGCGGTCGGCGTAGGGCACCACATCCAGACTGTGGGTGACCATAATCAGCGTGCGGCCTGCTTCGCGCGTCAGATTCAGGAGTAATTCCAGCACACGGCTGCCCGTGCTTTCATCCAGATTGCCCGTGGGTTCATCCGCCAGCACCAGCAGCGGATTGTGCACCAGCGCCCGCGCGATGGCCACGCGCTGTTGTTCGCCCCCCGATAGCTTATCCGGGAAGGTGCCGCTTCGGTCGGGCAGGCCGACCCGCTCTAGCAATTCGCGGGCCTGGCGAATGCCTGCTTGGCGCGATTGGCCGCGTAATTCATAGGGCAGGATGATGTTTTCTAACACCGTCAGGGTGGGGATGAGGTTAAAAAACTGAAAGACGATGCCGATATTGTCGCGCCGAAAGAGCGTGCGCGCGCGTTCGTTTAGGCGCGAAACTTGCTTTTCGTCGATCCAGATGTCGCCTGTATCGGGGGCGTCGATGCCCGCGATGATGTTCAGTAGCGTGCTTTTGCCACTGCCCGACTTACCGAGCACGACGGCGAACTCGCCCGCATAAAAGGTCGCGTCGAGCTTGCTGAGCACGCTCAGGCGGCGGTCGCCTTCCTGGTAGGTTTTTTGGATGCCTTGCAGGCGTACCAATGGCTGGCTCATGCTCAGTTGCCGCCGAAGAAATTCACAACGCGGTCGAAGATGCTGCCGCCCTTGTTGCCTTCTACCGAGATCAGGTCCGTATTCAGCGAACCGCGCAATTGTTCGAACAGTTCGCGCTGTTCGGCGGTGAGTTTCTTTGGGACGGCGACATTGACAATGCAGAGTTGGTCGCCTTCGCCCGAGGTGCGGCCATCGGAGCGCAGCTTGGGCACGCCTTTATTCTTCAGGCGGATGACGGTTCCGGTTTGGGTGCCGGGTTCGATGTCGATGGTTTCTTCGCCGTAAATGGTCGGTACGACGACCTTATCGCCCAAAGCGGCCTGCGCAACGTTCACGTTAATTTCCAGCAGAATATCATGGTTGTTGCGCTTGAAGTATGCGTGCTCATCCACACTGAGCACGACGTATAAATTGCCGGGCGGGCCGCCGTTTTCGCCGGGTTCGCCTTCGCCCGTCAAGCGGATTTGTGTGCCGTCGTTCACGCCCGCTGGGATGTTCACGGCCAAAGAGCGCGTTTCGCGGGTGCGGCCTTTGCCCTTGCAGGTTTGGCAGGGTGTTTCGACGATTTTGCCACTGCCGGAGCAACGCGGGCAATCCGTCACGGTGACCATGCTGCCCAAGAAGGTTTGGCGCATCTGGCGAATCTGGCCGCTGCCGTTGCACTCGGGGCAGGTGATGGGCGAGCTACCCGGTTCGGCGCCGCTACCGTCGCACGTATCGCAGTTTTCCCAGCGCGTGACGTCGATGTCGAGTTCTTCGCCGAATACGGCTTGCTCGAAGCTCAGATGCAGGTCATAGCGCAGGTCGCGCCCTTGGCGCGGGCGGTTGCGGCGCGTGGTGCGTTGGCGCCCGGTGAAGGCCCCCATAAATTCTTCGAAGATGTCTTCGATGCTGCCGAAGTCGCTGAAGCCGCCCGCGCCCATATTCACGCCCGCATGGCCGAATTGATCATAGGCGCGGCGTCGGTCGGGGTCTTTGAGCACTTGGTAAGCTTCGTTAAGCTCTTGCATACGGGCCTGCGCGTCGGGGGCATCACTCACGTCAGGATGATGTATGCGCGCCAGGCGTTTGAACGCTTTTTGGATGTCTTCTTGGCTGGCACCCCGGTTGAGTTCGAGAACCTCGTAATAGTCTCTCGGCATAGCTTCCGATTACCTTTCTCTGGGCTGTGCCCCGGCTAGCAACACAGGGGGCGAGATGCTAAATGCTCGCCCCCTGGCAGATGTGATGCGGTGTGGGTTCCGGTTCGGCGCCCTTTTTATTTCTGGTCGCTGAACTCGCCCTCGATAACGTCTTCGTCGTCGCCGCTGCCGCTTTCTTGGGCGGGTTCTTCGTAGCCCGCGCCGGGTTGCTGCTCGTACATCGAAGCGCCCATTTGTTGGATGGCCTGGGCCAGGTCGTCCGTGGTTTGCTGGATGCGGCTATTGTCGTCGCTTTCCAGGGCTTGGCGCACATCGGTGACTTTGGCTTCGATGTCGCTGCGCACTTCGGCGGGCACCTGGTCGCCCAGGTCACGCAGGCTCTTTTCGGCGGTGAAGATGGTCGTTTCGGCGCGGTTGCGCGTTTCGGCGGCTTCGCGGCGCGCGGCGTCTTCGCTGGCGTGGGCTTCCGCCTCGTTCACCATACGATCAATCTCGTCCTCACTCAGGCCGCTGCTAGCGGTGATGGTGATTTTCTGTTCGCGGCCCGTGGCTTTGTCCACTGCCGAAACGTTCAGGATACCGTTGGCGTCAATATCGAAGGTAACTTCGATCTGCGGCACGCCGCGCGGGGCGGGCGGGATGCCATCCAAGATGAATTTACCCAGGGTGCGGTTGTCTTTGGCCATGGGGCGTTCACCTTGCAACACATGGATTTCCACCTGTGTCTGGTTGTCCGCCGCTGTGCTGAAGACCTGGCTCTTTTTGGCCGGGATGGTCGTGTTACGCTCGATGAGCGCGGTCGCCACACCGCCCAACGTCTCGATAGAGAGCGTCAGCGGGGTGACATCCAGCAAGAGCACGTCTTTCACATCGCCGCCCAGCACGCCGCCCTGGATGGCCGCGCCCACGCCGACGACTTCATCCGGGTTGACGGTGCGGTTGGGCTCTTTGCCGAAGAATTTGCTCACGGCTTCCTGAATAGCGGGCATGCGCGTCTGGCCGCCCACCAGCACCACTTCGTCGATGTCGCTGGCTTTCAGGCCGGCGTCTTTCAGGGCCTGGCGCATGGGTTCTAGGCTCTGGTCGATGAGATCGTGCACCAGTTCTTCCAGCTTAGAGCGGCTGAGCGTCATGTTCAGGTGTTTGGCACCGCTGCTATCCGCCGTGATGAAGGGCAGATTGATTTCTGCCGTGGTGGTGGTGGAGAGTTCCTTCTTCACGCTTTCGGCGGTTTCTTTCAGGCGTTGTAGGGCCTGGCGATCTTGGCGCAGGTCAATCCCTTGTTCGCGCTTGAACTCTGCGGCGATGTAGTCGATGATGCGCTCGTCGAAGTCGTCACCGCCCAGGTAGGTATCGCCATTGGTGGCGCGGACTTCAAAAACGCCATCGCCCACATCCAGGATGGAAATATCGAACGTGCCGCCGCCCATGTCATACACCGCGATGGTTTCGTCGCGGCTTTCGCCCAGGCCATAGGCCAAGCTAGAGGCGGTCGGTTCGTTGATGATGCGCAGCACTTCTAGGCCCGCGATGCGCCCGGCATCTTTGGTGGCCTGGCGCTGGGCATCGTTGAAGTAGGCCGGCACGGTGATGACGGCTTGCGTGATTTCTTGGCCCAGGTAGGCTTCGGCGTCTGCTTTCAGCTTTTGCAGGATCATGGCCGAAACTTCCGGCGGGCTATATTCTTTGCCATCCATGTGGACGCGCACATCGCCATTCGGGGCTTTGGTGACCTTGTAGGGCACGTTTTTGATGGCTTTTTGTACGTGGGCGTCGTCAAATTTGCGCCCCATGAAACGCTTGACGGAAAAGATCGTGTTTTCTGGGTTCATGACGGCCTGACGCCGCGCCACCTGGCCCACCAGGCGTTCGCCGTTCTTGTTCACGGCCACTACCGATGGGATGGTGCGCGCGCCTTCGCTGGAGGGAATCACGGTGGGCTCGCCACCTTCCATCACAGCCACCACGCTATTGGTTGTTCCTAAGTCGATTCCGATAATTTTACCCATCGTTACCGAGCTCCTTTATGTCTCTTACTCTTTTGTCTTCTGTTGGGTAGGTTAATTGGCCACACGTACCAGCGCGGGGCGCAACACACGCTCGCCATGCTGATAGCCTTTTTGCAAGACGGCTGTCACATGGCCGCTGGGGATGTCCTCGGTGGGTTCATCAGCGCCAATCGCTTCGTGATAATTGGGGTCGAACGGTTCGCCAAGTGGGTTCAGCGCCACGATGCCTTCGGCTTCGATCAGGCTTTGGAACTTACGATGGATGAGGTTAAAGCCTTTCATCCAATCATTGTCTTTTTGTTCCTCTGGGATGGCTTCCCAGGCGCGTTCGAAATCGTCTATGACTGGCAGAAATTTCGCCAGTACATCCCCACTTACCTTGGCACGTAGTCCTTCATTCTCGCGCTCGATGCGCTTTTTGAAGTTTTGGAAATCGGCCCGCTCGCGTTGCAACGCATTGCGGAAATCTTCCATTTGCTGCAAGGCTGTGGCCAATTCGTCATCTTCGGTGAGTGTATGCACAGTTGACGCATTGTTGTCATGCGGCGGGTTGGTGCCGTCGTCCGTTGGGGCCAGTGTCTCCTCGTTCGGAGTATCCTCCACTGGCGTTTTATCTGCTTGTGTCTCGTGCATTTCTTTGTGTTCGTTCATCGCGAGATCACACCTTAATTTTCAACTGTTGATAGTGTAACGGCTACGTCATAGATTTGTGTTAGAAGTTCATCATATTAAAAGAAAAAAATAGAAGGCTCCAAGCGGGCTAGCGCGGCCAAAAAAACCGTGTGGCAGCCAGGATGAACACGCCACTGAGCACGCCCCAGGGCACCAGCCCCAAGAACTCTACCCAGTCATAGCGCTGAAGCATGGGGCTGGCCAGTTCGCCATTGTAAAAATAGAAACATTGGAACGTCCCGCCCACGGTATATTCATCTTGGCGATTATTAAAAAGGCGGTTGGCTTGGTAGGGTTCTAATTGCCAAGGGACGTTGGCTTGGTAGTTCAAGCGTTGTTGGTCGCCCACGGCGTCCCAGCCCAGCACTTCGCAAGTGGTCGGTTCGGCATTCAACCCCACGCCCAACAGTGTGCTGAATTGTTCTACCACGATATAGGCAATGCTCAGGCCGAAAAGTAATAGCGCCACATGGAAGGAAATGGCGCTGCTATGTCGTTTGCGGCTCTGGGGGCGAGAAAAACTGGCTTGCCAGGCGGCCCAATCGGGTTCGGGGCGCGGTGCGGGCCCCCAAGGGCGGGGCGTTTCACCTAATACATATTGGGCGCGTTGTTGGGGGTCACTCAGCACGCTGTAGGCTTCTACGACTTCGCGAAAGCGTTCGGCGGCGTCTGGCTCTTGCGAGACATCGGGATGATAGCGCCGGACTTTTTCGCGGTATGCACGCTTGATCTCCTCGGTGGAGGCATCGCCGGGGACATCCAGAATGGCGAAGTAATCCGGCTTATTCGTCGCGCGTACCGTAGACATCCTGCATCATCGCACTCATCACCGTAGAAACATAGCGGACTGTGCTAATCGCGCGTCCGTAGCGCATGCGGGTGGGGCCTAGTACGCTGATGGCGCCCCCAATATGGCGCGTGCCATAGCGCCCGATTACAATGCTCAAATCGCTAATTTCCTCGAAGCGGCCTTCGCCACCCACCAGCACTTTGACCTCGTCGCTGGGGTCGTGCCAGGCTTCGCTCAGGATGTTGTACAGCAGCGGCTTTTCATCCAGGATGTGTAGGGCTTGTTGGGCGCTGTCGCCTTCGTTGAATTTGTCCAGCACATCCCCAAAGCCGTACCAGTGAATAGCGAAGCGCTCGGCATTTTCGGCTTCGCTCATGACTTCGGCCACGAGTTCGAGCGTATCTTGCGCCAGGTCATCGTGCAGCATGGCGGTTTTGTGGCGCACCCCGGCGGCGTTTTCGCCGGCGGCCACGTCGTTAATCATGGCGGCCACTTGCGAGAGCCGTTCTTGGTCGGCTTCTTGCGAGAGCGTGAGCATTTGCTGGGATAGCTCGCCGCCTTCGAGCACCAGCACCAGCAACACGACCTGCCCATGCATGCCGATGAGTTGCAAATGCTTAAAGCGCGGCGTCAGGGCGCGCGGCTCGGTGACGACGGCGGTGGCGTTGGTGGCCCGCACCAGGATGGCCGCAGCGGTTTTCATCCATTTTTGGATGTCGCGCGCCACGGCGGCGAATTCTTCGCGGATGCGCTCTTGTTCGGGGATCGACAGGCTATTTTCTTCCAGCAGCTGCTGCACAAAGTAGCGGTAGCCTTCTTCGGTGGGGATGCGCCCGGCGGAGGTATGCGGCGCGCGCACCATGCCGAGTTGCTCTAGCATGACCACTTCGTTGCGCACGGTCGCGCTGCTAACCTTTAGGTCGTGGTCATCCACCAATTGCTTAGAGCTCACGGGTTGGGCGTCTTGAATGTAGGTGCGAATCAAGGCGCCAAGGATTTTTAGCTGCCGATCCGTAAGGTGTGGGTGGCTGTAGGCGTCTTTACTCATAGATAACAATTTAGCATGCTTGGTAGCGGTTGCAAAGACATTCATCGTGTTACAATCGAGGCTATCAGGCAACCATAAACAAGGAGAACACCGTGGGTAATCATACCGTCGAGGTCACCAAAGAATCGTTTCAGGAAGAAGTGCTGGGTGCCGAGACGCCCGTGCTGGTCGATTTCTGGGCCGAATGGTGTGGCCCGTGTAAGATGATCGCGCCGATTGTCGATGAACTGGCCAGCGAACACCAGGGCGCTCTGAAGGTCGCCAAATTGGACGCCGACGCGCACCAGGAAGTCTTAATGCAATATGGCATCATGGGCATTCCGACGCTGATTCTGTTCAAGGGTGGCCAAGAAGTCGAGCGGATTGTGGGGTATAAGCCCAAAGAAGACCTGCTCGCGAAGATTCAGCCCCACCTGAACTAAGGCACACCTCGCGCGGGCCCGCCCCGTGATATTGCCAACCTGACGCCCTGCGCCTTTCCATCTGCGAGGGCGTTTTTGGTTTACCTGCCCAGCGGCGGGCCGTTATAATAGAATCGTAACTACCCAGCCCTCACCCCAACCCCTCTCCCAAACGGGCTTTCAGCCCTGGGAGAGGGGCAAGAAGTGTCGGTTTCGGGTCGTTTTCCCCCTCTACCAGCCGCAAAGCGGCGTTTGGGAGAGGGGGATTAAGGGGGTGAGGGGGAAGAATTGGCATAGCCTGAGCAGTTACATAGAATCAATATATATTTATTTTATACGCCAGAGCGAGCCTTTAGAGATTACATGTCTGCTCAAACCAATACAATATTGTCTGTTTTAGAAGCTGAACTAAACCGCATCGTCCTGGATATTCATGATGGCCCGGTGCAAAACTTATTCGCGGCGCTGTCGTTGCTCACGCAATTGCAGCACGATTTGGATCAACACCCCGATGACGAACGCCTGAGCGCGCAGCTTCAGCAAGTGTCCGAGATTATCGAAAGCACGTTGCGCGAGATCAAATTTTTCTTGGGCACCTTTCGCTCGCCCGGCTTTCGGGATCGCCCGCTTAAGCGCTTGGTGCATAGCCTGGTGATGCAACATGAAGATTGGACGGGGCAAACCGTTGAGCTAGACGCGGACGACCTGCGCGCGGATGTCGCGCTGCTGACGAAAATCGCGCTATACCGCATTTTGCAAGAAGCCCTCTCCAATGGGTATCGCCACGCCGCCACCGATTACCAATATGTGCGGCTCTGGAGCGAAGACGACTTGGTGTGTTTAGAAGTGCGCGACGATGGCCAAGGTTTCGACCCGCCCGATTTGAGCGCGGATGACGAAGCCCTGAACGAGCGGCATATCGGCCTGCGCGGTATGCGCGACCGGATTCACCTGGTGGGGGGCGAATTCGCCCTGCACAGCACACGCGGCCAGGGCACCACCATCCTGGTAAAGGCCCCCGCGCTATGACCGACGGTGCGCCGATTCGCGTTATTTTGGCCGACGACCATGCTTTGTTGTTGCAAGGTTTGCAAGGACTCATCGAGAAAAACGCCGATATGGAAGTCGTGGCCACTGCCGAAGATGGCGCGGGGCTGCTGGAAATCTTGCACGAAAACCCCGCCGATGTGCTGGTGCTGGATGTGCAAATGCCCTATAACGGCCTGGTCGTGTTGGAAGAAATCCGCACGCGCGATATTCCCATTAATGTGCTGGTATTGACGGCATTTAGCGACGGCGAAACAGTCCAGCGTGCTATTGAACTCCATGCGGAAGGCTTCGCCCTGAAGACGGAATCCCCCAGCCAGACCATCGAAGCGATTCGGCAGGTGGCCCAGGGGCGCATGGTCTTTCCGCAAGCGGCTCAGCGCTGGCTACAGCGTTATTGGCGCGGTCAGCGCACGTTTACGGATATGCTTTCGGTGCGCGAGCGGGAGGTGCTGGGCCTTTTGGCGCGCGGCCTGACCAATCAGGAAATCGCCGACGAACTGAACGTTAGCGAGAATACCGTGCGTTTTCATCTGAAGAACGTGTTTTCTAAGCTGGGCGTTACCAATCGCACCGAAGCCGTCGCCTGGTATTTCACCTATAGCAGCAATCCGGGAAACCCACTGCCCTGAGCCTATGTATTATCCACTGACGTTACGCAGCCTTCTTCAAGGGGCTGAAGCCCCTTGTTAAGTGGCCACGAAAGGTCACTATAAGTTAACAAGGGGTTTTAACCCCTTGGATTCTAAGGCTTTTCCAGAAAAATAATTACCCCTCCCCAGCCCCTCCCCGAATTCAGGGAGGGGCTATTATGCGCACGAGTAAGTTCTCCCCCCGAATTCGGGGGGAGCTAGAGGGGGGTAAAATCAAGCCGGTATCCTTTTCGACAAAAGCAAGCGGCATAGTTAAATACTTGGAAAAGCCTAAGTGAGT
>DAOTVD010000111.1:0-12830 GCA_034437075.1 Anaerolineae bacterium
GGCTGGGCTCAGGGGCCCGAATTTCTGATTGCTGGCGTCTGGCAGGAATTTGAAAATGGCACCCTGGTGCAGGGTGCCGAAGGGCGCGTCTATGCCTTGCCAGGTGGCCAAAGCGGGCAATATGGCGACGCCCTGGCACCCTAAGGCTTTTCCAGAAAAATAATTACCCCTCCCCAGCCCCTCCCCGAATTCAGGGAGGGGCTATTATGCGCACGAGTAAGTTCTCCCCCCGAATTCGGGGGGAGCTAGAGGGGGGTAAAATCAAGCCGGTATCCTTTTCGACAAAAGCAAGCGGCATAGTTAAATACTTGGAAAAGCCTAACTGGCCTTAAAACGAACCGTAAACCTCTGGGCGGCGCCCGGCCAAGGAGGGAATCGCCTGGCGTGCAGCCTCGACCTGGGCCATATCTAACGTAACAGTATGCACGCCCTCGCTGTAGCCTAGTTCGATGACGATTCGCCCGAAGGGTTCTACGACCATACTATGCCCGAAATAGCGCGTCGTGGGGCCGTCTTCGGGGGTATCTTCGCCTACACGATTGACCGCCACCATATACAGGCCGTTTTCAATAGCGCGCGCTTGCACCAATGTCCTGTAATGCTCGATGCGCGGTTCGGGCCATTGGCACGGCAACAGCACCACCTGCGCGCCTTCAACGGCGTAGCGCCGGAACAACTCTGGAAAGCGCAGGTCATAGCAGATGGCCACGGCGGTTTTGCCCCAGGGCATCTGGATATTCAGTGTGGACTCGCCCGCGGAAAGCCATTGATCCTCGCGCATCAGCGGGAAGAGATGCGTTTTGCGATAGGCGCCCATGATTCCGGCTTGCGGCGAGATCAGCGGCGCGCAATTCGCGACACCCACCCCGCGTTTTTCCAGCATCGAACCCGTGATGAACAGGTCCAATTGTTTGCTGAGCGCGCCGACTTGCGCGAAAAGCCCCCCGCTGAGGCTGCTGGCTAGGTCCTTGGCCTTGGGGAGCGCATAGCCCGCGTCCCATAGTTCGGGGAATACGGCTAGTTGGCCGCCTTGGGTTTTGGCTTGCTGGGCCATCTCTTGCATCTTGGGCCAGTTGACGCGCGGATTCCCCAGGCGGACGTCCATCTGGGCCAGGCTGATGTTGACTTGGGTCATGGTTGCTCCTCTGCGGGCCTGGGGTGCAGGCCCGGCTTAAATATCCGATTCAGTGAGCCAGAAAGTCTGGGCTTGGGCGGTGATGTCTTCAATATCGACGCCGGTGGTGTCGATTTGCGGAATATCCAGCGCGGTAACGGCGCTCTCGCGCTTCAGTAGACCAACGATCTGCGCGCGCACATCCGGGTTATGGAAGCGCCCGCCCTGCGACACATGCAGGCGGCGTAATAGCTCGCCCAGGTCGGCGGTCAGGCACAGCGCCGGGCCGGTTTCGCGCAGCTTTTCCAGGTTTAAGGGTTCTAGCAAGGTGGTGCCGCGTACGGCAATAATTGAGCTACGATGCAGGGTCATCTCCTCCACCAGGTCGCTTTCCAGGCTCAGCAAACGCGCCTGGCCGAACGTCTCGCGAATTTGGTCGGCGGTGTAACCTTGCCGTTCCTGGATTTCGACTTCCAGGTCGATAAAGTTGGCACCAGCCATGCGCGCGGCCAAGCGACGACCTATGCCCGTTTTGCCCACGCCCGTGGTGCCCGTGAGGATGAGATTACGATAAGGGGTTCGACCGACAACGGGCATGGTTCAGATGTTCCCATCCTGTTGCGCGGGATAGAATTCATCGAGCAGGGGCAAGAGTTCGTCCAACGAGGTGATGACGCCGTCGGGCTGAATACCCGGCGGCGCGGCAAAATCTGCATACACAGCCGGGTTGGGCAGTTGGCGCAAGATCGCGCGCATCTGGACGCCCTGCGCGCCGCTGATATCAGCTTTCAGGCTATCGCCTACGAAAACGGCTTCTTCCGGGGTCACGCTCAAGCGCGCCAGGGCCGCCCGAAAGATGGCCGCATGGGGTTTGATATAACCGATGTCCGCCGCCGAAATGCCGCAACCGTCCGCCTCGAAATAGGCCCATAGGCCAGTCTGGCGCAGTTCGATTTCGCGCATGTGCATGGGCCGGATCGAATTGGTGATGAGCCCCAGGCGTAATCCGCGCGCTTGTAGTGCCTCTAGCACGGCGGGGACTTCGGGGTAAGGCCGCAAGCCGGGGAAGGCTTCGGCGCCGTAGGCATGCAAACAGGCGGTCATGTCGATAGCCTCGCGAGGGACGCCCTGGGCCACGAGCGATTCCACCAGGGCCTGGCCCAGATGCGGCGCGCGAAAGGTGCGCTTCGCGACCTGCCAGTGCTCGATGATATAACCGAGGGTGTCCTCGAAAAAATGATCACGGTTGTGCAAGGGGTGAACGTGCTGATCGACATAATCATAAACGCGATTCAGGTGCTCCCATTCCTGATCTTCCCACGTTTGCTGGCGCATGCTCCAATCCAGCAAGGTATCATCAATGTCAAAAAGTACTGCTTTAAGCCTGTGCATGATGTTGGTGGTGTTATAGGCTAATCTTATGCAGCATCATATCAACGAAGTCGGCTGCAAGCAAACGATAGTAGATGCCGTTATGCGTTTGGTCGTGCACCGCCACGGCCCATTCGTCCTGGCGATGCAGATGCGCGTACAAACATTGGGCGGGTGCCAAGGACTCGACCATATGGCTGAAAGCCGTTGCTTTGCCATCGGAGGTAAACGGCGGATAATGCATCATCACAATAAGCGGTTGGTCGGGCTGGCGCTGAGCTTGGGCGGCGGTGATGGCCGCGTACAAGGTGCGGATTTCCCGTTCGTAACGGTTGTGCGGCGGGTCGGGCTTGTAGTACGGGTCTTGGGGCGCGATATGGCCCTGGGCGCCGCACAGCAATATGCCATCCATCGTCAGGCAGTCGCCTTGCAAGGCGTAGGTTTGCTTGGGCAGCAAGCGCCGCACTTTGTGGATGTCCGTCCACCAACGGTCGTGGTTGCCGCGTATCATCACCTTGCGGCCTGGTAGCGCGCTGAGCCATTCTAGGTCGGGCTGCACGCGGCGTGGCGTGTTACCGAAGGACGTATCGCCCAGCAACAGCACCACATCGTCGGGGTGGACGTTGGCCCGCCAGCTTTCCGCAATGCGCGCTTCGTGGTCGGCCCAGTGCGCGCCAAAGCGCGTCATGTTGCGGGGTTTGTAGAAGGATAGATGTAAGTCACCGATAGCCCAAAACGTGGTTTGCATGCTGCCGAGTATACCAGACTTAAGCACTTCGTATGGACTATAATCAACGGATGATCTATATATGCTACGAGGAGACACATGAGCCATAACGAATTACCGGATGTGCGCCCCGTTGCGGGCCAATATAGCGCAATGCCTGCCCAAAAACCAAGCCGTCAACGCGGCTGTTTTCTGTTTACAGTGCCGGGTTGCATCGGCATGAGTTGCCTGAGCCTGGTGGCGGTGTGTTGTGTGGTCACACTGGGGCCGATTGTTGGTTTCGGGACGGTTGCGGCGCTGCTAGCGACCAACACGGCTAGCGAAACGGGAGCGGAAAGCCTGCGCCTAGAGCCCAACGAAGGCGCGAATCTGCGCGTGGATAACACGAACATCGACCTGACCCTACGCCCTAGCACAGGCACCGCGCGCGATATTAGCGTTGAATATGAATTGACGGCGAATGGCTTTACCTCGGGGAGTGCCCAAGAGGCGCTGGATAACCTGACCGTGGTCTTGCAGCGCACGCCGGATGGCATGATCGAACTGGCGGTGCAAGAGGGCGATTTCTGGCTGACCATTTACGACCTCGATGCGACGGTTACCGTACCGCGCACCATGGATGTGATTGACATCCGCCAAGCTTCCGACGTGCAAGCGGAAGGCGTCGATGGTAATTACCAGATCGCAGCCTTTAGCGGCGATGTCATCTTGCAAGATGTGCGCGGCAGCTTTGATGTCGTGACAACCAGTTTTGGCGATATTCAGTTCAACGGCGATTTTCTGCCCAATACAGATAACCGCTTCGAGACGAGCAGCGGTGATATTCGGGTGAGCTTACCCAGCACAGCGAGCGTGAACTACGACGCCCAAACGTCTGGCGTTGGGGAGGCGAATTGCCCGAATGTCCGCCAGCGCGATAGTTGTTTCGGTAAACTTGGGGACGGTACGGCCCAATTGACCGTGCGTAGTGATTCAGGCGACATTACCATTGCCACCGGACCCTAATAGTGTACTGGCTAGCGCGCCATTTTTCGCCGATTTGCCGGAGGCCACCGGCCAAGCTGTATTGGCGCAAGGGGCGGGGATGGCCGCCGCGCCGGGGGATGTGCTGTTTTACCCTGGCGACACGCCCGCAATGATTTATGCCTTGGTTGAGGGCATCGTCGGTGCGCAATCCGCGCCTGGCTTGCTGGATGCCGTGGCCGTTCTGGGGGGTTTGCCCCAGCAGATAAAAGCCGAAGTCCGCGCGCCGTCCGTGTTGCTCGCCTGGCCTGCGGATGATTTTTGGGCGGTGCCGGGCCTGCAAACTGCCGCGCGGGCGTACTTGGCGCGCGCGCTGGGGGCCTCCGAAATGCGCCGGGCTACGTTAGAAGCACCCTTGGCTTCCTACGACGTGCGCGCCGCGCAAGGTCTGCCCGGCCCGTTCATCTTCCAGCAGACGACGATGATTTTCGCTTTTTGTGAGGCCGAACGCGCCCCCGTGGAGGCGCTTTTGCCGCCGGATTTGGCGCTTTTGCAACGCCCTGGCAAAGTTACCGCGCCGATACTCATCGCGCTGGCGGATTTCCCAGCGTCATACCCCGAAGAAGCGCCGGATGCGCGCTTCAGCTACACCGAAACGACCGTTTTCGTCCCTGTGCGCTATAAAACGGCCTTCGGGCTATTCGTGCCGCTGATTTTCCCCTCGGCCTACGAGCCAATTTTGCTGGGCCGCGAGTTTTACGGCTTTCCGAAGCAGTTGGCGCGCACGGACATCCGCCGCACAGGGGCCGAATTGCTCAGCCAAGGCGGGGCGTTGCGCGTCGGCTGGTCGCGCAGTGTGGCCCGCAATGAGCCGGACATCGTTGGGGGATTGGTGGGCTGGCTGGGCTTGTCGCGCGGGTTGGGGGCGTTGGCCTTTGGCGCGGGGGAAATTCTGCGCGGGATGGCGCGTTTGCCCGCCACGCGCCGGGTGGATGTCTATAACCGCAAGCGCATTCCTGCCGCCGAGAGCACACGCGCCGCGCCGCGCTGGGCCGTGGACGAACTGACCCGCGCGACCTTCGGCGTGTTACGTTGGTATCATATCGAGGAGGCCACCGACCCGCATTTAGCCGCCGATGGCCCCCTGTTCGATGATTTTGCGTTAGCCGTGGGCCGCGTCTATCGTGCCCAGTTGGATATGCGCCTGAGCACAGGCCGCACGCTGGAGCGCTACGTTTAGCGCAAGCGTTCATATCAACGCAACGTGGGCCGCACGCTGGAACGCTACGTCTAGCGCAGCAGTTTATAGGCGTTGATGAGCCCATTGGTTGAGGCATCGTGCGCGGTGATGAGGTCATCGCCCATTAATTCGGGGATAATCGCCTTGGCGAGTTGTTTACCCAGTTCTACGCCCATCTGATCGAACGAATTAACGCCCCAGATCGTCCCTTGCACGAAGACCTTATGCTCGTAGAGCGCAATCAGCTTGCCGAGCGTTTCGGGCGTCAGTTGGCGATATAGGATCGAATTGGTGGGGCGGTTGCCCTCGAAGGTTTTAGCGCGCACGAGGGTCAGCGCCTCGGCTTTGCTCAGGCCGGTGGTGTCTGTTTCGGCCAGGGCTTCTTCCTCGGTGCGGCCTTTCATCAGCGCTTCGGTTTGGGCGAAGAAATTAGATAGCAAGAAGGTATGGTGATCGCCCAGCGGATTGTGCGAGCGCGCCGCCGCGATGAAATCGCAAGGGATAAGCTTAGTGCCTTGGTGGATGAGTTGGTAAAAGGCGTGCTGGCCATTCGTCCCTGGCTCGCCCCAGATGACCGGCCCGGTGCTGTAGTCCACCCATTCGCCCGCTTTGGTGACGCTCTTGCCGTTGCTTTCCATATCCACTTGCTGGAAGTGCGCCGCGAAGCGTTCCAAGTATTGGTCATAAGGCAGAATCGCGTGGGTTTGGGCGCCGAAGAAATTGTTATACCATACCCCCAAAACCCCCATAATGACCGGGATATTGTCTTCTAGCGGCGTCGTGCGGAAGTGTTCGTCCACGGCATGGGCGCCGCTGAGCAAGGCCGTAAAATGCTCGAAACCCACCGCTAGCGCGATAGACAAGCCGATGGCCGACCAGAGCGAATAGCGCCCGCCGACCCAATCCCAGAAGCCAAACATATTTTCAGGATCGATGCCGAAATCGGCCACGCCCGCCGCGTTGGTCGAGAGCGCGACGAAATGCTTGGCCACGGCGCTATCGTCCCCGGCGGTGTCTAGCAACCAGGCGCGCGCCGACCGGGCGTTCGTCATCGTTTCTTGCGTGGTGAAGGTCTTCGAAGCGACCAAAAAGAGCGTCGTGGCCGGGTTCAAGCCCTTGAGCGTTTCGGCAAGGTGCGTGCTATCCACATTAGAAACGAAATGTACCCGCAGGTCATCGCGCATATAGGGTTGCAGGGCTGTGACGACCATCTTGGGGCCGAGATCAGAGCCACCAATGCCGATATTGACCACATCCGTGATGCGCTCGTCGCTATACCCCCGCCATTCCCCGTTGCGGACAGCCTCGCTAAAGCGTTGCATTTTGTCTAGCACGGCGTTGACCTCTGGCATGACATCCGCGCCAGCTACTGTGATGCGGTGATTGCTGCGGTTGCGCAGCGCGATATGCAGCACGGCGCGATTTTCCGTGTTGTTGATCTTTTGCCCGCCGAACAGCGCTTCGATGGCTGCGGGCATGCCCGTCTCGCGGGCTAAGTTGAGCAGTAGGCGCAGGGTTTCGGCAGTGATGCGATTTTTCGAGAAGTCAAAGATGAGGTCATCCAGACGACGCGAAAACGTCTCGAAGCGGTTGGGGTCTTCGATGAAGAGATCGCGCATATGTACGGGCGCGATAGCTTGATGATGGGTTTTTAGCGCTTGCCAGGCCGCGCTATGGGTTAACTGTGGCATGTGGCGTCATCCTTGTGTTGCTGTGCTTTGCTTCAGATTATAGCGGGCGTGCCAGCGGCATGAAACCACGCGCTATATTATAATGGGCGCAAGAGCAAACACGACAAGAGTAAAGGGCTATGCTATGACGCTAACGGTCAAATGGTTCGGACATTCGGCATTTCAATTGGTGTATAACGGCACGGTGATTCTGATTGACCCGTTTTTGTCCAATCCCCTGTCTCCCCTGCCGCCTGGTGAACTTACGCAGGCGGATTGCATCATCGTGACCCACGGCCATGCCGATCATATCTCGGATGTGCCCGCCATAGCCCAACAGACTGGCGCGCCTGTGGTCGCCAATTTCGAGGTCGCGAATTGGCTCAGCGGGCAGGGTGTCGAGCAGACGATAGGGCATAACCCGGGGGGCGGCGCCGCATATGATTTCGGGCGGGTGGAGTTTACGCCCGCGCTGCATAGTTCATCCTTGCCGGACGGCAGCTATGGAGGGGTGGCTTGCGGGGTGATCCTGTTTTTCCCTGAGATGGCGGTTTACCACGCGGGGGATACGGCGCTGTTTTCCGATATGCAACTGCTGGGGGATAAGGGGCTGGGGTTGGCCATCGTGCCCATTGGCGATTATTTCACCATGGGGCCGGATGACTCGGTGCGCGCCTTGCAATATCTCAAACCGCAGTACGCGATGCCCATGCATTACAACACCTTCCCGCCCATCGAGCAGGATGCAAGCGCCTGGGCCAATAAGGTCACTAGCCAGACCAAAGCCAATCCGATTGTGCTTGACCCGGGTGGCGAGCATACATTTTAGTTCATGCGGGTGGGCAGGGCCTAGCGCGCGGTGTGCATATGCGCCAGGCTATGGTGCAATATTTCTTGAATATGTCGGTCGTTAAGCCGGTAATATACTTGACGACCGGCTTTGCGGTAATTCACCAGCTTCCAGGCGCGCAGGGTGCGCAATTGATGCGAAATGGTCGATTGCTCCATACCGAGCGCCTGGGTAATCTCCGAGACGCACATTTCGCGTTCGGCCAAGGCAAACAGCACGCGCACGCGCGTGGGGTCGGCCAACATCTTAAAGCGGTCGGCCACATGCCGCGCGAGTTGCTCATCAATCAAGGTATCTGTGGCTGGTTCGTTGTGCATAGCCATAACTCCGACACTTCTCCTGTCAGCACAGTATCAAAATCGACGGGAAGGGTCAAGTTTTTGGGTTGACTTCCGAAAAACCAACGCTGGATGAGTCGCCCACATTATACGCCCGATAGCGCCCACCGACGTAGGCATTTTTGCCGATTAAGCTCTGGTCGAGTAGCGCATCAGCGATTTTTGACCCTTCGCCGATGATGGAATTCCGCACGATGCTATCATAAACCTCGCAGTTTTCCGCCACGGTCACATCCGGGCCGATGACGCAGCGTTCTAGCGTGGCACTGGGGTGAATATACACGGGGGGGATAATGATGGCGCTTTCATATTTATCTTGCACCACGTCGGAATTGTCCATGCCGCCATCGCGCAATAAATAGCGATTGGTCGAGAGCACCGTACCGGGCACGCCGACATCCAACCAGACGGGCACAGGCGCGGTTTTGAATTGCATCCCATTATCGACCATGTACTGTAAGGCATCGGCCAGGAAGTATTCGCCCTTGGTTTTGTGCCCTTCGCCAAGTTGCCAGTCAAACGCTTGCATCAACTTTGTGCCGTCGTGCACATAATACATACCCACCAGCGCCAGGTTTGAGGGTGGTTGGTCGGCTTTTTCCACGAACTTCACAATATGGCCTGCGTCATCGAGCATAACGACCCCAAAGCGGCGCGGGTCATCCACTTCATGAACAAAAATGAGTCCGTCAGCCTCGGTTGTGCTAATGATGCTCAAGTCTGTTTCGAATAGCGTATCGACAAAGACGATAAACAGGGGTTCTGCGCCGACATAGTCTTTCGCCAGGGCAATAGCATGGGATTGCCCTAGCAGTTCAGTTTGTTCGATGAAGCGGGCTTGTAGACTGTAATTTGTTTTCACATATGTCTCGATTTGGTCGCCCAGATAGCCCGTAATGAAGATATATTCGTCCACGTCTTTCAAGGCGCTGAGCTTATCGAGCAGATGCCCAAGCGCGGGTTTGCCGGCCACGTCGATGAGGGGTTTGGGGCGCGTGTAGGTGTGGGGGCGTAGGCGGCTGCCATATCCCGCCAGGGGAATAATAATTTTCATAAGAGCTTAAATCCTTATCAATCGTCGTTAAGCTGTGGCATCCAGAACGGGCGCTTGCTGATGCCAGGTTGTTGATTGTTCGTAGGCATAGGCTGCCCGGAGCAAGTTGGCCTCGTCCATCGCCGGGCCGAGCAATTGCAAGCCGATGGGCAGTTGATGCGCGTCAAAGCCACAGGGAATCGAAATGCCGCAAATCCCGGCCAGGCTGGATGACAGCGTGAAGATGTCGTTAAGGTACATCTGCAACGGGTCTTCGATTTTGTCGCCGATCTTGAAGGCTGTGGTGGGCATGGTTGGCGTCGCGATGAGGTCTACAGTCTCGAAGGCCGCATCAAAATCTTGTTTGATCAACGTGCGTACTTTTTGCGCTTTAAGATAATACGCATCGTAATACCCCGCCGAGAGGGCGTAGGTGCCCAGCATAATCCGGCGCTTGACCTCCGGCCCGAAGCCCTGGCCGCGCGTGGCTTTGTACATATCCCACAAGGCGCCATCATCCGCGCGCCGAACGCCATAGCGCACGCCGTCGAAACGCGCCAGATTGGCAGAGGCTTCCGCCGTGGCGATCAGATAATAGGTTGGCACGGCGTATTCGGTGTAAGGCAAGCTGATGTCTACGACTGTGGCGCCCAGGCTTTCGAAATGCGCGATGGCCTCGCGGACGGCCTTCTCGACGGCGGGCGCGGTGCCTGCTACGAAGTATTCTTTGGGCAGGCCGATGGTCATCCCGGCGATGCCGTCTTCCAGCGCGCTAGTATAGTCGTTGACTTGCGCGGCAAAGCTGGTGCTGTCGTTGGGGTCTTGCCCGGCCATCCCGGCCAGAATGTAGGCGGTGTCGGCCACGCTGCGCCCGAATGCGCCGACGCTATCCAGCGATGAGGCGAAGGCGATCAGCCCATAGCGCGACACCAAGCCGTAAGATGGTTTAAGCGCCACCACGCCGCAAAAGGCCCCCGGCGCGCGTACACTCCCGCCGGTGTCGGTGCCCAGCGCGCCCAGGCTCAGGCGTCCGGCGACGGCGGCGGCGCTGCCACCACTACTGCCGCCCGGCACGCGCGAGGTGTCCCAGGGATTGCGGGTGGTGAAAAAACCGGAATTTTCTGTGCTAGACCCCATCGCGAATTCGTCCGTATTGGTTTTGCCTAGCAACACCATGCCTGCATCGAGCAAATTTTGCACAGCCGTTGCGGTATAGGGCGGGGTGTAATTTTCTAGCAGGCGCGAGGCGGCTGTGGTGGGCACACCCGCCGTACAGAGGACATCCTTCACGGCCAGCGGAATGCCTAGCAAGGGATGCGCTTCGCCAGCGGCGCGGCGTTCATCGGCGCGAGCGGCCCCGTGTAGGGCTTGTTCTGGCGTGATGGTGATATACGCCTGGATGTGGTCGTTAAGGGCGTCGATGCGCTCCAGATAGGCGCGCGTGAGTTCCACGGCGGAAATCTCGCCCGTGTGCAAGTGCGTCTGGGCTTGCTGTAGGGTGAGGTCGGTCAAGCTCATGATGGTCGATCCTTCTACTTCGCGGGCGCTAGTATAACAGCTTTTGCCGGTCTTCTCATGCTTGGGGGATTATTGGGGCGTGTATTCATGCGCGGCAATGTGAAAACTCATCAGCGGCACAATGCGCTCTTGGGGCGTGTTGGGGTCTACGATCACATGGCCTTGGTCAACATCCTGAAAATGATATAGGGTTTGGACTTTTTGTTTGAATTCTGTGCTTGCGTTTTGAATCAGGTCGTTAATCTGGGGGCTAAAAGTGAAGATGACAAAATAGCCTGGCTCGACCACCCCGACAAAATCATCCCGCGTGCCATGGTTAATGACAGCCTCACTCAGCACGCGCGCGGCCAAGTTTAGCGCGTCGTTGGCGGTCAGGAAGCCGTAAATATCGCGAAAATCGCTATAGCCGTTGATATGCACGTCCAGGCGATACCACAGTTCGTTCACCTGGTTGTATTGCATATAGACCTCGTCAATCATAGGGCCGCTAGGCAAGCCGGTTATTTCTTCGTGCAGGTGGTCCCGCGTGGCGCGCTCGATGCTTTTTTGCACCCGCAGCCGGATTTCTTCAATATCGAAGGGTTTGGTCAGGTAATCATCGGCCCCGAGTTCTAGCCCGCTGACCTTATCGGCGCGGCTATTGCGCTGGGTGAGGAAAATCGTGGGGATATATTTGGTCAGGTTCGACCCCCGTAACACCCGGCAGACGTCAAAGCCTTCCATATCTGGCAACATAATATCTAGCAAGATCAAATTGGGCAGCTTGGCGCGTGCGATGTCGATCCCACCTTGGCCGGTTTCCGAATGAAAGACGGTGTAACCTTGCCCTTCGAAGTACATAATCAGTAATTCGGCGACATCGGCATCGTCTTCGATGGCGAGAATCCGTTTATTGCTTGCCATAACACGCGCGCTCCACTAACCAGAAATTAACGCTTCCAGTGTAGCAGATTCGCCGGGGGGCGTCTATTTGTCTTTCGGGGCCGCTTGCGGCATAACAGAAGGCCAGATGATTAAACCCCTGCTGAGGGATAAGGACACGCGATATGAGTGATACACCGTTAACGCCTGATGATGTACAAGCCGCCCTACGCGCCGCCGGATTATCTGCCGAAGTGCAAATTCTGGCCGCCTCCACAGCTACCGCGCCCGAAGCCGCCGCCGCCGTGGGCACCGAACTGGGCAGCATCGTGAAAAGCATCTTGTTTATGGTGGATGGCCAGCCCGTTTTGGTGCTCACCGCAGGCGATCAGCGGGTCTACGAAGCCAAAATCGCCAAGTATTTCGAGACTTCGCGCAAGAAAACGCGCATCGCCACCCCAGAACAATGCTTGGTCTACGCGGGCTATGCGCCGGGTGGGGTGCCGCCGCTGGGGCATCGCCAGCCCGACGCACTGACGATCTTGATTGACGCCACATTAAGCCGTTACGAGACGGTGTACGGCGCGGCGGGCGCGCATAACGCGCTGTTCCCCATCCGCTATGATGATCTGGTGCGCATCACGGGCGGCACTGTACTGGATGTCGTGAAGGAGTAGGCACGGTTAGCTTTGTAATCTGGCGAGCACCTCTGCGGCGGCGCGTTCCCCAGCGCGCACGGCACCTTCCAGATAGCCATTCCAGATGTCTGAGGTTTCGGTCCCAGCCCAGTGAATACGACCAACGGGTTCGCGTAAGGCGGGGCCGTACTGCGTGAGCACGTTGGGCCCAACGGGCGAAACACAGCCCGGCGTCCAGGGGTCACCACGCCAGTCAGTTTCGATATATTCGATTGGGTCGAGGGCTTGTTCGCCAAAGTATAGCGCCATGGTTTCTAGCACGCGCGTGCGACGTGTTTCAGGATCGGCCAATGTCGGGTCAGCGTCGATATTGGGCCAGGTGACCAGGATGCCTTGTTCGCTGTTGGGTAGCGAGTTGTCGTAAGTGAAAGGCACTGCCGCTTCATCGCTAATCGACACTTGCCCATTCAACCCTGCATCACGCCAAAACGGCGTTTCATAAACGAC
>DAOTVD010000112.1:0-14054 GCA_034437075.1 Anaerolineae bacterium
TAATCCAACACGGCCATATGTGCCGGGTGGATTTGATACGCATGCAGCGTCTCTAACGAGTCAAAGCGCGAAATGAGCACCACATCATAGGCCGAGTCGCCCGCTACCATGTTGATGCCAACTTCATAATGCCGAATTTCGTTAATCTGATCCGGCAAGGTCATCAGTTTATCTTTCAAAGTTTGCGCGGTGTGGGGGTCGCGTTGCGGAAATTTGAACATGACAATATGGTTCAGCATGGGGTATCCTTCTGGACTCATGTATTCTGACTCGATTGTAACGTACCCTGTATTATGACATCGACTGACCCACGCCTCATCGCGCCACCTGAGACCCCGCCGGCCTGGCAACGGCGTCGCTTGGCGGTTTTGCTCCTGTTCGCGGGGCTGTGTCTGCTCTACGCGACGACGACGCCCATTTTCGAAATCTCCGACGAGGTGTCGCATTATCCGGTGGTGGATTACATCGCGGATACGGGCGAATTACCCGTGCAAGACCGCGCGCGCACACGCGAATATGACTGGGAAGCCGCCCAACCGCCGCTGTATTATGCTCTGGCCGCGCTGCTGGTGGCCCCCTTCGACCGCGACGATATGGAAAGTTTTCTGGTCGATAACCCGCACGCCAAAGTCGGGATCGGGCTAGCGACGGATAATCATAACTTTGTGCTGCACGACTGGGACGCCGAAGCCTTTCCGTGGGCTGGCACGCCGTTACATGTACGCCTGGTACGGCTCTTTAGCATCGTGCTAGGGTTGGGTAGCATCTGGCTGATTTTCACGGTGGCGCGTTTGGCCCTGCCCGCTCGGCCCGGCGTCGCGCTGCTGGCGATGTTGTTGGCCGCGCTCAACCCAATGTTCATCGCCATTACGGCCTCGGTGAACAACGACAATCTGACCACGTTGCTTGTAACGCTCGGCTTGGCCATGACCCTCACGTTATGGCGGCAGGGCTTCACCTGGCGGCGCGTATGGGCGCTCGCCTTGGTCGGGACACTCGCCAGCGCCAGCAAACTAAGCGGCAGCATCATCTTCGCGCCCGCCGGGCTGGCGATCTTGCTCGTCGTGCTGCGCGATAAACGCCCCCTGTGGCAGGTCGGCGCCGCTGCGCTGATTTTCTTCGGCGTATGGGGCGCGCTGTTCGGCTGGTGGTACGTCCGCAACGCCGAACGCTATGATGATCCGCTGGGCAACTACCACATGGCGCAGACGGTCGGCCTGCGCGCCGCGCCTATCGCCCTGGATGATCTGATCATCGAGGAGGGCTTTTCGTTTTATGCGGCTTTTTGGGGCTGGTTCGGCGCGGTGAATATCTTGGCACCGGCATCCCTGTTCACCTTCACTTATTTACTGATCGCGCTCAGCGGGCTAGGCTGGCTGCGCGTAGGCTGGCGCGCTTGGCAAGACCGGCAATGGTGGCAGCGTGCGCCCACCGCCGCCGGGAATCTCGTGCCGTGGGGTTTGTTGATGCTGGCATTGGGGTTGGGCATTGTGGGCCTAATCCGCTGGACATTAATTACCCCCGCCAGCCAGGGCCGCTTGCTCTTTCCGTTCATGGCCGCCGTCACACTGCCGCTAGCCTGGGGATTGGTCGCGCTGCTGGGTCGCTGGCGCGCAAGTGTTATGGTCACCCCCTTGGCGGTTTTTGCGCTGTACTGCGGCGCGGTGCTCATCCCGCATGCCTTTCGCTTGCCCGAGCGCTTCGAGGCCCTGCCCGCTGAGGCGCGCGGCGTGGATGTGATCTATATACATGACGAACCCTTTGTTGAACTGGTCGGCTATCGCGTGGACGATGCGCCTATCGGGCCAACCCAACAGCTAGAACTGCGCTTGTATTGGCGCGCGCTGGCCCGCACCCCCACCGACATGAGCCTTTTCGCGCAGGTCTTCGGGCCAGGGGATAACGATGCACTGATTGAAGTCGGCAAGATTGATAGCTACCCCGGGCGCGGCTTGCTGCGCACATCCACCTGGGAGACAGGCACCATTTACGAAGACGTTTATCTGATTGATCTGGAGAATTGGCAACGTCGCGTGAATTTTCCGTTTCAGCCACGCATCAAAATCGGCTGGCGAGACGCGCCCGCCGACCGCGAATTGCCCGTCCGCAGCGCGGCGGGCGAAGCCCTAGACGCTGTGCTTGTGCCCGGCGGGCGCGTGGTGCTGGATAGCTTCGGCGGCGCTTCAGATGTGGCCGCCTTTGGGGGTATCATCGACCTGTACGGCGCGAGCCTTAGCGAACATCCCGAAGGTGTGCAATTGGCCGTTATCTGGGGGGCGACTCAGCCCATCAGCGAAGATTTCACCGTATTTGTGCAACTCATCGACCCCGCCCGCCGGGCGGAACCGCTCGCTTTTGGGGATAGCGTCCCGCGTGATGGCTGGTGGCCGACCTCGGCCTGGGTACCGGACAACAACTTCTTTGATCGCTATGTTATCCCGGTACCAGATGATCTACCGCCGGGGGATTATGAGGTCATTTTCGGATTCTATCGCCCGGCGGATTTCACCCGCTTGCCCGCCACGGGAGCCGCGTATCCAGATGCTGAGATGCGCCCTTTGCCTTGGCCATTCCCCGCAGACTAAACCAGGCAACAATGGTTATATCCCAAGTTTTCCCAAGCTAATTTGGGTTATTGTCACTACGAAAGGCATAAGTTAGTTCGATTTGCATCGCGCGCCACACGGCAAAAGCGGGGATGCTGGTCACCACCAGATAGGGGATAAAGGGCTGGCGGCCATCCAACAGCGCCGACCCCGCGCCCAGCATGGCCAGCAAGGCCGCGCTCAGCAAAACTGGCACGCCCAAGCCGAGCGTACTGCGCGCGCGCGGGGGCGCACTGCGCCAGAAGATAATAATCGCGGCACCGCTGAGGGGCGGCATAATCGCGAGTAAACTCGCAGCAATGAAAATGATCATATCCTGACTCTAACACAACTGCGCGCGCGGCGCGTTATAATCGATGCAGAGATAGAATCCAGAAAGTAGAGAATCCCTGTGTACGACCTAGAGCAACTACGCCAAACCGAATTTCCATTAAGTAACGACTACATCTATTTCAATCACGCCAGCATCGCGCCCATCCCGGCCCGCGCGCGAGACAAAATGCGCTGGTCTGCCGAGCGCCTAGCCGAGCAGCCGACCCTGCATTTTCAGCAAGATGGCCTGCCGCTGATGGAGGATTTTCACAACGTCATCAGGCGCTACATCAACGCTGCCAGCCCGCAGGAGGTCGTGCCGATCACAGCGACCAACGTGGGGCTAAACATGGTCGCGCAAGCGTTACCCTGGCAAGCTGGGGATAACGTCATCTTCTGCGATCACGAATTCCCCAGCAACGCCTATCCGTGGATGAGCCTAGAACGCGACGGCGTCGAAGTGCGCCAAGCGCCCGCCGTGGGCGGCGGGCTGACCCTCGCCGCGTTGGAACCCCTGGTCGATGACCAGACGCGCGTTGTCGCCGCTAGCGCGGTGCAATTCTTCAGCGGGCACCGCACCGACCTGGCCACTATCGGGGCTTTCTGTCGCGACCGCGACATCATATTCGTAGTGGATGCCATCCAGGCTGCCGGGCATATGCTCATCGACGTGCAAGCCATGGGCATTGATGTACTAGCCGCCGGGGGGCAAAAATCCCTGATGGCCCCGCCTGGCATCGGCTTTTTGTATGTGCGCGAAGCCCTGGCCGAGCGCCTGCAACCACGTTTCATCGCGCCTAATGCCACGCGCGATTGGTTGTTTTGGCTGGATTATGATCTGGAACCTTTGCCCGGCGCCGAACGCTTCATGAGCGGCACGCCCAATGTGGTGGGCTTGTTCGGCCTGATGCAAAGTATCAGCCTGCTGAGCGAGCTGGGGCTAGAGCACATCGACCAGCACACGACGCTGCTAGCTGCCGAGGCCATCGAGCGCCTGGCGCGCCTGGGCTACGAGCCCATCACCCCACGCGAAGAACACGGCCCCATCGCCACCTTCAAGACCGGGTTGGACGCGGAACAATCCGACGCCCTAGTGGCGCATCTGGCCGAACAGGGCGCGAGCGTTGTTAAGCATTTGTCACCAAGCGGCGAGCCGCATTTGCGTCTATCCTTTCATTGCTATAATAATGGGGAAGAACTCGATCAATTTGAAGCGTTAATGAAGGATTATCGGCCATGACCGCAGGGCTCCAACAAAAAGAAGTTAAAAAATGGGCTCCACCCGCTATGCGCGAGCCCGAAGACACTGGCCTGAACCTGGGCTTGCTCACCGATTTGGCCATCAAAACCGTCTATTACTCGGGCTATATCAGCGCGGCGCAGCTTGCCGAGCGCTTGCGCCTGCCCTTTAACGGTGTGGTGGATAAAATCATCGAGTTTATGAAGCGCGAAAAATGGGTGGAGGTGCGCGGCCAGACGGGCATTGGCGAAGCAACGTTCGAATACATCATCTCGGACAGAGGGTCGGCCAAAGCGCGCGAGGTGCAAGAGCGTAGCCGTTATGTTGGCCCCTGCCCCGTGACACTGCCGCAATACGTATACGCCATGAAGGCCCAGGCGCGCAATAAGTCCTACGTCACGCGCGACAATATCGATGAGGCGCTACAAAACTTCTCATTTGAGCAAGAAGTGAAAGACCGCATTGGCCCGGCGGTGAACTCTGGCAAGGCCGTCTTCATGCATGGCCCGCCTGGGAATGGTAAAACCACGCTAGCTAGCCGCGTTGGGCGCGCGGTGCTGGGCCAAGACATCTGGATTCCATACGCGATTGACATCGACGGCCAGGTGGTGCGCGTGTTCGATAGCGTAAACCATGAAGTGCTGGAAGCCACCGACCCGCAAGAACTCCGCGCCGGAACCGGGGTTATCCGCGACCCGCGCTGGGTGCGCATCCGCCGCCCCATGATTATGGTCGGGGGTGAACTGACCATGGAAGGGCTTGACCTGGTCTATGACCCGATTAATAAATTCTACGAAGCACCCTTCCAAATGAAAGCCAACGGCGGGCTATTCTTCATTGATGACTTCGGACGGCAAACCATGCGCCCGCAAGACTTACTCAATCGCTGGATCGTGCCGCTGGAAAGCCGCATCGACTTCTTGACGCTCTCCACAGGCCGCAAGATCGAAATTCCGTTCAATGTGTTGATCTTTTTCTCCACAAATCTTGACCCCAAACAACTGGTCGATGAAGCGTTTTTGCGCCGTATTCCGTACAAAATCCACATTGGCGACCCGGATTTCGACACCTTCCGCGAGATTTTCAAAGCGGTGGCGGCCTCCAAGCGCATCCCGTACGATGAGCAAGGGCTAGCCTACCTGCTGCAAGAATGGTATTTGAAGAAAGACCGCCCCTTGCGCGCCGTCCATCCGCGCGACATCTTGGATCAGTTGCTGGATATGGCGCGGTACATGAACAAACCGCCTGCCATGACCAAAGAATTGCTCGACCATGCCGCCTCGTCATATTTCGTGGACTTGGGGGCATATACGGCAGTTACGCGGGAATAATACGCCATGCCGCCAGTCGTCGGGCAAGCCATCCCGCGTCATCTGGTCTTCGTGCTGGAAAGCGACGAAGTGGTGGTGCAACGCGGGGCCAATGTCGTGGAGGTGCTCGGCACGCGCCAACAGCGCACCTTTAATGACTTCGACCGCGACCACGACGTGACCGACACCGAATTGCAAGCGTTGCTCGACCAACAAATTATCGCGGGCTATGACAACATGACCGTCTGGCTGGCTCGCGGGGAATACGCGAATCACCTAGCATATTATTTTCTGGATACCAAATTGCCCCCTGCTTATGAAGATATGGTGGCCAATTTGCTCCAGTCCGCCGCGCTGGCGGATAAATACGTCGCCAAGACGCGCATGGGCCGCGTAGCCATTATGGGCACTGGCGGCGAGCCCTTCGGCAGTTTGCCGGATGTCGAGTTCGCACTGACGGTTGTCAGCCAAGCCATGACCGGGCACCTGACCGACATCAGCATCGAAAGCGTGCGGGTAACGCCCGAAAAATACGAAACCCAGACCCTAGACATCGAACGCTTTAAGAATCTGATTCAAACCACCCCCAGCCTGACTCTGGCCGACCATAGTGTGCTGCTCATCGAAAGCAACCCCGGCGCGCACACGGGCATCGAAGGGGCCTTAGATGCGCTGGGCGTAGAAGTTCGCCAGGCGCAATCGGGCGCGACCGCGCTAGAAATCCTGATGGATGAAGAACCCGACCTGGTGATTATTGATTTGATGCTGCCCGATTTGCACGGGTATGAAGTCATCGCGCGCATCCGCAAAGACCCGCTCACAGCCAATACGCCCATCATCGCCATGAGCAGCTACAACTCGGAGGCCGATGTCGTCTTTGCGCTGAACGTCGCACAAGTGGATGACTTCATGCTGAAGCCCATCGACCCCAATGTGTTGCGGCACCGGGTTATTCATCTGCTAAACCGGCGCGTATGACGACCTTGCTGATCACCCTGGGGATTCTCATCGTGCTAGGCGCGCTGATCGCCACCACCCGCGAGGGCGTGGTACCCTGGCTGAAAGATATGCACCGCCTGAACCCCGGCAGGCGCCACCGCGCCGAATGGATGGCCCCCCCCAACGTGCTGGCGAACGTCCAGCGCGATTACCTGGACTTTATCGACTATAGTACCCAGCGCTTGCCCCAGGGTTGGCTGGCTTATATGCGCGATCTGGACACCTATTTGGCGGATGAGATGCTGCGCGAACAGCGCGCGAGTTTGGGCCAACGCTTACGCCACGACCGAGGCCGCATGGTGGAGGTGCTGCGCGCCGACCATAGCTTGCAAGTGCGTCATTTCAGCGCGGACGGGCTGCGCTGCATCCTTATCGACCACCAGCGCGCCGCGCGTTTGGCCACTTACGACTATTGGAGCGGGCGCCGCATCCATACCCAAGACATGGGCGATCTGTGTTTTGTATACGAAATGCACTACGACCTTGCCCGGCGCCGCTGGCGGATTGCGCGCTTTGTGCAACGCCTGCCCCTGGGCTATCACGAAGCCCATATGCTGTTTATCGAAAACCCATCACATCCCGCCAAAGGACATAACGACGTCACCTATGGATAACCAACTCCCCTACCGCATCACCCTAGAATGGGATGATGACGATTTCTACCAAGACACCATGCACGGCATCAGCCGCCTACCTACACCGGATGTCATCGCCGAAAAGACCGAAAACGCCCTGCAAGCGACCATGCTTTGCATCCGCGACATGGGCGAACGGCTGAACATGACCCTTCAGGCTACGGACGCCCAACTTGCCCAGGCCGAAATCGAGTTCGGCATTCGCCTGGGGGCGGAAAATGGCGTTCTAACCAAAAGCAACGAAGCGGCCCATTTCATCATCAAATTGGTGTGGAAGCGCAACCCCGATTAATCCTTTCGCGTATAGAGTGACAACAAGCAAATTCAAGCGCTCTCATGCGATACAAAAGGGTTATAAGTTGATGAACATGCAAAGCAACGTTTCTTATGAAGATGAAGTCCCCGTCCGGGTGGTCAATAAGCAGCATAACACACCCCAAAATCGGGCAGAAGATGTTGAGCGCGAGCGCCTCTATGCGGCGCTGGCCCATGCGATAGGCCCCATTACCATTGCCCTGATGTTAATTTTCGACGGCGGGCTATATTGGCTTGGTATGCTCTTTTTCACGGTGCTGATCTATTCATCCTACCGCGAGAAATCGGCGCTGGTACGCTTCCATGCCCGCCAAGCCCTGGCCGCGCAACTGCTGGGCACGGTCGGCTGGCTGATAGCTGTGACACTGGGCGCGGCGGCCTGGGTCATCCTGTTAATGATCTCGCTGGTGCTGATTTTGTTGCTCGTCGGCCTCATCTTGACGCCTGTTGTCGCGATTGTCGGCCCGTTGGCGTTCTTGGCATCCTTCGCGCTGCCGTTGGGCGTGGCCGTCTTCGGGGCGATTGGTGCCTGGGAAACCTGGAACGGCAAAGACTTTCGCTACCCTATATTGGCCGATTGGCTGGATAATCGCCTGGGAAAAATCCAAAATGAGGCCAAGCAATCTGTGCCAGTTGTTTAATCGGCTGTGCCCCGCCCGCGTCTTCAGAGAGCGCCCGCTTCGGCGGGCGTTTTAGATTCACCGGGCTTGGATGGGTAACGAGACGCCTTTATACGCGGTGCGGCGTTCGCGCTCTATACGCCGCGCCAAGCCCAAAGCCGGAATACTCAACAGCAGCACTTGCACCCCAGTGAGGATAAACAACCAGGTAAAGCCATGCGCTTCGATGATCGTGCCGTAAAGCTGCGACCCAACCCCGATGGCCGCCCCCCAACCTGTGAACATGATCGCCGTGCCTAGCCCGCGCAAACGCGGCGGGCAAGCATCCTGCATGAGCGCGTCCATCATGGCGCGGTGGTACGAAAAGCCGAACGAAACGATAATCACGGCCAGGTAGATGAGCCAGATATTCCCCACCAGGCCCATCAGCGCGATGCCCGGCAGCATGATGAACATCCCCGGCACCAACCCCGCGAAGCGCCCGCGCCGGTCGGAATAGCGCCCCGCGCGCGGTAGCACAAAAAAGTTCACCAGCGCGAACAAACTAAAGGCCACACTGATCGGCACTTCGGCCAAGAAGCCCGGCGCCTGACCGGCCAGGTCGCGATGTTCGGCATACAGCGGAAAATAGACGAAAAATAGCACAAAGATGGAAGCGCCCGCAAAACTGGTAAACAACGAGGCCCAGGCCCCCCGCAAGGCCAGGATTTTCCGTGATCCCCGCCACATGGACACATCCGAGGTAATGCGTTCCTCGCGCTGGGGCAACATCAGCGTGAAGACCAGCGCCCCCAACGAGAGCACCGCCGCCACCCAGAACGCGACCCGAAAGCCAAACCCATTCATCAGCGCCTCGCCGCTTAGCGGGCCCAGAATCAGCGCGAGTGAAAAGCCGCTGGTATTGATGCCGAAGGCCTCGCCGCGCCGCTCCGGCGGCACCACATCCGCAATATAGGCTTTCATGGCGGTTAGATAAATCGCCAGGCTAAAGCCATGTACCAGGCGGCCCGCCAGAAATAACTCGCGGCTTTGGGTCAGCGCCATGGTCACCAGATAGAACACCCCTAGCGCACCGCCAACGAGCATCACGCGCCGCCGCCCGACACGATCCGACCAGGCGCCACTCGGTAAGCGTGAAAGGATTTCGGCCAGCGTCACGACGAGCACCGCTGTCCCTACGAACGACGCCGCCGCGCCGAGTTCGTTCTGCACAAACAAGGGGATAAGCGGAAAGGTCATCTGGATGGCAAAAAAGTAAAACACGCTGGCAGCTGTCGCCAGCCAAAAGCCCATGGGCAAGGTTTCCAAAGCACGATTCATACGCGCCGTCAGGGCGGTGATGAGAAAGGCAGGCATGCGTTATCCTTCGTAAATTTCGGGAACAAAATACGGTATTCGGGGCACAAAAAAAGCCCGGCTTCGTCACCGGGCTACTCCCCACGGCGGGATTATTCGTCTCCCAAACTGAGCACAGCCATAAAGGCTTCTTGCGGCACTTCCACGCTGCCGATCATCTTCATGCGCTTCTTGCCTTTTTTCTGTTTTTCCAGCAATTTGCGCTTGCGGGTGATGTCGCCGCCATAGCATTTGGCTAGAACGTCCTTGCGCACCGCTTTCACGGTCGCGCGGGAGATAACGCGCTTGCCAACCGCCGCCTGAACCGGCACCGCGAATTGCTGGCGCGGGATGAGTTCCTTCAGCTTGGTGACTAGGCGCTGCCCCTTGTGGTAGGCGTCATCTCGGTGGCAGATCATCGCCAGCGCATCGACCGGGTCGCCATTCACCAGGACATCCACTTTCACCAAATCTTCTTTACGATACTCGTGAAATTGATAATCCAGGCTGGCATAGCCCTTGGTAGAAGATTTCAGACGGTCGTAGAAGTCCACGATGAGTTCACTCAGCGGCAATTGGTAGCTGAGCAAGACGCGCGATGTATCCAGATATTCCATGTTTTCGTAGACGCCGCGCCGGGTCGTGACGAGCTCCATCACCGGGCCGATGTATTCCTCCGGCGCGAAGACCTGGATTTTCATCCACGGCTCGCTAATGCTCTCCACATCGTTATCATCGGGTAACTCGGCGGGGCTATGGATGATCTGTTCTTCGCCGCTTTTCAGCGCGATGTGATATTCCACGCTGGGCGCGGTGGCCAGAATATCCAGGTCGTATTCGCGCTCGACGCGCTCTTGCACGATGTCCATATGGAACAGGCCCAAGAAACCAACCCGAAAGCCAAAATTCAGCGCCTTGGATGACTCCGGCTCGTAAACGAGCGAGGCATCGTTCAGTTGCAGTTTTTCGAGCGCATCGCGTAAATCTTCGTAATCGTCATTATTGACCGGGTAAAAACTGGCGAAGACCATGGCCTTAGCTTGCTTGTAGCCCGGCAACGGGGCCTCGGCGCCACTTTGTTTGAGCGTGATGGTATCACCCACGCGGCATTCGCGCACGGTCTTCAGCCCCGTAGCGATATAGCCCACACTGCCCGCCCGAATCGCTTGGGTGGGTTTCATTAGCGGCGACATCACGCCGATTTCGATGGACTCGATGACCGAGCCGCTTTGCATCATCTTCAGCGTGTCTTTTTTTGTGAATTTGCCATCCACCACACGCACATAGGCGATCACCCCGCGATAGATGTCGTAATGACTATCGAAAACCAGCGCGCGCAAGGGCGCGTCCAAGTTGCCGCGCGGGGGCGGCACGCGGTCGATGACCGCCTGCAAGATGCTCTCGACGTTTTGCCCCGTCTTCGCGCTGACTTGCAACATATCTTCGGCGGGGGTGCCGATGAGGTCTTCGAGTTCCTGCGCCACGTCATCAGGCCGGGCTGAGGGTAGGTCAATTTTGTTGATGACCGGGATAATTTCCAGATCAGCTTCTAACGCCAGATACAGATTAGCGAGTGTTTGGGCTTCGATACCCTGCGTGGCATCCACCACCAGCAACGCACCTTCGCAAGACTGCATCGCACGGCTGACCTCGTAGGTGAAGTCTACGTGGCCAGGGGTGTCGATGAGATTGAGTTCATACAGATCACCATCCGCTGCGGTCCATTCCATGCGCACCGCCGAGGCTTTGATGGTCACGCCGCGTTCGCGTTCCAACTCCATATCATCCAGCAATTGGGCTTGCATCTCGCGCTCGGTGACCGTGCCGGTGATCTGCAAGAGTCGATCCGCGAGGGTACTTTTCCCGTGGTCAATATGGGCAATGATGCTGAAGTTGCGCGTATGGGCAAAGTCGATCATGTCTTATCCTGTTCTGGCTACGTGACTATGCAGAGTATAGCCGAAACAGGGGCGCTTGAGTATAGCCAGCCAGCGCATTAGCCCTGCCCCACCTTGTGCTTCAAATAGGCTTCCATAAAGGGGTCAAGCTCGCCATCCAGCACTTTTTGCACCTGGCCAGTCTCGTGCTCGCTACGATGATCCTTGACCATCTGGTACGGATGCAACACGTAGGAGCGAATCTGGCTGCCCCATTCCGCGCTAACGTGCTCGCCCTTCAGCGTCGCGAACTCGGCCTCTTGTTTCTGGCGTTCCATCTCTACCAAGCGAGACTTCAAAACCTGCATCGCGCGATTCTTGTTCTGAAGCTGGCTGCGCTGGTTCTGGCAAGAGACGACAATCCCGGTGGGGGTATGCGTAATGCGCACAGCGGTATCGTTCTTCTGCACATGTTGGCCCCCCGCGCCCCCAGCCCGAAACGTATCGACCTGAAGATCGTTGGGGTTGATTTCGATGTCGATCTCCCCGTGAATATCGGGCCAGGTTTCCACCAAGGCAAACGCCGTATGGCGCCGCGCCGAAGCATCGAAGGGGCTGATGCGCACCAGGCGATGCGTCCCGCGTTCGGTTTGCAAGTAGCCGTAGGCTTTAGGCCCGCTGATGCTAACGGTCGCGCTTTTAATCCCGGCCTCGTCACCGTCGGTTTGGTCCACGATCTCGACCTGAAAGCCGCGCGCTTCGGCCCAGCGCAAATACATGCGCAGCAGCATCTGCGCCCAGTCCTGGGCATCGACGCCGCCCGCGCCCGCGTGCACGGCCAGGATGGCATCTTCGCCATCGTATTCGCCGCTGAACATGGCTTCTAGCGACATCTTATCGACGATTTCGGCCAGGGTGTTTGTCTCAGCTTCCATTTCCGCGCGCAGGTCGTCGTCATCCAGGCTAGCTAGTTCGACCGCGTCATCAAGACGCGCGGCAAGTTTGTCCCAGCGTTCAATTTCCGCGCGCAGGCGCGCACTCTGGCGCATGACATCCTGCGCGGCGTTGGGGTCATCCCAAAAATCGGGCTGGGCGGCCTGGTTTTCTAATTCCGTAAGGTGTTGGCGTTTGGTCGCTAGGTCAAAGACGGTCCATCAGCTTGGTGATTTCTTGCCGCATGTCCGTTAAGCGCGAGTGTAGGCTATCCATGGATGGTACATCTCCTTATTTGAGTGGTACGGATTAAAGTTGTTGGACATTGCCGCGCATTAAGCTGGGGTTGTTCAGCGCGCGCACGGCGCCCAGGGCCGTAGCGACAATCGGCTCCTCGCTGCGATAGGCCGGGACGCCCGTCTCCTGGGTCACGAATTGCTCGATACCGCGCAGCATGGCCATGCCGCCCGTGAGCACGATGCCCCGGTCGATGATGTCTGAGGCCAATTCGGGTGGCGTATCGGAGAGCACGCGCTTGGCCACGCTGACACTCATGGCCAGGGTTTCTTCAATGGCCTCGGCCACTTCGCTAGTGGTGATGGTGATGGTGCGCGGTAAGCCGCTGACCTGGTCGCGGCCTTGGATTTCCATCGAGAGTTCTTCGGGTTGGGGCACCGCCGCGCCCACCTGAATCTTAACCGCTTCGGCGGTCGGTTCGCCGATGATGAGGCTATACTTGCGGCGCACATAATGGATGATCGATTCGTCGATGCGCACCCCCCCCACGCGGATGCTATGCGCCACGACGACATTCCCCAGCGCCATTACCGAGGCTTCGGTCACGCCGCCGCCCATGTTCAGAATCATGTTGCCCGCAGGCGTCGTGACGGGCAAGCCCGCGCCCAAGGCCGCCGCCAACGGCTCGGAAATCAGATACGCGACGCGCGCGCCCGCTTGCAACGCGGCTTCGTGCACGGCCCGCTTTTCCACGGATGTCACGCCATAGGGCACAGAAATCATGACCTCCGGCCCGCGTACCATCCCCCGCGCGCCTATCTTGCGGATGAAATAACGCAGCATGGCCTCGGTGACTTCATAATCAGCAATGACCCCATCGCGCAGAGGGCGCATCACGTCGATGCCTTCGGGATGGCGGCCCCACATATCGCGGGCATCCTGGCCGATGGCGCGCACGAGTTCTTCCTCGCCCGTGGTCAACGCGACCATTGACGGTTCTTGCAGAACTATCTGATTATTGTGCGCGATCAAGACATTAACCGTCCCTAGATCGATGCCGATTTTCTTCGATAACATACCGTTTACTCCTGCCCTTCTGCGCGGTCATTATACAACAAAGCACGCCTCAGGGCTTTAGCAACACTTTGCCGATATTCTCGCGATTTTGCAACCGCGCATGGGCTTGGGCGGCGTCATCAAAGCTAAAGACCGCATCAATACGCGGTTGCAACCAGCCCTGCATATGCCATTCCATAATCTGCTCGCCCCAGCCACGCAGGCGCGGCACCTCGCGCCATAAATGGCCCAAGTTCACGCCCAAAATACCTTTATTGGCGTTCATCAAGCGCAGCGGGTTAAAGGCCAGCCAAGGTACATCCAACGCGAAGCGCACAGCCGCCAGCGGACGCCGCCGCAGGCTCGGCGCGATACTCGAGACGCCAAACATCACCAAGCGCCCGGTTGGTGCCAAGGCCCGATAACTACGATACCAATGCCGCCCGCCGATGGGATCGAGCACGACCTCAACCCCGGCCCCATGTGTAATACGCTTGATTTCTTTCACGAAATCGTCTTGGCGATAGTTGATGCATTCTTCTACGCCGATCTGAATTAAATCCTGGTGTTTGCCCGGCG
>DAOTVD010000113.1:0-2790 GCA_034437075.1 Anaerolineae bacterium
CGGTCAGGTCTAGCGGCAACCCGCCGACATTATGGTGCGACTTAATCCGCTTGGCACCAGGGCGCCCCGTGCCCGCGCTCTCGATGACATCCGGGTAGATGGTGCCCTGGGCCAACCATTCGAACGCGCCGCTTTGGGTGGCGGCTTTCTCAAACGTCCGCACGAATAATTCGCCAATGATGCGCCGCTTGGCTTCGGGGTCCGTGACGCCCTGTAGCGCGCTCAAGAATTCCTCGGTGGCGTCCACGGCGGTCAGGGGCAAGCCCATCTCCGCCCCGAAGGTGTGGGTCACTTGGGCGGGTTCGCCCTGGCGCAGCATGCCATGGTTCACAAACACCGGATGCAGTTGATCGCCAATCGCGCGGGCCAGCAAGGCCGCCGTTACGGCGGAGTCTACGCCCCCGCTGAGGCCCAGCAAGACCGTGCTCGTGCCAAGCTGCGCGCGCAAGGCACTCACGCTGTCTTCGATGAAATTCACAGGCGTCCAGTTATGCGCCGCGCCGCAGATGTCGATGACGAAATTCTGCAACATCTGCGCGCCGTATTCCGTATGGCTGACTTCGGGATGAAATTGCACGCCATACAACCGCCGCGCGGGGTCGCCCAAGGCTGCGAAGGGCGCGCCGGGGCTGCGGGCCAGGCTGATGAACCCCGCCGGGGCTTCCTCGACATGGTCGTTATGGCTCATCCACACGCGCCCCTGGGCGGGCACGCCCCGGAATAGCGGATCATCGGCCTCGGTATGCAGGGTCGCGGGGCCGAATTCACGCTTCGGCCCCGGCGAAACCCGCCCACCGAGCGCATGTGCGATGGCCTGCAAGCCGTAGCAAATCCCCAAGACGGGCACGCTAGCATCCAAGGCCCAGGCGGGCATTTGGGGCGCATCCGGCGCGTAAATGCTCAGCGGCCCGCCAGAAAAAATCAGCCCGGTGAAGCCTGGCACGGCCTCGCGCGCGGCCTCTAGCGTGGTGTCGTAGGGCACCAGCGCGGCATATACGCCCACCTCGCGCACGCGCCGCGCGATGAGTTGCGCGGTCTGCCCGCCGTAGTCGATTACGATAATTCCGCCGTCTTTGAGTGACATACGTTCTCCTATGGTCGTGGATATGTCCATTATGCCATGGGCAAGGCCGCCTTGCCCACGCGCCCGCGCCGGATTTGATTTCCCGGTCAAGCGGAGTACAATAATAGGGCCCGTCCACCCCACCGAGGTTAACGATGTTTGCGAATTTCTTCTATCGTCAATTACCCCCCTGGGCGCGTCCCTCGCACCCCATTATGCGCTATACCCTGGGCTACCGTAGCCTGAGCCGAGGCGCGTTGCTGCTGCGCTTGTTGGTGGCGGCATTGCTCGTGGTGGCGGTGGTGGCCGTCGCATATGTGTTTACTGCCGAAACGCTGGACACCAGCACACCGGGCTATCGCGCGGTGATGTATTATCCGCTGGTGGGCGCTCAATTGTTGATGCAGTGGTTCGCCCTGGCCCTGACGACCAACATCATCGCCCTAGAACGCCAAAAAGGCACCTGGGACAGCTTGCAGATTACCGAACGCGGCGCGGGGGTCAGCGTGCGCGCGCGCTGGGCTTTGGTGTTCTATCGCTTACGCTGGGTCTTGCTGCTGGTTTTCCTGGCGCGCTTGGGGTTTGTGGGCCTGCTGATGCAAGACATGACCGACTTCGAAGGGCGGGCCATCGACGTGCGGATTATCGGCATCGAGCCGGAAGTCTCGCTGGAAGTGGCGGTCTTTTTGCTGGCCGCGCTGATGACCGCCGCCATTTTGCAGCCTTTCGTCGCGCTGGCCTTCGATGCGGCGGTCGGCTTGCTGGTGGGCACGGTCAGCCAACAACGCAGCACGGGCATTCTGACCACTGTTGTGCTGATCGCGCTACGCGGCGTCGTGACGGTCAGCGCGCTGTTTTTGGGCACGCAAATCCTGACGGCCAACGGCACCACCGCCGAGATTATCGGCATGCCCAGCGCCGAAGCGTGGGCGCGAATTCTGTTCTTCTCCAACCAGGGCGATACCTCGCTGCGCTTGCTGGATTTGGAAGTGCTCGGCAATTTGTGGGGGCCGGATTTAGAATACGGGATTTTCATCGGCGCGGCGGTGCTGTTGTTGGTGGTCGCGCAAGCCGCGCTGGCCAATCTGATGGTGATTTACGCGGCTTGGCGCGCGGGTCGCCCAGGGCGCAGCTAACGAATCACAAGGAGAAACGGAACGCATGAGCCTTGCCTTTGATTTTTCCGGCCAGGTGGCCATCATCACGGGCGCGAGTGGCGGCTTGGGCGCGGGTATCGCGCGGGCCTTCGCGGCGGCGGGCGCGGCGGTCGTGGCGCATTATCATCGCAACCGCGCCGAGGCCCTGCAAGCCGAGATCGAAGAAACGGGCGGGCGCTGCTTGCTCGTGGGCGCAGATGTCAGCACACGCACGGGCGCCGAAACCCTCATCACGCAGGCTTGGCAGGCGTTCGGGCGGGCGGATGTGCTGGTCAATAACGCGGGCACTTATCCGCTGGATAATCTGCTAGAGATGACGGACGACGCCTGGGCGGGCGTCCTGGGCGCGAACCTGACTAGCGTCTTTTTGTGTACGCAAGTGTTCGCGCGGGCGGCCATCGACGCCGAGCAACCCGGCGCAGTGGTCAATATCGCCAGCATCGAAGCCGAGAACCCTGCCCCCGCGCATAGCCATTACAACGCGGCCAAGGCGGGCGTCGTGATGCACACCCGCGCGGCAGCCGCCGAACTGGGGCCGCATGGCGTGCGCGTGAATGCCGTCTCACCGGG
>DAOTVD010000114.1:0-18763 GCA_034437075.1 Anaerolineae bacterium
CTTTCCGGGCACCTTGCGGGGCCTCATTCACCCCGATGTTCTTGTGTGGCCGGGCCTAAAGATCGGGGATTTAGACCCGCGCAACCAGGTTGAAAATTGTTTTATGGTTTCGGAAAAAAGCCTGGCTATCGGGGGCGGCGTGCTAGAAGCCGTACTTGCCAGCCCGGTCATCCGACCATATTTGGTGACCAACAGTTCAGGAATCGCCAGCCATGTATCTTCGTAAAGCGCTGGGCATTAAACGTGGGGATGTGGTCGCCTTTACGGGGGCAGGGGGCAAGACCAGCGCGCTATTGCGTCTAAGCGAGGAACTACGGCGCGAGGGCTGGCGGGTGTTGCTCACCACCACAACGCGAGTGGGGGAAGACGAACTCGCTTTGTTCCCTTATGCCACAGCCCTAGACACGATCCGATCATCGCGCGATTTATCTCACCTAATGACCCAGCATGGGGCATTTTTCTTATATGAGCGTTTATGGGGCGGCAAAGCATTGGGCGTTTCCTTGGCCTATCTGGATGGGCTCGTCGATAAGCTCGACTCCGATGCTATTCTGATTGAAGCGGACGGGGCGCGTCGTTTCCCCTTCAAAGCGCCATATGAGCACGAGCCTGTTGTGCCGGATAGCACCACCTTGGCTGTTATCGTCGCCGGAATGGACATCCTAGGCCAACCGCTGGATGATGAGCATGTCTATAACCCTGATGCGATCATCGAGCGTTATGGTTTCCCGTCTGGGGAGCCTATTCGCCCGGCGTGGGTTGGGCAGGTGCTGCGCGATGAAACGCTCGGGCTGAAGGGCATCCCGCCCAAAGCGCGTGTCGTGGCCTTGCTGAACAAAACGAGCGATAGTGTTTTGGATCAATTGAAGGCTCGGCGGGTCGCGCAGGTCATCTTGCACAATGAGCAGGTCAGTAGCGTTGCTCTGAGCCATCTGGTTGGCTATGATCCGGTTTGGGAAGTCCAACGCCGCATCGGGGCGATTGTGCTCGCGGGGGGGATGTCGCGCCGGATGGGCCAACCCAAGCAGCTTTTGCCCTGGGGTAAAAGCACGGTCATCGCAACCCTGACGGGCCGACTATTGCCCTTGCGTTTTGCGGATATTGTCGTCGTAACCGGGCATGCCCATAATGCCGTGCGCCAGGCCATCGCGCCCTCTGGGGTGCGGAGTGTACACAATACCGACTATGAAACAGGCGAGATGTTGTCGTCTTTGCAGACAGGCTTACAGGCTTTTGGGCCAGACATCGCCGCGTGTATGATCTTCCTGGGTGACCAGCCCCAGATTAACGCGCGGCTTGTGCATCAGATGATGTTGGCTTATGCGCAGGGCGAAGGCGATATTGTCGCGCCGAGTTATATGCGTCGTCGTGGGCACCCCATCCTGATTGATCGGCGTTTTTGGCGCGAGCTACTCGAACTGCCCGCTGGCAGCGCGCCACGCGATGTTGTCAACCGCTACAATGACCAAATTGCGTATATCCTCACGGATGACATCAACGTTTTAGAGGATATGGATACGCCCGAACAATATCGCGCGGCGCTGAAAAGGGCGGGCTTACTTTAAGCTGGGGCGTCGGCGATGTCCTCAGCAAATTGGGTATGGTAGAGGCGGGCGTACAGGCCATCCTGGGCTAACAGGGCCTGATGGGTGCCGTGTTCCACCAAGCGCCCTTGGTTCATGACGAAGATTTTATCGGCGGCTAAGATCGTGCTCAGCCGATGCGCGATGACGAAGCTGGTGCGATCATGCATGATCTGCTCTAACGCCTGTTGGATGAGCGCCTCGGATTCGGAGTCCAGATGAGATGTCGCTTCGTCCAACACCAGAATGCGCGGATTTTTTAGGATGATGCGCGCAATCGATAGGCGCTGTTTTTCGCCACCGCTCAAGCGATAACCCCGCTCCCCAACGATTGTGTCGTAGCCATCGGGTAATTCCTGGATAAAATCGTAAATATTGGCTGCGCGGGTCGCGTTGTCGAGTTCCGCAGCGGTTGCATCCGGTTTAGCATAGAGTAAATTGGTGCGAATCGTATCATGAAACAAGAATGTTTCTTGTGTCACCATGCCGATGTGACGCGCCAGGTCACTCAGCCGTAAATCCGCTAGGCAATGCCCGTCCAGGCGGATATGCCCCGACGTAGGATCATACAAACGTGGCAGCAAATAGGTGATGGTGGTCTTGCCAGCGCCGCTGGGGCCGACAATCGCCATGAGTTCGCCGGGTTCCACCGTGAAACTCACTTGGTCGAGCGCGTTCTCGCGGGCCTGCGAGACGGATGCTTTTTCACTCGGCTTGATTGGTGCATCACTCAATGCCGCTTCAATTTCCCGATTAGACGAATAACGCTCCACCGTGCTCAGGCTGGGGGCAGTCATGGCCATGTAACTGAACGTCACGTCCTCAAAGGTAATACGGCCTTGGACTTCCGGCAGCCGGGTCGCGTCAGATTTCTCGGTGATTTCTAGCGGAAAATCTAGCACTTCAAACACGCGCTCGAAACTCACCAGGCTGGAGGCCAACTCAACAGGTGCGTTAACTAGCGCCTGCAAGGGCGGATACAAGTTATTCAGCAAGGCGGCAAAGGCCACCACCGTGCCCAGCGTCAGCGCGCCTTCTAGCACGAGCGTGCCCCCCAGCCAATACACGACCGCCGTACCGAAGGCGCTCACCAACCCTAGCAGAGCAAAAAATGCGCTTCCTAGCACCGCTTGCCGCACGCCAAAATCCCGCACCTGGGCGGCCCGGCCTTCGAACTGGCGGCTCGTATCTTCCCAGCGCCCAAACAGTTTAATGATCATGATGCCGTTGACGTTCAGCGTTTCGTTCATCATGCCGTTCATGCGCGCGTTTTCGTTCATCGTCGCGCGGACGACCTGGCGCAGGCGGGTGGCAAAGTAGCGTGCAGGCAGGATAATCAGCGGCACGATGATGAGCCCGGCCAACGTCAGGCGCCATTCCAGCGTAAACATGACGATCAACACGCCAATCACCGTGATGAGATTCGTAATAAAGCCTACAAATGTATCGTTGATAGCACGCTGCGCGCCGACCACATCATTGTTCAGGCGGCTCATGAGTTCGCCCGTTTTGGTGGATACGTAAAACCGTAATGACATGCGCTGCAAATGGTCAAAGAGTTGGCGGCGCAAATCGTAAATGACACCTTCGCCGACGGAAGCATTCAACCACCGCTGAAAGATATTGATCGCGCTTGTCAGCAGGGGGGCCAGCACCAGGATAAATGCGATGATGCTGACATCGCTATAGCTCGCATCTTCAGCCACCAGCACATTGTCAATCAGATGGCGTAGCGCGAGTGGCGTTACCATTGCCAGCCCGGTTGTGACTAGAATATTGATGAACATCAGGCCCAAACGCCAGCGATAGGGCGCTGCGTATGAAACGACACGCCATAGCAAATCGCGCGTGATGGCCTGCGGACGTTGGCCGGATGCATCGGAGTAAAGATAACCCCACCAAGACATGGTTCCTCCTAAAAAAGGCTATTGGCGAGCAGGACAAAGCCTAAACCTCAACCTTAACACCGAATATGCCCTGGCGCCTATCCTGAACCTTGTTACAATCAAAAATCTTAGCATCTATGCGGATAAAGGATCGACTGTGAGAATTTTAATCACCGGCTCAGAGGGCAATATCGGGGTGCATCTTGTGCGCCAACTTCGCGCAGAGGGGCATGAAGTCCTGCGCGCGGATTTACTGCCCGGCTGGCATGATGAATACATCCAGACCAATATCGTGTTTCCGAACGACTTGCTGCCGGCATTTCAGCGTTTTCAGCCGGAGGTCGTTTTTCATCTGGCGGCCATGGTCAGCCGTGTCACATGCGAAGGCTCGCCTCATATGGCCGTGGACACCAACCTCAGCGGGACGAACAACATCGCGCAAATGTGCAAGAACTTCGGCGCCAAGCTAATCTTCTTCTCGACTTCGGAAGTGTACGGCAATTTGAGCGGTGAAATGCGCGAAGATATGCGCGACTTACAGCCCACCAATCGCTATGGCCTGACTAAATATATGGGCGAAATGCTGTTGGATTATGAGCATCGTGAATACGGCCTGGATGTGGTCGTGCTGCGGCCCTTCATGTTTTATCATGAAGACGAAACGCGCGGCTCGCATCGCTCCGCCATGATTCGTTTCGCCGAGAATTTATCCCAGCGCGAGCGCATTACGGTGCATAAAGACAGTCGCCGAGGCTGGTTGCATATGGATGATGCCGTCAGGGCCATTGCAGCCTGTGTTCATCTGTCTGGTTGGCACATCATCAACATCGGTCACCCAGACATCATCGAAACAGAATGGATGGCGCGTTATATGGGCGAGTTGCTGGAAATCAATGTCGAAGATTACTGGGATTTGATCCCCTTACCCGAGCGTATGACCCTCGAAAAATATCCGAATTTGGATCGGCAGCGCGAGTTGCTGAATTTTACGCCAGAGGTGGACATCAAAATGGGCATCCAGCGCGTCTTGCGCCAATTCGCGCCCCTTAAGACGTCTTGAGATCATCGCCGCCCGGCAGCAACCGCCGTTTAATGCCTAACCTGCGCTTGACCCACACCACCGCGCGTTCCCAGCGGGGCTCGTGGGCGGCGTAGTACGGGTTATGGTGATACATACCCCGTTTCAGGGCCTTGGTTTGGTATTCCAGGAACGTAGCCGCGTGCAAAAGTGTGATCTCGTACCCCAAGGGCGAGATCAGCTTGCGCCCGATTTCGGGGTATTGCGCGTGTAAATCGTCGCCCCATTGGCCCAGGCGCGGCTTATAACGTCGGTTGGGGACGAGCGTCTGCATTTTATGCTCGATGCCTTCGTAATCCAGATAGCGCATCGTCAGCGGTTCATCCAGAAAGGCTTTGTACGGGTAATCTGGATAGCGGATGCTTTCCAACACATAGAGCGAGGCGTTATTGCGCTGGTTGACCCCCAGCAGCAAGATGTAGCCTTGGGGATGTTGCATCAGCTTATAAAACGGCGAGCGCTCGTCGTGTGGTTTCACGGATAGGTGATGCTCTTTGACGTAATCGGACATCCCTTGCCCTAGGGCCGAAACCGCCAACCAGGGATGGTAACTGCGCCGGGACGGATGTTCCGTCATCAGGATTTGGGTTAAGCCCCCGGTTTGAGAGGGCGTCTGGCGCGGATCGTAAAGCGGATCACTGGCCATGTACTCTTCTAGGGGGCGGTCATTCTGAAAGGTCGGCATGAGCAAGCAGCCCCTCTCGCCGAGCCGATCTAGCAGCGATTGCACAAGCCGCTGTGGTTGGGCCGCACGCCCACCGATGTAGCGCAAGCCACTATGGACGATCAGGTGCATACCGTCCCTCACGCCGAGTTCGTCCAGGTGGTGTTGAATATCGCTATAGTAATCGGGGCGGTCGCTCATGGGCCTGCATCCGTTTCCAAGATCAAAAGATGCGGGTCGGCGTCAAAAACCGAGCACCATTCGATTCCCTCGCGCTCGATAGTCGGCTTCAGGATATTGGTTTTGGCCTGACCCCAATCCACGCCATCCGGTGACGCACAGCGCCCAATTGACAAGGTGCCGTTTTCATCGCGCGATTGAAAATACATCAGATACGTTTCGTTATCTTGCCGGATTACGCTACTGTTGTTGAAGCTCATAAAACGTTGCGCCCGAAACGGAAAGACGACGCGATCATAAAATGTCACGACTTGCCGACCGATGATCCCTTGCGGGGGGCTCAGGCTGGCGCGTTTAAGCGGACTACTACGCACTTTCGGATGGCGATAGTTGGGGTACCACTTGCTCAGATGGCGGGGGATAAGGTGGGTATAGCGCGAAAAGCGCCGTGTGGTGCGTTTATCGATTACGGGCTCGGTGGGGGGTTCGCGGCGCCAAGTGAAGCCATCTGCCGAGACAGCGCGCCCCAAAAACCAATGATGCTTGGTATCTTCGGTGGTATACCACATGGTGTAACCGCCGTTTTCCGCGATGACCCAAGGATAATGCAAGCCGCGCGCCTCCCAGCCGAGTTCAGGTGCCAGGCAATCCGCCGGATGTAATGCCCATGCATAGCCATCCTGGGAGGTCGCCACGCGAATATAGCCGATTGCATTGCGGTGTTCGCTGAAATACATCCGGTAGCGCTCTCCGTCATGCAATACCAAAGGCTGATGATAGCCTTCGCGCCGGGGGACGGGGTCTAGCTGGGCCAGGTCGTCACGCTGAAAGAGCTTATCGGGGTGCTTTTGCCACACCCAACCATCTTCAGACTCGGCATAGCCGATGCGATAAGTATTGCGCGCGTCAACCCCTTGGTACCACATGCGAAACAGGCCATTTTCATACAACACAGATGGATTGGAGGTCTGGACGGCGTCCCATGCGCCCGCCACGCCTAAGGGGATGATCGGTTCGGGAGAAATGCGCCATCCTTGCCCATCGGTGCTATAGGCCAGCCCGATTTGCTCGACATGCCCATCATAACCCGCGAAGAAAAGATAAAAAGCACTTGTCATGTCTTGGCCAATCGTCTTATCTAGTTGCACATTGTCAGATGCGTACCGGCACACTATTATAGGCGGGCTGTCCACATATCTGTAGTGTGTCCTATGTGGCCTGACCAATGGATTGTCAAAAATTTGGCGCGCCTGGTGCGCTGGCGTTATGGAGCCGTCATCGAGGCCGAAACGCATAAGCTGTCTGAGTTTGCCGAAGACCAGCGCGTAGAGCGGCTTAAACAAACGCTGGCGTCATGCGGCGAGGATGTGACGATTCGCCCCGGTGCGCGCGTGGTGGCGCCTCAACATATTCACTTGGGAAACCATATCGGCATCGGGCATTATTGCATGCTCAATGGCAATGGTGGCATCCGCTTGGGGAATTTTGTGCTGTTGGCCGATCATGTGGTGCTGGCCAGCAGTAGCCATCCTGTCGAAGAAGTCCGGTTTCATAACACTTTCGAGGCGCCGATTTCCATCGCGGAAAATGCTTGGTTAGGCGCGGGGGCGATCATCCTGCCAGGGGTCAGCATTGGCGAAAATGCGGTTGTTGCGGCGGGGGCAGTCGTCCGAGATGATGTGCCGGATCATACCATCGTCGGTGGTGTACCCGCGCGCCCCGTGCGCACGCTCGAGCTATCCCCAGATGCATTGGCCGAACAAAAACGCGCCATCCGCGCGCAACGTATCCAACGGGCCGGGCTCTCTAGCCAGGTCGAAGACATTTTTGCGGCAAACAAGCATGAGGAATGATGCGAGATGAAAGTGCTCACCGTGGTCGGCGCGCGTCCCCAGTTTGTGAAGGCGGCGGCGGTAGCGCGCCATTTGCGCCAACAACATGAAGAAATCCTGGTGCATACAGGCCAACATTACGACGCTAATATGTCGGATGTTTTCTTTCAAGAACTGGGCATCCCGGCGCCGGATGTCAATCTGGGGACGGGGTCAGGGGCGCATGGTGCCCAGACGGGGCAGATGTTGGCCGACCTAGAAGCCCAAATGTTGCATCATAAACCGGATTATGTGCTAGTCTACGGCGATACCAATTCCACTTTGGCAGGCGCGCTGGCCGCTGCCAAGCTGCATATTCCCGTGGCCCATATCGAAGCCGGGTTACGTAGTTTTAATAAAAACATGCCGGAAGAAATTAACCGGGTGTTGACCGACCATGTGAGTGCTTTGTTATTCTGCCCCACCCGCGCAGCTATCGAAAACCTGGAAAACGAAGGTATCCGCCACGGCGTGTATCATGTGGGCGATGTGATGATCGATATTCTACAGACGGCCCATGCGCGCTGCGATGAAGCAACCGTCTTCGAAGCGCACAATTTGCCGCGTGAAGGTTTCTTCCTGGCGACGATTCACCGCCCAGCCAATACTGATCATCGCGCGGCCTTGCAGGGCATTGTGGAGGCTTTCGCGGCCACCGAACAAACGATTGTGCTGCCCGTTCATCCGCGTTTGCAGGCCGCGCTAGATCGCGAAGCGCTGGCGCTCTCGCCCAATGTGCGGGGCATCCCGCCGCAAAGTTACCTGAATATGGTCGCTTTGCTGACTGCTGCCGATCTGGTCTTGACCGATAGCGGGGGCCTGCAAAAAGAAGCGTATGCGTTGCACAGACGCTGTGTTACCGTGCGCTCAGAAACCGAATGGGTGGAGACGGTCGCCGTTAGTTGGAATCGCTTAGCCGCGCCCAGTGCGGAAAGCATCTTAAGCCGGATAGAAGATGCTTTGCAGGCTAACCCCGTCGTGCATCCTGATTTTTATGGCGATGGCCACGCCGCCGAACAAATCGTACAGATTCTCACAGACCATGCCTAAACGCCCTGTGCGCCTGGCCTTTGTGCTCAGCAGCTTTGCACGGGGCGGCATGGAAATGCGCCTGGCGGATGTCGTCCATGGTTTAGACCCCGCTTATTGGAACCCCCATGTTTATGCGTTGTATGATCGGGCAACAATGGGCGATAAACTCCCCGCCGAGCGCTTGCATCTGCCCTATTCCAGTGGAGCGTTTGATCCGCGCGTGGGGTGGCGCCTGGCGCGCGCCTTCCGGCAATCCCGTACGCAAATCGTCTGGGCGTTGGCTCAGGGCTTCGCGGCCCTGTGGGGTCGTCTGGCCGCGCTCGGCGCGGGTGTGCCGGTTCGGGTGCTGTCGGTGCATGGCGATGAACTATTGACCCCGTACACACGCGCCCTCAACCCTTGGACAGACGCCATCGTGACCAATAGCGTCTATGTGCGCGACCGCATCGCGGCGCAAGGCGTCCCGGCGCATAAATTGCATGTGTTGTATAATGGCATTGATACGACGCGCTATGCCCCCGGTGCGGATCGGCGCGCGGACTTATTCGGCATTCCGGCAGCGCGCCCCGTGATTTTGAATGTCGGACGCCTGGCGCCGGAAAAAGGCCGGGATGTGATGCTACATGCCGCGCGGTTGCTCGTGCAGCAAAACGAACCGCCCTTGATCGTTTTTGCCGGGGAAGGGCGCGCGAGTTGGCGCGAGGCTCTCGAACAATTGGCGGCGGACTTGGGCATCACGCAGCATGTTCGCTTTTTGGGGATTCGGGACGATGTGCCCGATTTGTTGCGCGCGTCGGATGTCGTGGTGATGTCGTCGCGCCGCGCGGCCTATGGCGAAAGCTGCCCGAATGTGGTGCTCGAAGCCATGGCCACTGGTAAACCCATCATCGGGACGGATGTGGGCGGCACGCGCGAGCTCATCCAGGATGGCAGCACGGGCTATCTCATCCCGCCCGAAGAACCGACCGTCTTAGCCGCCCGTTTAGAGGTTTTGCTCAACGACCCAGCCCAACGCCAAGCCCTGGGCGCGTTAGGTTTGCGCCAGGTGCAGCAGCATTTCTCATTCTCGCAGATGATCGCCGGGCGGCATGACCTCTTGCAAGCGCTTTTGACCCAAAAAGGCTTAGCGCCGCATGGTCTTGAACCAGGTTAAAATCGGGATAACGGCATTTTGAGCAGCATCCAGCACGTTTTCGCGCGTGCGGGCGGCCATATAGCGCGCCCGGCCCAGCGAGAATAAACTATGTGCTGGGCTGATTTCACCCGCGCCCATTTGGATGACCATCGCGCCCCAGGTGAGCCCCGCCCCAAAGGCAACCACCGCCAGCTTATCACCGTCTTTCAAGCGCCCTTCTTCGATAGCTTCTACCATGGCCAGTGGCACCGAAGCAGCGGAGGTATTGCCGTATTTTTGCAGATTCATATAGAACTTATCGGTGGGTTGACGCAGCAAGCGCGCCCCGGCTTCGATAATGCGCGCGTTGGCCTGGTGCGGGATATACAAATCAATATCGTCTGGCAAAAGACCCGCTTGGGCGATGACCCGTTTCAGCGACTGCGCGACCGTCTTGGAAGCAAATTTGAAGACCTCGCGGCCATTCATGCGAATGTAATGTTCGCGTTTATCGAGCACATCCTGGTTGAATTGTTTGGTTGACCCGCCGCCGGGCACCCACAGCGCTTGGGCGCTGTCGCCATCCGAACCGAGTTCGAAGGCCAAGATGCCGCCCGGTTCGTCGCTAACCTGATGAATGGTGGCGGCGGCGGCGTCCCCGAATAGAATGCAGGTGGTGCGGTCGGTGTAATCCAACCCAAAAGATACGATGTCGATCCCGACTACCAGAACCGTTTGATACATGCCCGCGCGAATCAAACTATCGGCCATCACGGCGCCATAAGCCCAGCCGCTACAGCCGGCGACCAGTTGATACGCACCACATTTTGCGCCCAAGGCGGCTTGCACCAAACTGCCTTGCGAAGGCAATAAATAGTCCGGTGACGATGTACAAACAATGATGAAATCCAGGTCTTGGGCGGTGACGCCCGCCACGCGCATGGCATCCTGGGCCGCCGCTACAGACATGCTGGTGTTTGTATCCTGCTCGGTGCGGATGCGCCGTTCTTTAATGCCCGTGCGTTGGGTAATCCACTCGTCGTTAGTATCCAGAAATTGTTCGAAATCGTGGTTGGTGAGGACCTTGTCGGGCACATATTTTCCCCAACCCGTGATGCGTGCGTACCGTTCCGACATGTTGTGCTCCCACTTTTCAGCTAATGTTACGATGCAACTGGCGAGATGACCGACATGGGGTTCAGGCGTTCGGGGTCGCGCCGTTCTTGGGCATTGCGCCGCACCAGCCACACGATCCCGGCTACGACGGTCATACCACCGATGCCCGCCATGACTTGGGCAGGGGTCAGCGCACGCAGGCGCTCGGCCAGGCTATCTTTGGATGTGCCCAACAGGTCTGCACGCAAATGCGCCACAAATACATCGGAGGCACGAACCTCATACAAGACATCTTCCAGCTTCGCGGCAAAGTATACCAGGGCTTCGGCGTCGCTGCCCGGCGGAAGATTATACTTTTTCACCAATTCGGCGGGGGTGATGCGGCCTGTGGCCAGGGAATCCGCATATTCTGCGAGGATATCTTCAATCGTTGGGTACATAGTCTCCTCTTTACTTGTGATCCTGCTGGGCATGTTGCGCGCTATTTTCGCTGAGTTCTTCGCGCAAAAAAGCGAGCGTTCGATAGTACAAGGATTTAACGGCGCCTTCTGTCTTGTCCATAATCTCGCCAATTTCGGCGTTCGAAAGGCGTTCGATGTACTTTAGCATCAACAACTGTTGTCGCTCGGGCGGCAGGCGCCGGATACTACGCAACAGGGCTTCTTGTTCTTCCCGAGAGACGGCCTTGTCTTCTGGCAAGTTTTCCAACGTCCCCGTTTGAAAATAATCTTCCAGCGGAATAATCTTGCGACGTCCTCGGTCGCGGTACCAATTGGCCACCAGATTATGCGCAATGCGATACAACCAGGCCGAAAACGGTACGCCTCGGTCGTCATAGCGCTGGATATGATTGAGCGCGCGAATGAAGACCTTAGCTGTTAGGTCTTCGGCATCCTGATGATGCCCTGTGCGATAGTAAATATAATTATAGATACGATGCACATAGCGTTCGTACAGTTCGCCAAATGCCTCGCGGTCATGGGCGGCCAGCGCAATGAGTTCAGTATCGGTTTTCTCGGCATACGTTCTCATATCTACGATAACCCTTTTGTTTGACGTTAGTTGCGCGCGCAAGATCATCCGCGCATTGTAGCATAATCCGCCAACCCCCCGCTTGACGCTTGTTGCCGGACTGGCCATAATCATCAGGTGACCAGTTCGGAGGATCAACGTGCGCATTATTGTTAAAGAACCTCGCCCACTTACCGGTACTTACCAGCCTTCTGGAAATAGCAACGAGGCTATCGCCCTCTTGGCCGCCGGGATGCTCAGCCAAGAGCCATCCACACTTCACGACGTGCCCGATACCACCGCTGTACATGAAATGGTCGATTTTATCCGGCAGTTGGGTGGCACTTGCGACTGGACCGGCCAAACTGTGCAGGTGCGTAATAGCGGGATTGGCACGCGCTTTCCGCGTGGTGCCTCGGCTCAGCTACCCGTGGCCGCGATTCTGTTGCTGGCGCCTTTGTTGGCCAACCGGGGCTATGCGGCTCTGGAATGGCCCGCGCCGCTCGGTCGGTTGCATACGCATCTGGCCGCCTTGCGTGATCTGGGCGTGCGGGTTGATGTCAGCGGCACGCGGATTGAACTCCATGCGGCGCCCTGGCAAGAGGCCGACATTGTTTTGACCGAAACCAGCGTAACCGCTACCGCGCTGGTGTGTATGCTGGCAGCCACGCAGGCGGCCACGACGCGCCTATATAATGCAGCGTCCGAACCGCATTTGCGTTCCTTACAGCGGGTTTTGGTGCAGATGGGCGCGCGTATCGACGGAATCGGCAGCAACCTCTTGACCATTCACGGTGTGGCGGGCGGGTTAGCAGGTGCCGAGCATCAGATTCTGCCTAACCATATTGAAATTGCCAGTATGGCCGGTATTGCAGCCTTGTTGCCAGGGCACATCACTATCGAGCCAGTCGTGCCGGAGGATTTGCGCATCATACGCAAGGTCTTCGCGCGCTTGGGCATTACCCTCCTGAGTGATGGCCCGCGCTTGCATGTGCCCGAACACCAGCAATTGCTCACCTCGCGCCGCGAAGAAGATGTAGATGTCGAAATTGATACGGCGCCCTGGCCTGGTTTTCCGTCGGACTTAGTGGCGCTGACAACCGTCCTGGCCACGCAAGCCCAGGGAACGACGCTAATTCACGAAAAACTATTCAGTAATCGCCTGCTGTTTGTAGACAAACTCAAAAGTATGGGCGCGCAGATTATCCTGGCTGATCCGCATCGCGCGGTGGTGATTGGCCCGACGCCCTTGCAAGCTGAATATCTGGATACGCCCGATGTGCGCACTGGGTTGGCCCTGCTGGCAGCGGCCCTGTGCGCGAAAGGTGATGTCGTGATCGACCGCGCCGAACTCATCGCCCGTAATTTTGCGGATGTGGTGCCCAAGCTTCAGGCTTTGGGTGCCGATATAATGGTTGAGCCGACATGAGTGCGCCACGGGTAGAACGGCAGACGGTCGCGGGGTTAATGCTGGGCGTTAACCGGATCGGCCAGGGGCCGCCGGTGGTGTTTTTGCATGGCTGGGGGGCGGAAATCATGACGGTTTTCCCCGCCGCGCAGCAATTATCCATGCAGGGCTTTACCTGCCATACGCTGGATTTACCTGGTTTTGGTGCCTCCGCCATGCCGCCAGAGCCTTGGGGCGTGCCCCAATATGCCGAGTTTGTGCGCGCGTATTTGCGTGCCGAAGACTTAACGCGGGTGCGTTTGGTGGGGCATTCGTTCGGCGGACGCATTAGCCTGGTCTTCGCCGCTGAATACCCTGAAATGGTCGAGCAGATGGTGCTCGTCAACAGCGCGGGGGTTCGCTTACCGCCTTCGCCACGCCTGCGGGCGTATTATGCTGGGCGCCGGGTGCTGTTGTCCTTGTTGCGTGTGCCTGGTTTGCGTCGCTGGGAGCCCGCCGCGCGGGCCTGGATGCGCCAGCGCTTTGGCTCGGCGGATTATCAGGACGCGGGGCCATTGGTCGAGACCTTCAAGCGCGTTGTTAACCAAGATTTGCGCAATTACGCGCGCCGCGTGCAAGCGCCGACGCTGCTCATTTGGGGGGAGTTGGATGAAGATACGCCGCTGGAAATCGCACGGATTTTGGAACGCACCATCCCGGATGCGGGCTTGGTCGTGTGGGCCGGGGCTGGGCATTATGCTTATCTGGATCGCTTGCCGGAGTTTGTTCGTGTGGTATCGCACTTTTTCGGAGCAAACACATAGCTGATGGAACCGTTAACGCTCATCCTCGCATTGGCCTGGACAGCCCCGCCTATTTTGCGTACCTGGCGCTTGGCGCGTTTGTACCAAATCGAAGAATACAAAACCCTGCGTTTCTGGCGCTGGTGGTTGGCCAAACGCGCGCGTTGGTTTCCGCAGCGGGCCGCGATTGCCATGCTCATCGGGGTCGTCCTGTCTTTTGTATTGCAACTCTTGGGGCAAGATGCGTCGGTCTTGCATTTTCTGCTGTGGGGCGCAATTGCGGGGGTCGTCGCGCAGCCAGAGCCCGTCAAAGAGGTCAAAAAGACCTTTGTGCGCACGCCGCGCGCTATGCGGATGCTGGGCGGCGCGTTTGCGGTGAATGCGTTGTTGGTCATCGGCGTCAGCGTGCTGTTTATCGAAGATGATCGCGCGGTGGCTTTGTCCACGGTTGCGATTTTGGGATATGCGGCCTTTTTGTTTAGCCCTGTGGCGTTGGCAATAGGGAATGGTCTGCTGTACCCGGTCGAAATCGTGGTTCTGAATCGTTTTCGGGGCCAAGCCCGCGCCCGCTTGGCGGCAGCAGGCGTCACCGTCATCGGGGTGACGGGCAGCTATGGCAAAACCAGCACCAAAGTCTTTTTGCAACATATCCTGAATGGCCAGTTCAAAACCTATGCCACGCCCAAAAGTTTCAACACCGAAAAGGGGGTCATGCGCGCCATTAACGAGGATTTCGACCCCGAATATGGTTACGATTATTTTATCGCGGAAATGGGCGCTTATGTGCCCGGCGAGATACGGCGCGTGTGCAAGTTGACCTCCCCACGCCTGAGCATTGTCACCGCAGTCGGGCCTATGCATTTAGAACGCTTCGGTACGCTGGAGAACATCTTCAAAGCCAAATACGAAATCGTGGAAGGTGTTCCGGCGGATGGCGTCACGTTCTTTAATGGCGATGATGAGCGCGTTCGCAAAATGGAAACGCTCGGCCATCCGGCTACGCGCGTGCTCATCTCGCGCGAGGGGCTGCCCGAAGCGCAACTCATCGCCGAAGACGTGCAAGAGACACTTACGGGGCTCACCTTCACCGTGGTGGATCGTGGGAGCGACGAGCGCGCAACCTTTGAAACATCGCTTATCGGCATTCACAACGTCACCAATATCCTCTTGGTGACGGCGGTCGCGCGCCACTTGGGCATGCGCTTGGCCAACATCGCAGCGCGCGTCAAAACGCTCGAACCCGCCGATCATCGTTTGCGCGTAAACGCGCTCCCCAACGGTGTGACCATCATCGACGATGCCTACAGCGCCAATCCTGTAGGGGTGGTCAGCGCCCTAAAAGCCTTGGCGCTGCACCAAACCGGGCGGCGGATTGTGATTACCCCTGGCATGGTGGAACTTGGCCCCTTGCAAGACGAAGAAAATCGCAAACTGGGGACGCGCCTAACGGCATATGCCACAGATATTGTGCTGGTCGGCATCGAACAAACCGCGCCCTTGCAAGCCGGTATCCAGGCGACGGATTTTGACGCCGCACGTTGGCGCGTGGTGGATACGTTTGACGAGGCGCGGGCATGGTTTCAGGCCGAAGTTCGCGCTGGGGATGCGGTGCTCTTTTTGAATGACTTACCCGATACCTATCTATAGTCGGCCTCACCAAAGCTTCGTAGATTCGGTATACTGGCGGGCTGATTGATGTTAGGAAAGCAGAACGAGGAACCTTATGACAGACGGTAAACGCGCCATCGGCGTGATCTTCGGCAGTCGCTCGGTAGAACACGATGTCTCGATTGTGACGGCTACGCAGGTGATGAAAGCGCTCGACCCCGCGCGCTACGACGTTGTTCCGATTTATATCACGCGCGATGGTCGCTGGTATACAGGGGACAACCTGACCAATCTGCGCAATTTTGATATTGATGACATCGAAAATCTGACTGGCACCCGCCGCACCAGCCTGTCGACGAGCACCAGCCAACCGGGCCTGATTACGCCCCCTTTGGCGGGTTGGCTACGCAATAATCGCTTTCAAAAATTGGATGTCATGTTTCCGGTGGTGCATGGTTCCCATGGCGAAGATGGCACGTTGCAAGGTCTTTTCGAACTGGTTGATTTACCTTATGTGGGAACGGGGGTGATGACCTCCGCAATTGCCAATGATAAAGCCATGACCAAAACGGTACTCGCGGCCCATGGTATACCCGTATTGGAAAAATATTTGGCGTTCCAGCGCCACGCTTGGCATACCAACCGCGATGCGCTCTTAAAGCGCATCGCTAACGAGATCGGGTATCCAGTTTTTGTTAAACCCCTGCGCTTGGGGTCGAGCATCGGCATTGCCCAGGCGCATGACGCCGAAGAAGCGGCCATTCATATCGACATCGCGCTCAACTTGGAGCAACGGGTCTTGGTCGAGCAAACCGCACCCGGCGAAGATGTCGTAGAGATTAACTGTGCCGTTATGGGCAACCATGACTTACAAACGTCCGTATTGGAACAGCCGGTGAGTTACGAAGATTTTCTGACCTACGAAGAAAAATACATGCGTGAAGGCGGCGCATCGGGCATGAAGGGCCAAGAACGCATCATCCCAGCGCCCATTGACGAAAACATTGCGGCTCAAATCCGCCATACGACAGAAGCCGCGTTTCGGGCTATTGGTGGGGCCGGCATCGCCCGTTTCGATTATTTTCTGGATAAAGCCACCGGGCGGTTTTGGGTGAACGAAATTAACACGATGCCAGGGTCGCTGGCCTTCTATCTATGGGAGCCCTCCGGGATGAGCCCGGGTGCGGTCTGCGACGAACTCATCCGTCTGGCATTGGACACCCACAAGGAAAAACAGCAAACCACCTTCAACTACAAATCGCGCTTAATTCACCATGCTGCGACGCGCGGCAGCAAGGGCAGCAAAAGCAGCAAATCCTGAAAGACAAATAGACGGCATATGGGAGGCGTCCACGGTTACGGTTGGGCCTAGATGACTTCTAAGACATCCCGCATGTGCTTATATGCAACGGAGGGTTTGACATCACCCACGAAGCGATAGCTGGCCCAACCACCGCGATTTTCTTTTTCGATGGCCAATACAATTTCCCAACGTGCATCGTAAGAGGCGAGCATCTCTGCGAGATTTTCGGTGGGATAATCGCCCTCATGCATGACGGTAACGGGGATGTATTCGATGTCCTCAAGCCCAGGAAATAGCGTGTTGGAAATATCAATAATGTCTTTTTTGGCCGGGAAGCAATTCGCATTGTGTCCGGCCACGCGCAAATAGCCGCGCCCTGCACGGTTATAACCTTGCCAGGCCAGCGCGGCAAGCTCGGCGAATTTGTGGCGGATGAACATAATATCGGCGTGTTGATCTCTGTTGATGCGCAAAGCGTTCCTCCATAATCTCAGCTTCCAATAGGCAGTTTGGGGGCAAACGTACGCCTCTATTGTACCATAAAAACCCCTGCTTAATTACTAAGGCTTTTCCAGAAAAATAATTACCCCTCCCCAGCCCCTCCCCGAATTCAGGGAGGGGCTATTATGCGCACGAGTAAGTTCTCCCCCCGAATTCGGTGTGAGCTAGAGGGGGGTAAAATCAAGCCGGTATCCTTTTCGACAAAAGCAAGCGGCATAGTTAAATACTTGGAAAAGCCTAAGCTCTAATCGCGCTTGGCTTCAGCGGGTCGGGCTAGCGATTCGTAGGCCGCTAAAAGCCGAGGGACAAGCACGGACCAATCGAAATTTTGAGTGACGAAGGCACGTGCGGCGGTGCGTAGTTGCGCGCGTTTACCTTCGTCATGCAGCAAAAAGTTGATGCTTTGCGCAAAGGTATGGGGGTCATCTGCGATCATCACTTCCCAATCATCTTCGGCATGCAGGCCCATCGCGCCGACGCTAGACGAAACAATGGCGCATCCGGCGGACATCGCTTGCAGCAGCTTGAGGCGTGTGCCGCTGCCAAAGCGCAAGGGCACAATAAAGACCGTCGCTTCGTGCAAATAGGGTGCGATGTTTTTCACAAAACCCGTGACATGGATGCGCGGATGGCGCGCCAGGGCACGTACTGCGCTGGTGGGGCGGTTGCCCACGATGTAAAGATGTGCTTCTGGCGTGATGTCTGGCATGACATGGGCTACAAACCAGCGTATTGCATCGGCGTTCGGGCGGTAATCCATGAGCCCGGTAAAGACGAGCGCGGGTTGTTGCAGGCCAACTTGCTCAGTAGGCGGGGTGTCATAATCCGCAACATCAATGCCGTTATTCACCAGCCACACGGGCGTTGACCCAGCGAGGGCTTGCAACGTTTGTTGGTCGGCCTCCGAAACCGCAATCACCGCGTCAGCGGCCTGGCATAAGCGCCCCTCAAAACGGCGTAAACGGCGCCATTGTATCCAAGAATATAGGGCCAAAGGCCACCGTAACCGTTTTTGGCGTTCAGCCCGAAACACCATACGTTGTAATTCGGCTTCGGCGTTGTAAGCATCATAAACTAGTTTAATATGCGGATGCGCTTGGCGAATTGGCGCAAGATAAACGCCCATTTCTAGGCTTTGCAATTGCACGATGTCAAAATCGAGCTCGTCTAATTTTGCCAAGGCGGCGGCCAGGCAAGCGTCGCTCCAACTGCGGCGTTGCATATCGGCTTTCGTCGTGAACAACAGCGTTTGTAGGCGGTTGGCGATGGTGCGCCGGGGTGGGGGGATAATCGTGATGCTGCTGGCCAAATCATGCAGCGGCGTATGTTGGGTATGCTTTTCGGCATCACCCAGGCTAATGACGTGGATCTCATGACCCGCTTGGGCAGCACCCCGTAATAGCCCCATAATCCGCAACGCCCCGCCGCCATGAGGGGGGTACGGAAAGGAGGACATCAGATAGAGTATTCTCATGCTAGCACCCTCTCGTAAACAGCCAATGTTTGGCGAGCGGTCGTCTCCCAGGTAAATTGCTGGACATAGGCTCTACCTTGCTCGCGCAAGGCCGCATAACGTGTATGATCTTCCAACAAGGCGGCCAGGGTGGCGGCGATATCCTCTGGCCG
>DAOTVD010000115.1:0-2373 GCA_034437075.1 Anaerolineae bacterium
GTATGTGGAGCCCGTGCCCGACGCGCCCATCCTGACCGAACTCGCGCCCCGCACGGCGTTGCGCGTTGAACAGCGCACGCCCGATGCCGACTGGTTGCGCGTGAGTTTGCTGAGCGGCGGCGGCGGCGGGTGGGTGCGCGCCGCTGATGTGGCCATCTTCCGCGACCTGAGCGGCGTGCCCTTGGTGGCCCTGGCGGATGTCATCGACCCCGGCACCCCGCGCGACTTCCCGACCCCGCCGACCATCGACCCCACCGCCGCCGGGCCGGGGCCGGTCTTTGTGAATTATGATTTCGCGGCGTGCGGCGATACCTATTGGCTGGGGGATAACCTGGGCCTCTCGATGGAAGATCAAGCGGTGGCGGGGCGCTATCCGCGCTTTGCCGCGCAACCCGTGCGCGTGGCCGTGGCGGGCCTGGATGACCTGGACGAGGCCGCCCAAGCGGCCTGGGAACTGCGCATCAGCCGCGCATTTGCCGAAATCAGCCAGGCGGTTTTGCTAGAGCGCGTCTTCGCGCCGGAGGTCACGAACTTTTTTACGCCGATTGTGCCACTCGAAACCATCTTGGCCGAACGCCGCGTGGATGTGGTGGTGCATCTGCTGCCGCCGGAGGTCTTCGCGGCGCGCGCCTTTTGCGAGGATGACGCACGCTGTAGCCAATACGGCTATCGTGGGGCGCTGAGGGGCGGGCCGTCGCGCTTTGGGGGGACGGTGTGGCTGAACCTGGCGGGCGAAGCGCCGTATGTCGATCTGCTGCATAGCCTGTTGCATGCGCTGGGCCTGGGGGTGCATAGCGCGCGCGTAGCGGACATCATGGCACCGGAAACACGCGCCGAGGAACTCTCCGCGCGGGATGTACGCACCTTGCGCTGCCTGTACGCCGCGCCGCCATATGGGGATGCGCGCATCGAAGGCGCGACGCCCGTACCGCCACGCACGCCTAGCGCGCCACAGGAGTGAGCGCGAAACGGTCGAGGGCATGTATTGCTCGGGCTAAGCTCGGCGAGTTTAGGGCGCCTTCAGCGGGCTTCCAACCAGTGAAGACAAATTGGCCAAGCGTGACGTTATAGCCAGGGCCGACTTTGGTCGTCGAATCGCGCGGCAACAGTGCATCTCGTAGCTTGGGCGGGCTGTAATCCTTAACAAGCGTGAGGAGCACTTTTTTCGGATGATCGGCGTCATCTGGGTGTAAGGGCAATTTATTGACCGGGATATGCAAAAAGGCTGCACAATTGATGCGGTCGGCCAATAGCCAGGCTTCGACCATGCGCACAGCCACCCGAAAGATCAGATTCGGATGGCTGCCATGGGGTAGCCAGGCGCTTATGAGGGCCAAAGGGCAATCTAAGCGATCTAAATCCGTCAGAAAAAGCAATGGATAACCGCTGGCCGCAATCTGATTATACGTTTGAATGCGCTCCTGAAGCTTCTGCTGGCTCCCCAAATCCTGGACACTGAAATCAGCAAAACGTCCACTTTCGTTGAAGAGACGCACCATCACGTCCCTATCCAAAGGACCTTCTACGAATGCAGTGATATGTTCGATAGCCATTAAAACAAGGCCAACTGTTCCGAATTTGATGGTTCTGTATTAGCTAGAACGACATCGCTGGGCAACATGCCATGCTCAAGCTGAATACGGATATAGTGAATATCAACGGCTGGTACAACCTCTGTGGCTTCATCGCCAGGCTTGAATAACAGAATTTCATGTCCGCTGATGCCCTCATCCTTTAGTAGGTCTGCGCTATGGGTGCTAATCATGGTTTGGTAGCCTTTGCGCTGGCTCGCTTGGTAGATTAACCCGGCCAAATGGCGCACGATACCCACATGCAAAGATAGTTCCGGTTCTTCTAGCAGAATCGGCCCACTGGCATCTTCCAGATGCCACAACAAGGCAAATAACCGGAGCGTGCCGTCGCTGAGTTGGTGTTCATTTTGGTAGGCTGGATGCGCGCGCCAATGTCTGTAAGCGACCTTTAGGTGCACCATACCGCTCGTGTCTTGTTCAAGTTCCAATTTTTCGAGCTGCGGAACAGCCACTTGTAGCGCTTTGGCGATGCGCTTCAGCCGGGCGTCACGGGTTCGCTTTGGCTTGGTTTCGTAGACGGTCTCTAAAAATCGGCTACCAAACACATCTGGCACATCGGGGTTATTGGCCAGGTAACGATTGCGTACAATCTGCGGCACGAGATGCAGATAAGACACTTTCGCAAAAAATTCGGCAAGCTCGCGAAAAGCCCGGTTAAAGTTGATTTGTTCCAAGGCGGTTTGGGTGAGTCGCAACGGGTCTTCGGCATCGCCATCATCAGGACGGCTGAGCAAAAACTGGCCATTGTATTGTACTTTTTCGGACACGATGACAGGCTCTT
>DAOTVD010000116.1:0-6056 GCA_034437075.1 Anaerolineae bacterium
TGGCGCTTGCTCATCCGTCAGCGTCATCCCCGGTTTTAGATAGGCCGTTAAATCCGGCATACCGATAGGGGTTACATCGGCATGATCACCTTGGGCCCAGGCAAAAAGGATAGGCTGCCCAAGCTGCACGGCAATAGGGTTCAGAAGCTCTGGCGCTGGCTTGCCGATAAGCCGCGTCCAGCCATTTTCGGACGGCGCAAGAAACATGCGCACGGTGGCCCGCACACGAGGTGGGGTACCTGTGCCGCCAGGAAAGGGATTATAGGGCTGCCAACCTGCGTTTTCATGGGCCGTTTTGCAGGCTGTGGATAGCGCTTGGGCCTGGGCACTGGGCACATAGATGCTACACCAATCGAAGGCGCGGTCTGGCAACCAGGGCAGAGAATCCATACGGTGCTCTACTTTCTGAGTGTCACAATAAGCGGGGTGTCATGGTCTTGGCATTAAATTCATGCCATATACGATGTGCAAGCGCCGTATAGCGTTGTTGGACTTTGTTATTGCGGACGGCGATCCCGACGGCTTTACGCATGCCGACCAAGACTACCATTTCTTTGGCGCGGGTAATGGCAGTGTATAGCAAGTTACGTTGAAGCATGATGTAGTGCTGGGACATAATGGGCATAACAATGACCGGGTATTCTGACCCCTGGGCACGATGCACGGTGCATGCATACGCCAGTGTAATGTCATCCATGTCAATAAACTTATATTCTTGCAACTGGTTTTCAAATTCGATCATGAAAAGCTTTTCTTTGGGGTCTATTTTCAGGATATAGCCTGTATCGCCATTAAATACCCCCCGCTCGTAATTATTCCGGGTTTGCATGACTTTATCCCCAGCCCGGAAAATGCGATTACCTATTTTGGCTTCGGCACTTCTATGGGGTGGGTTCAGGCGATCTTGCAGGGCGGTGTTGAGCGCAGTAACCCCGATGGGTGTGCGATACATGGGTGCCAATACCTGAACATCCGTCAAAGGGTTGTACCCAAATTTTTCTGGTAAGCGTCGGTGTACGATATCCACCACCAATTCGGCGGCTTCTTCGGGGTCTTGTTCGTTAAAGAAGAAAAAATCATTGCTCTGATTATCCAAAATGGGCTGCTGGCCTTCATTAATGCGGTGCGCATTTTGAATAATGGAACTGCCCCGCGCCTGGCGAAAGATCGCATTCAGGCGTGTGACCGGAAAACATCTGGATTTTATTAGGTCGCGCAGAACATCGCCGGGGCCAACACTCGGCAACTGATCGACATCCCCCACCAACACAACATGTGAATTGGGGTTTACTGCGCGGATCAACGAAAAAAAGAGTTTAATATCAATCATGGAGGCTTCATCAATAATGATGACATCTTCCTCAAGCAAATTGTGGTTATCGCGAGAGAAGCCTAGGGGCGAGCCACCCAATAAGCGGTGAATGGTGGTGGCTTTGCGCCCGGTGGCCTGGCTCAAACGTTTGGCGGCTCGCCCCGTGGGGGATGCGAGCGCATAGCTAGCCATATGATTGTCCAGTAGATTAATGAGAGTGCGCAATGTCGTCGTTTTGCCCGTTCCAGGCCCGCCCGTTAGGATACTGAGCTTGGAGGTTACCGCCATGTGGATGGCTTTTTCTTGGAGTGTCGTTAAGGTGAGGTTATGATGCGTGGTCACAGTTTGCAATTGGCTTTGCCATTCGCTTGGCGATAATGTCTGAAAGCCTCTGAGTTTCGAACCAGACCGAACGTCCATCAAACGGGATAGATAGGATGCGGCTTCCGTTTCGCAATAATGCAGAAAAGGCCCGTAGGTAACTTGCATAAACTCCGGCTGCGTATTGTCAATTGGCGTACCAGGGTAAGGAATGCGATCTTGCACAATATAGCCTTCAGTGACCAACGTGTGCAGCGCTTGGGCGAGCGGTTCCATAAACCTGGCTGCATCTTCCAACAGTTCAGCCGCATAATTAATCAGTTGCTGGGCTGGGAAATACACATGCCCCTTCGACACCGTTTCATCTAGAGCATACATTAGCGCTGCCTGCATGCGGCTGGGCGAGTCATGCGGTAAGCCGAGTTGTTGGGCGATGGCGTCGGCTCTCTTGAAGCCGATCCCATGAATATCCCGCGATAATTGATACGGGTCTGTTTGCAAGATGTGCACGGCACTCTGCTTTTGATCCGTATAATATTTATGTATTTTTAGCGCTAATGCACTAGTGATGCCATACTGTTGCAGGAACATCATAATATCGGCCACATTGCGCTCTTGTATCCAGCTTTCCAGAATTTTTTTAGCGCGTTTGTCTCCGATTGAGTCGACTTCGAGCAATCGTTTTTCGGCGTCTGGGCTGTCCAGAATATCGATGGTGTCGAGCCCATAATGATCGACAATTTTATCGGCAGTTTTCTGCCCAATGCTATCGATGAGGCCACTACCCAAAAAACGCCGGATCCCCTCTAACGTAGCGGGCATAATGCGCTGAATTTGCTCGACGGTGAATTGTGTGCCATATTTCGGATGCATCGACCATTTGCCCGTGGCACGCACATCGTCCCCCGCTTGAAATGGCGGCATTGAGCCTACGACAATCAAATTATCATCTGCATCGGTTTGGTTTTTGATGAGCCCTGCTTTCATCACGCAGAAATAAGTATCTTCATCATAATATATAATATGTTTAACGTTAACTTCAAGGGTAATGAGGTCTTGATCTTCCAGCACGGTTTGTCCCCAGTGTTCTTGATTTCCCGCTTAAGTTGTATAGTAACCTAAATGCATTAAAGAAAGGTAAACGCTTCGGTGCCTATTTATCGGGATGGATATATTCAGTATATACGAAATTATGTAGGATCAAAACTCATCTACCTCGTTTATGCCGTTGGTGTGGTCTTCAATGAGGCCGGAGAGGTGCTCGTCGCCCGGCGCTACGAATTCGATTGGTGGGATTTGCCGGGTGGGGCTAAAGAACTCGATGAAAGCATTAGCGCCTGTGTCGTGCGCGAAATCTACGAAGAAACTGGCTTAAACGTGGCGATAGACCGGGCCATTGGCATCTATACCCATCCTGAATACATGGTTCAGTACCCTCATGGCGATTGGGTGCAGCCCTGGACGGTGGCGTTCCAGTGCCGCGTCGTGGGTGGAGCCCCCCAGCCCGATGGTCGGGAAACACTAAGCATTCATTTTCGTCCCCTCGATGATTTATTGCCCCATCCCCACCGCCTCTTTGATCATATCTTGCGCGATGTCCGCCAGCACCCTACAGGCAGGCTACGGTATGATGTCCCATTCCGAGCGTCTGATGCGCGGCCTTTCTTTCCGCTATTGCGGGCACACATTAAGCGCGATCCGATTATTTTACCCGGTGCCCTTGTTCTGATACAAAATGCCCACGGACATATTCTAGTCACAAAGCGTGCACACATCGAGCCCGAAACCTGGGATATTCCGGGCGGGTTTTGCGATTTGGGGGAAAGTGCCAGCCATACCGCAATTCGCGAAATTCAGGAAGAAACCAACTTGACCATCGCGATTCACCGCGCCATTGGCATCTATAGCGATCCGGCGCTAATGTACGGCGAATATACCAATGGTGATCAGGTATATGGTGTCGGGGTTTTGTTTGAGGCGCGCATTGTGGCAGGGACCTTGCAAGCCGATGGCACAGAAACCACATCTGTTGCCTTCAAATCGCCGGACGAATTATTATCTCAGCCCCATGTGCGCCCCCAAACGCGCCAGATCATACATGACTTGGGTCAACCGGAGCAAGCCCCGTTTATTCATTAATCCAAGGGGCTATATATCAATACCTTCGCCAAAATAGGCTCTAGCTGAAACGGGCATTCTCGTTAAAGTAGTCATTTCGCAAAGAACTACGATACGAGAAGCCCATGCCTGAAATTATACCGTTTCTGCAATGTTTTGAACCGCATCTATCTTCGACCACACTGCGTCAATTAAGGCACGTGGTCCTCGCGCTGTTGTGTATCCCGCACAGGGCGACTCTGTTGAACCTATCGCGTTGGACGGAAAAGGGCGGGAGTTATCGTACCTTGCAGCGTTTCTATCAGGCCCCGCTCGACTGGTTATTGCTGCATTGGACGTTTATCCAAACGCACCTTATATCACCCGATAGGGACTACATTTTGGCGGCTGATGAAGTGGTGGTCAGCAAAGCGGGCAAGATGGTGCTGCTGATCGTGTTGCTCGTAAAGTGCTTTATTTTTCTGGCGGAATGTACGATCTAGTATAAGGTTTCAAACAAGTATCAGACAAGCGCCCATCTCGTGTTAGAATTTAGTATGTAACTAGAATTGGAGCAGACGCTTGTGGCCATACAAGGGCGGTCGAATATCTGGCAAATGCAATCACGCGGCGATGTGGCGGGGATTATCCAGGCATTGGAGGCTCCCAATAGCCGCATACGCAGCCGTGCCGTGATGGCTTTGCGCACCTTGGGCGCTGCCGAAGCAGTGCCCCATCTACAAGCTATGCTCGATCGCGAACCCTTGCCCGAGATACGCGCCATGATCAATGATACGCTCAAGCTATTGGCGGATTATGGCCCGCGACAATCTGAACCCAATGCGCGTGAAAAACGGCGCGAGACCCTGTTAAAAGAACTGCGTGGCCCCGAAAACGCGCGCATGCGCTATGCTATTCGCGAATTGGGAAAACTGGGTGATCGCCTGGCGGTTGAACCGCTGGTGCTCATCTTCCACAGCCCGCAATATCCCCCGGATGTGCGCTTAGAAGCCGCCGAAGCGCTCCTGCGTTTGGAAAGCGCCCCCGCGTCAGCGGCATTGCTAGGCGCCTTGCGTAAGTCAGATTGGCAGGTTCGGCGCAATGCGGCGGCGGTCTTGGGGCATTTTCGGGCCGATTGGGCCGTAAGGCCCTTGGTGGAATTGATGCATCAAGACCCGCACCCGACCGTTAGGCGCACGGCATTGGCCGCCTTGCGCCGCATCGACAGCCCCGCCGCGCGGGTAGCCCTGGCCCGCATCAAAGGCACATCGGACTTGGGGTAACGAGGCTATTCTTTGCTACGTTGTTCGATCTCGCGGATTTTTTGAAAACCATCATCGCCCAGCAGACGGCGCAAGCGTTCAACTTCCTGTTCATCTAGGGCGTCTGTGTCTCCCATCAGATGATTAATGACGCTATCCATCTCTTTGGTGCTCAGCTTGCTGGCTGCCGTCGCCATGCGCTGAAAGCGCACCCCAGCAACATTGGGTAATGCGCTGCGGGTGGGGGATTCTCCCTCCGTTTGAGCACGGCGCTTTTCAGTCGGCATAAACAAGCTACCCACCAACGCCGCCACGCCCAGCCATTGCAGTAATGTGAAGCGCTCGTCCAGAAAGATAAAGGCCAGCGACACCGCCACCGCGCCTTCGCCCACCGCCAATAGGGTCGTGCGCAAGCTCCCCACGCCTTTGACTCCCACAAAAAGGGTCAACCGCGAGAGCATCGTAGAGACCCCCAGCGCCATAATCCAAAACCAGGTTTCGCCTTCCAGCGTTGGAAATTGTAAATCCGACACCAAGCGCGCGATAATCACCACCAAAGCCATGGTCGTCATGACATATAGCGTGACAGTCTGGGCGGGCATTTCGTACAAAATACGTTGGCTCATGACGACAGTCCCCGCAAAGAGCAAGGCATTACCCACCATCAGGCCAATCCCTAGCCAAGTTGCTTGGCCGGATAGCCCGCCCGTAATGAACAACACCCCCAGCAGGGCCACACTTACCCGCAAGAGGGTATAGAGCGTAATCTGCGTACCTTCGATGCGCGTGAGCAGCACCACAAAAATGACGTAAGTCGCGTTCAAGAGTTGCGCGACCGACGCATCCAGCAAATCGAGCCCGTTATAGTAGAACAACGATCCGATGCCGTTGGTGGTGCCGATGGCGATACACGCTAGCAGCCCTGCCGGATAGATAAACAGGTACTGGCGCCAGATAACCATATACAAGCCCCACAGCATCAGGGCCACTAACCCAGTACGGAAGGCCGCTACCGTGAAGGGGTCTGCCCCGCCGACCAGGGCCAGTTTGCCAAATATCGGCGA
>DAOTVD010000117.1:0-3035 GCA_034437075.1 Anaerolineae bacterium
GGCCCCTGCAAGCCGCCGAAGTACGCCATCGGCTGGCCTTATGGCAGCGCCACCGCCTGCAACCCCTGGGCGAATACGGCGATTTCGACATCCTGGGCCACGACCTACGCAGCCCTTTGGGGACGATCATCGCTAGCCTGGGGCTCTTGCGCGAAGAACTCGCCGCCTACCCCGATGCGCCCATCAGCTTGATTAGCGATTTGGCCCGTGCGGCCCATCGCCAGAATGCGCTCATCGAAAATATGGTGGACTACATGCGCCTATCCAGCGGTCAATATGCCTACGAACGCGCGCCGGTGTATCTGGATGCCCTGCTGGATGAATTCCTGAGCCAGAGCGAAGAAAGCGTCCAGCGCAAAGGCGTGGCCTTCGTGGTGGATGCGCCGCCCATCACGCGGCCTGTGGTCGGCCAGGCGGATTTGCTGCGCCGGGCCACGCTGGCGGTGCTGGATAATAGCCTGAAATTCTGCACCCGCCAAAGCCAGATGCAGGTCGTGTTACGCGCGACCAACAACGCCGCCCGCCTGGCTATCCGCGATACTGGGCGGCCTATTTTGGCCGACTACGCGCACTATCTGTTTCAACCCCTGGGGCAATTTTCCGCCCGCGCGGCGGGCAGCCGCAGTTCCGTGGCGCTGAATCTGCCTTTCGCGGCGTCCGTCATGGCCCTCATCGGCGGCGATCTTTCCGCCGAAATGCAGGATGAATGGGCGGTGTTTACATTCGAAATGCCCTGGCACGCGGCGGGCTGAGCGCGCCATCGCTATGCAATCCCCGCACACCGAAACACCCGCCCGCGACCCGTGGCCATGGGTTGTGTTGGCGCTTGTGCTGCTGCTGGCGATCCTGGCGGCCTGGCCCTTGCTCACCACGGCGGATTTCTTGACGACGCGCCATCTGGGCGACTCTCCCTTTTTGCTGTTCCGCACGCAGCAACTCGCGGACGCGCTAGCGGATGGCGTTTTCCCCGTCCGCTGGATGCCGGATGGCGCGTTCGGCCTGGGGTATCCCTTCTTTCATTATTACGCCGCGTTGCCTTTTTACCTGGCGGCGGGGTTGCATCTGGCGGGGGTGCCGCTGGTGCTCAGCCTGAAAATCACCGTTGTGGCGGGCTTCGCGCTGGCGGCGTGGGGCATGTACGGCTGGGTCTACGCCATGACGCGCCACCGCGCGGGGGCTGTGTTGGCCGCAGTCGCCTATACCCTGGCGCCCTATCATCTGGTGAATGTGTATCTGCGGGGCGATGCGCTGAGCGAGTTCTGGGCCATGAGTTGGTATCCGCTCATTTTATGGAGCCTCTACGCGGCAGCGCGCGAGCCTTCGCGGCCTCGTTTGGCGGCGGTCGCGGTCAGCTATGGCGCGCTGGTGCTCACGCATAACGTCTCTGCGCTGTTGTTTTCGCCCTTTGTGGCGCTCTATGCGCTGGGCCTGGTCGTGCAAAATGGGCGCCACCGCTTCGGGATGCTGGCGGGCGCGGGTATCTTGGGGCTTGCTCTGGCGGCCTGGTTCTGGTTCCCCGCGCTTAACGAGACAGACGCCGTGCAACTGGATGGCCAGGCGGCGGGCTTCTTTTTCTACGGCAATCATTTTCGCAGCGGCGATTTAATCCAAGCGGATTGGGCGTTTGATTATACGGTGCTGGGCGAAGACGCCAACGCGCAAGCGCTCGGGCGCATGCAGGGCTTGCTGATGGGCCTGGGTGCTCTGGCTGTGATCTGGCGCTTTTGGCGCTACAAACATGCCTGGCGCGAGCTTTTCATCCTGGGCGGGCTGGGGCTGAGCCTGTATATGATCACGCCGGACTCAGAACCGCTTTGGGCTAACGTGCCGCTCTTAGAATTGGCCCAGTTCCCCTGGCGCTTTTTGTCGATTGTGGCGCTGTTCGGGGCGGCCAGTACGGCGGCTCTGGCGGATTTGCACGCGCTGCCGGGTCGCGCGCCGCGCCTGGATGCCGGAATCGTGCTGGTCGTGGGCGGGCTGCTAGCCTATACGAGCCTCACGAACCTGGAAACGGATTTTATCCCCCTGCGCGATGATGACATCACCGCCGAGCGCATGCACGCTTATGAAGCCTTCACGGGCGCGCTCGGTACGACCATCGGCGGGGAGTATCTGCCGCGCTGGGTGGATGAACCGCCGCATACCTCCGATATTTTCCTGGGCCGGGCCCCACGCGCCCAATTCCTGAGCGGAGAAGGGGACGCCCGCCGGGTTGACACGCGCGCCCATGCGCAAACCTGGCGCGTGGATATTCAGGCACCGGGCGCGCAAGTCGCGTTACCCTTGCATTATTGGCCGGGCTGGCGCGCGCAGGCCGACGGGCGCGCCGTGCAGGCCGCGCCACTGCAAGGTATGGGCTACACGCAGGTGAATCTGCCGCCGGGTGAATATGACCTGCATTTGCGCCTGGGCCGCCCTGCCGAGCGCCTCATCCCGGAATTACTATCGCTGGCCGCGCTGGGGGTCGTGCTGGGGTTGGCTTGGCCTGCCCTGCGCCGGATTCCGCCGCAAAACGCGCTGGGCGCATTGCTGAGCGTCGTCTTTGTGATTTTCATCCTGGGGCTAGCCCGCCCAGAACCGGATACGTCCCTCGTGACGGCGGATTTTGCCCAACGCGCCTTTCACCATCCCCAGGCGGCGACATACCGCGACGGCGTGCGCTGGCTAGGCGCGGACGTGCGGCAAATCGGCGGCGAACTCGAATTAACTTTCAATTGGGACCGTGTGCCGCCGGGCCAATTGCGCGTTGAATTGGCACCATCGCTGGGCCTGCGCAGCCTGGGCGCGCCGCTCTATCCCCTGACCACGGGGGCGCGTCTGGACGCGGACATCTGGCAAGCGACGTTTGGCCTGAATGACATCGCGCCGGGGGTGTACTTCCCGCGCGTGATGCGCTTTCCGGCGGAGACCGATACATCCGAACTCCGCAATAGCAGCGACCCCCTGACCGAGCATGGCTACGGGCGCGGGCCGTTACATTTGCTGCCGGTGGTCATCCCACCGGGAGATGATGTATTGCCCGCCGCGCTCGCGGG
>DAOTVD010000118.1:0-2944 GCA_034437075.1 Anaerolineae bacterium
CGGCACCACCTTCGGACGCGGGATGCAATTGGCCCCTGGCGCGCATATCGACGACGGTTTGTTTGATATTGTGCTGATTAAAAACGTGTCGGCCTTGCGCGTGTTGCGTTCGTTTAACCGCATCTACGCCGGAACGCACCTGGCCCTAGATGCCGTCGAGAGCACGCGCGGCCAGCAGATTACAGTCGAAGCCCTGGATGAAACGCCGCTCTTGGGCGAAATGGACGGCGAACCACTCCAGGGGCGCACGCTGCGCCTGAGTGTGCAACCCGGCGTTCTGTATATGTTACGTACCTGAGGAGCTCGTATGCGACGTTCTACTACCCGATTCTGCGCGCTGGCCCTGTTGGCTGGGCTCTTATTCGCGTGCACCACAGACGACGACCCCGCGCCCCTCACCCCCACCGCCACAGTTGATCCGATTACGAATTATGGCGGCCCTTTTCTGACCGATGGCCTGCAAACCAGCGCGACGGCCTGCACCGCCGAAAGTGGTTGTGTCTCCGAGCCGCCGCCCCTGGCAGAGTTGCCGACCTCCCCCTTGCCGCTGAGCGTGCAAACAATCGGAGATTTCACTATCGGTATTCCGCAAGGCTATAACGCGATCCAAGCCGGGGATGAGGTGCTCATCGTGGCGGCGGATTCCAGCATAGCGGGCGGTTTTACCGTCAGCGTGCGGGCGCTGAATGCCCCCCCAGCGGCCCCCCCCGCGCCGTATGCCAATTTGCCCACGAATGATGATCCTCTAGGGGCAGATTTCGCGCGCGTCACCTGGCGCGAAGCCGGGGATGGTTTGCTATTTTACGGGTTTACCGGGCCAGAAGGGCCGGTGGTCGTGCTAGAAGCCTTCGCTAACAGCGCGCAGAATTGGCGCGTCTTCCGGCCTACGGCAGTCGAGATGCTCGGCACACTGGCCTTTAGGCCTTAAAGGGGCGCACCCCATTGCCATCAATAATCAGTTGGCTTAGGCAGTCGGGGTCGGTGGCCAGGCATTTTAAGCGCTTGAAAAGCTCCATAAAGCCGTGGGGCTTCACCAAGAACACATCGCAGCCATGCCCGAAGGCCGTACGTATCAAGCTGCGCTCATCTAGCATGGTGGCCATGATGATCTTGGCTTGCGGGTAGCGCTCGCGAAAGACCTTCACTAGGTCAGTGCCTCTGACATCCGGCAGTTGGCTATCCACGATAATCAGGCTGGGGTCGGTGGGTAAATCTTGGGCCACCTGGATGGCCTCTTGCCCATAGGACGCGCCATGCACCTGATAATCGGCCTGTTCGATGAGACGCATAAGAAAATCCCGGTTGGCGGGCTCGTCATCCAACACCACAGCATGGTAAACCGGGGCGTGCGGTGCTTCAGCGGCGTCATCTTGCGGGGGCGTCGGGGCGGCGGATTGCTGTTCGCCAGATTCCGGCGCGCTACGTCCCTTGCGGGGTTCGTTGGCGGAGTCAGTGTGCAAAGTCATACGTCATTACCTTGGGATTTTTTCTCATCATTATTTGTTGAAATGGGGACTGTGTCCTGGTCGGTGGCGGACGAAACAAAGGGCTGGGTATCCTGTTCTGTCGCCGCATTTATATTTGGGGGTGTATCATCAGATGTTTTATCAACGCTTTGGTCTGGGGCCGGTGGCTGGGGAGCCTTGGGCTGTTGACCGCTGGGGGGGCTAGTGCTGGCCCAGATGCTCTGCTCGCCTTTGGGTTGCGCGGGCGGCGGGGATGGTTTGGCGGCAGCGCGCGGGGGCAGGGGTTGGGTTTTGGGGCTTTCGTCGGTGTCTGGCGCCTCCGTCGCCGGGCTAGCAGGGGCCACCGCTGGGGTTTCTGTTTCAGCCGAGTTTACACTTGGGTCGTAACGCGCCAAAAGGGTCAGAAATTCGGCGATGGGCAAGGGCTTGGGCAAATAATCATTACAGCCCGCCTCAAGTATCCGCTCCTTATCCCCCAACATCGCATAGGCCGTGATGGCGATGATGGGTTGTTGCCAACCGCGCGCCCGAAACGCCTTAGCAAAATCGATGCCCGACATCTCGCCCGCTAGTTGAATATCCAGCAGGATAATATCGACTTCGAGCCCGGCCTCCAGTTTTTCAAGCGCGACTTCGGCTTCTTCGTAGGAGACAAGCTCGTGTTTATGCATTTGGGCGATGCGTTGGATAAGCGATAAATTAACGGCATTATCTTCGACATACAAGATTTTCATTAAAGAGTCTATTCCTTAATTACAAACACGCTAGTCTAGTCTGTACAGGCTAATGGACAGTTCAAAACAAACACAAATGTTTTTTCTGCCAAAACCGAGGGCTTAAGCCCTCGGTTTTATACGGATTTGTTTTGCGTTCTCCATAAGCACATGTGGGTCTAATGTCACATTTTGTTTGAATACATAATTGTGCCAAGCCTGGCGCACTTTGACAACTCATGCGCCGTGTTCCGCTGTTAAGTTGGTGGCCGCTTCAGCCTCCGGCGTGTATAACGGCAAGGCTACAAAAAATGTGCTGCCTTCACCATAAACGCTCTCGGCCCAGATGTCACCGCCCATCAGGCCCAGCAATTGCCGCGAGATGGTCAGGCCCAGGCCAGAGCCCGCGCGGGCTTGTTTGCGCCCAGAGGTACCTTGCTTGAATTCTTCAAAAATCTGCGCTAGGTCTTCGGGTTGGATGCCTTCGCCCGTATCTTGCACGCTGATGATCGCGCGCTGATTGGCCTCGTCTACCTGCATGGCCAGTTTGATGAAGCCTTCATCCGTGAATTTGGCCGCGTTGCTATAGAGATTCAGCAAGACTTGGCGCACGCGCACCGGGTCGCCGAGCACATCCGGCACGGGGTCGGGCGTTTCGCGCGTGAGCTTCACAGGTTTGCCGCCCACCAAGCCCACCGCTGTGGACATCACGCCTTTGAAGATGGGTTCGAGCTCCACCTGCCCCACGGTGATGTCTAAGCGCCC
>DAOTVD010000119.1:0-12946 GCA_034437075.1 Anaerolineae bacterium
TACCGAGCGCGCGGGGTGAGTCAAGGGACTCACCCCGCATAGCGCTTGTGTAATCCGTCAGACGTGGGCCGTGTTGAAGTATGCGTGATGGGAAAAGAAGTGTCCTCAGGGATAAGAGGTGGTAGGGCTAGGATTACGCACGGTCAAGCGACGTTACCATTGGCAATCGTGTGGGGCCGGGCACTAGGAGGCCCACGTCTTGCCGATGGTAACGAGTATCGCTTGACCGCGTGGAAGCCCGCTTACCATCGGCAAGACGGTCTGGCCAGATGCGTCAGGCATCGCCAGCCAGACCAGGATTGCTGATGGTAATTTTTATTACCGTGCATAAAAGCGTTTATTAGCTCTATAAGGGCCTAGAAGGGTTATGAGGGGTTGGCATGTGCGTATTTGAGGCGCCACTCAAGTTCGGATAACATAATGGCAGTCGCGCCCCACACCTGTTGTCCAGCGAGTTGATACCACTGGTAAGTAAATACTTGTCCTTGGTGCTCTAATGTCCCTTCATGCTTTAAGTTGTCATTGAACAGCGTGGCTATAGAAATTTCGACGACTTGCGCCACCTCGCACGGGTCAATTCGCCACTGTGGCGTTGTAGCGTGATACCCAACAAATGGCTGAACTAGAAAATCGCTGGGCGGAATGTATAACTGAGCCAGTTTGCCCAGCATCTTTATGTTGTTGCAAACGCCGAGTTCTTCGCATGTTTCTCGCAATGCCGCGTCTTCAAAGCTCTCATGCGTTTCTTTTCTTCCACCAGGGAGCGCCATCTGCCCGGCATGATGGCGCAGATTATCGGGACGTTTGGTTAGCACAAAATGCAAAACGTCTTGTTTGGGGAACAATAAAACGAGCGTGGCAGCTAGGCGCGCAACACCCGCTTGGTTGGGATCGCGCTTGAGGGGCCGATGCGCTGGAGCAGCGCGTTGTTGTACTGCTCCAGCATCAAATTCTTGGGGGCTTAGCTCCAAAGCGCGTTTAACCAAGGCGAGATCAATAGTGGGCTGCATGTCCGTTCTGCACGCGGGAAGGATAATCAGTCGTACTGGCGTGCATCCCGAATGGTGCGCGTACCCTCTAAGCTATCGACTACCGCAACATCGTTAAGGGTTAGGCGTGCTTGCTCTTTTACAGCCTGTTTAATCGCGTCTGAGTCGATTTCGCCTTCTTTTAGGATTACGTCTAGGCGTACAAGGTCTCGGGCGGCATCGCGCTCCACAACGGCTTGAAATTTTTTGATATTGCTAAACGGCTTCAGCGCGGCCTTTAGGGCATTAGGGTGCAAGAACATACCGCGCACTTTGATCGCTTCACCCGAGCGCCCCATCAAGCCCAGCAGTTTTTTCCGATCTCCATCTGTCTGCAAGATTGATAAATCGCCCGTTCCGAAGCGAATAAGCGGATAGGTTTTGTTAAATGTTGTCACGACAACCTCGCCCGGCTGATCTTCTTCAAGCACAGCCCCCGTTTCGGGGTCACACACTTGGACAATCAGATGATCGGGAATGTATAACCCGCTGTGGCCGGGGATTTCATACGCCAGAATCCCCAAATCGGCTGTGGCGTAGGCTTGCCAGGTGGTTAGACCATACCCATTTTCGAACTTTTCACGCTGCGTCGGGGTATATACTTCCGCGCTGAAGAACGCTTTTTTCAGGGGGAGCGCCTCTTTAGGCAGGCCCATTTCTTCGGCTTTCTCCAGGAGTATTTCTAAAAAGCTGGGCGTGCCGGCATAGGCCGTGCAGCCTAAATCGAGCATAAGCTTGATATGTATTTCGCTGCTGACAAACCCCATGGCTGGGCCAATCGGCACGACGGTCGCGCCTATGCTGATTAACGCCGCGTCCATCAGTAGACCCGCTGGCACCATATGGTATAAAAACGTGTTGAGGACTATATCTTCAGACGAAAAGCCGCCGTCTTGGAAGGCTTGCTGGGCCACGTGCAATCCCGCGTCATCATCATGGCCTTCGGGGTCATAAATCGGGCCGGGTGACATATATACCCGGCGCAATTGGGAAAGCGGCACAGCCAAAAACCCCCCAAATGGCGGGTTCTCTTGCTGCATGGCTTGCAGTTGATCTTTGGTTGTCACAGGGATTTTGTCTAAATCCGCGACGGTTGCAATATCATCTAGGGTCAGCCCGGCACGATCTAGAATCTGCTTAAAAGCTGGGGCATGTTCATAAGCATGTGAGATCTGCTCGCGCAATAAAGCATTGTGATCTGGCATGAAATCATCCTCTTAATGGGTTAACTCGTTCTGGGCTCATTCCTCGGGCGAATCATCTATCAAAAAGCTGGGGGGAGTATCCTGATTGATTTGCGTGCGGTCTTGGTGATTACGTGGTTGCGGCGGTGGCGGATATTCAACAACGTCGTTAGGCTGATCTTCAGCTATGTGGCGTTGATGCGTAGGGCTCTTGTGCACTGAGTCAGGATCATGAGGCAGAATGACCTGCTGCATCCGAGGTGAGGTATACGGCGGTTCAATAACTTCGGGATCATTTGCAGCCTCAGGCGCTTGGGCTTGCCATTGTGGAAACCACTCATCGAACCAGGCAATCTCCGCGCGTAATAGTGCAATCTGGTGCTGAAACATCGAAAAAATATGGAATGGCAAGGCTGCATTGGCTTCTAAATCTGCAAGCTGGTGTTGTAGCGCCTCTAAACGCGCATGTAAGCCACTGCGATAAGCTAGCAGCGCATTGTGCACCTGGCGGGTCTGCAAAACAGAGAGGTTTACCAGGCCAATATCGAACCCCTGCGGCACATAGCGGGGTGAGGAAAGCAAGTCGGTGACGGCTGTCTGTAATACGCCCGTTCCGGCGGGGGTAATACGATACGTCCGATCTTTAACATCTTGGGATGCTTGCGTATCAATGTTGGTAACGAGACCTTGGCGTTCTAACTTTTCGATAATGTAATAAGTTGACTCAACGCCGACCATGGTCCACATCCGCAAATTGCGTTCTTCGATAACACTTTGCACGCCAAATCCAGCGATGGGCGCTTCGGCAATGATGCTGAGGATGGCTAATTCTGCGTCCGTCATGTTTCACTCATCCCTTTTAGCAGCGGCATTTAATTTCTGACAGGAGAGCGAACATTTCCATTCGCCTTTATCTTATCCGCCATATATTCACGGTTTGCTTCGGCGCGCCAACGTATGCCATACAATTGCAAGATCATCTGAAGGCTCAGCCAAAGTTCCCTGAAGCGCGCATGCAAGCGCCCAAAAGGACCTTCATACCGAGCGTGCACGCGGACACTTAAACGGGTGCGCTGTGGGGCTATTTCTTGCAAGACGTAACTATATGTAATGGCGTGTTGAGACACCAGCAGGCCAGGCAAAAAGAAATTCCCGAGCACGAGATGCTGGGTGATGTGCATTTCCAGAATTTTCAACTGGTTATCTAAGCGCATACCAACTTCTGGCTGGGGCAAATCTTGCCGCACAACTGCCGCGCTCGGTATTCCGGCATTTAGCCAGGTATCCAGGGCATAAAAACCCGTTTTCTGGCGCCCCATCTGTGCTAGCCAGGGCCAAACTAACTGCGGGCGCGTTTGTATCTCGATGGCGTAAGTGCCTTGCATTTGGGGGTGGCGAACCAAATCTGTCCCGGGGAAATCGGGTAAATTAGGCGCAGGAGCCGTTCCCCATGCCAAGAGCGACTTACGTAATTTGAAGTACATGAGGGCTACGCCACTAACCAATAACATGAGAAAGACCGAACGGCGGGCGTTTTGCATTATGCTATCTCTCGATTGTGCTTACGAGTCAATTTCGATTTGACTCCATTCAATATAACCTCTATCGCGTGAATTATCCAATAAGTGTTCAATCCGTTGAGTGATGGACTGATAATTTTCCCCAGTGGGCATATCAATTGAAATCCACACCCGGTTATTGTCATAATCACATAACACCGAGACAGCGCCTGTGTCAACCTGCAACTTCAGAATATCCGCATCCCCCGTCGATTCGAGGGCGCGCCCAAATTCTAAATGGAGTTCGGATAAAATGTAATCCGCCGGTACGTTTGAAGAATTGAGTTCTACGAGATACTTCATTTGGCATGCACCTTGCTCTCTTTGTGTTCGCTCTTAGACGGCATCGGCTATTTAGGTGCCGTGTATAATAAGGCCTGCTTAAATTATACGTGCCTTTGTAAGATTTGCATCCCAGACCAGTTATTGCGGGGCTGCCATTCGTATTTCCCCTTGGCAAATACGAATGGCGGTTTGCTGGCCACGCCGCTCAAAGCGCCGAGGGCTGCACAGGTCTGCGCTGGTGTTGCCTTCGGTTGGTATGGGTTGCCAGGCCCACCGCGCCAACGACGCTTGCAGCCAATTTTCGGGGTCGGTGACCGTAGCAGGCAGGGCCACTTCTAAGCTTGCCGCATCTGGAGCTTCCAAATAATTGCGCATGATGCGCCGCGTTTCCCAGGTTGGCTCAGGGCGCCAAAGTTCATAATCAAAGCCGTTCATGGGGATCACTTCCACTGGCTGATAGGCATTATCCACGGCGGCTAGAACGGGCTCTGGGTAAAAGCGCGCACGAAAGATAATCAAGCCAAATGCCTGGTTTTCGATCATCGTGACCAACGGTTCGGTATCCAGCAAATCATGGGAATATAGATTGCGCAGTTGAGTTGGGTTGGTGATGACTTCTCGCCCAGCCTGCAAGCTGAAGCCGGCTTCTTCGCTCATCACGGGGCCGTCCGTTTGGCGGATACGCTCCACGATCTGCCACCCCGCGTTATGGTCGGCCTGAGAGGGCAAATGGCCGATAACCGCATAGCCTTGCGTCCAACCCGCCGCATCATACAATGGATAGCGGTGGCCGGGGCGTGGTTCCACCCCAAACGTATCCGCAAAGGGGCCAAAAATGGGGCCACTCGTTGGGATTTTAACAACGGTCAAGCTATAGACGATGATTAAGGCAATACCACCCAAGCCCGCTATAAGCTGCCAGCGGTTAGCTATTGGGCGGGCAGAGACGTAGCGGGCGACAAGTTTTGTATAGAAATTGTCAGGAAATGTCCAGGTTCCGTTTAGGCTGCGCGCGATGAAAATACCCGCCAAAATGCAGGACGCCACGAGTGAGGTCGCGAAATAGCTATCTCCGGCGCCCCAGGTGCCCGAGCCGACCGTACTCGCCAGCGCAATGCTCCACCAGACCGCATACAATGACAGGCGCGCGAAGTAGAGTTCATAGACAGCCAGCAGGCCCGCAAGCACCAAAATAGCCCAATGAAGGCGCACAAATTGCTGGGCCAGCCCGATGAATTGCCCCGGAATATATTCGTTGACATTGGCTGCAATCGCATTGTTCCACCATTCGCCACCCGTCAAAATATTCAGCACCAGTAGCACGGCTCCTGTGATGGCCCCGAAAATAGGTGCATACACCAGCGCCAAGCGCGGTTGCCGGATAAATAACCAGATAAACACCGCGACCACCGTGACAGCCGCCAATTGTTTGGTATAGCCCGCAATGAGCAGCACGAGTAAGCCCAGCATCAAACGCCGCTGACGCTGGCGCCCTTCCGGCAGGCTGAACAGCGAAGCCAGCAGCACCACGGCCAATGTCTCGAACATAACCATCAGATAGTGTTGGCGAAACAAGGGGCCAATATGGTAAATGTAATTCGAGGCCAAAAACGCCAACCCTAACAACATACCAATCTCTGGCCGTTTTTCCGCGCGATAAATGGCAAATGCAATTAACCCGGCGACAATGAGAGTGCTCAGGAAAGACAATAAGCGCCCGTACCAATATTCTGGGCCGAAAATCGCGGCGAAAGGGGCCAACATTAAGCGGAAGACGGGCGGATAGTTGCTAGAATAGAATGGGTAAACGTCTGAATCTTGATAGGGCAAGCGCCCTTCACTGAGATATACTGCATCGACCAGTTCAAAGCCCTCACCCTGGTCATAATCAAACGGAAAGCGTAGTAACTCGGCGGTATAGACGAGATAGACGAATAGATGCAACCCCAGCAGGATGAACGCGACACCCAAGAGGGTACGCTGCAACCAGGCGAAGGTCATGCGGCGTTCTTGAGGGGGATAGGTGGTGCTTGGGGCATTGGCTTCCATGGGGCACGCTCCTCAATATCAGGCGAGTGTATCGCCGAGGGGCCACAAAGACGCCCCCAGCACGCATAATCCGACCGCGCCCAATAGGCCGATCTGTTGGGACGGGCCAAAGCCGCCATCTGGCGCGCCAAAACCGATGACATCATATAGTAAGGCGCCTATACCGGCGAGCAAGCCCAGCGCAATCAGCAGGACGCCAATATGGCGCTTGGTCAGGGGTTTTGTCATATTCCACATAGCCAGACGTCTTCTTTCATTCACGCGACTGCATCTATTTTGCAAAGTTGCATAACGCGCTTAGTCTACCACGAAACTTTCCGAAAGTTAGTGCGTATAGGGTAATGAAATGTATAGACAAACGATCCCTATAAAACAGGTATCGCCCCTACTGAAGGAGGGTTGTTATGACGAGTGATCAGGAAAAACGGTCAAACGCTGCGCCTGATGTTCCATCGTTCGAGATGGACGCGCAACCTGCACCGTCGCATGATGATGAGATGATCCCGGTGAAGGTTCGCGAGACGATCCAGGCATCTATGCGGCAGGCGCGCGCAGATGCTGAGGAGCAAGAACGTATCGCCAATGAACCGCCACATTTAGAACGGCTGATTGCCGAACAAGAAGCGCGTCTAGCTGGGGATGATGTGAGTAACGTCATGCCGAATGCGCAACGCCGAGCCCTGACGATCAACACGTCTCGGCGCCGACTGCGCCGCCCTGCGCCAGAGAACCTGAATGATAATGAGCGCTCTTGGGCAATGTTGGCCCATGCTAGCGCCATCCTGACTGGGCTCATCGGCTTGAGCACGGGCGGTTTGGGCGCATTACTGACGCTGTTTATCCCGCTGGGAATTTATTTGTACTACCGCGACCAATCCGATTTTGTCGCGCATCATGCCCTGCAAGCCTTCGCGGTGCAGATCGTCGGTGTGGTGGGGTTCGTCGCGCTGTTGGTCTCGGTGTTTGTGATTTGGGTGGTGTTGTTGTTGGTTGCCGCGCTCCTGTCGGCGGTGTTGATCGGCATTCCGTTGCTGATTCTGTTGTTGCTGGCCGCGCCATTTCTGTTGCTAGGGACGCTGTTATTGCCCGCGGCCATGCTGGTCTATAGCATCATGGCCGCTGTGGAAGCCTGGGGGGGGCGGTTCTATAGCTACCCGTGGATTGGCGACTGGGTGGACAACCAAATCTACACGGATACATCTACCATCTAGGAGCAAGATCATGCAACTTGACGAAATCGGTTGCAGGCTTCCTCAGCTTCTGATACAGTTCGGCTCTGTTATGCGACAACAAGCCATTGTCTAGCGAAGCTGAGGAAGCCACATGCTCAAAACCCATACTTGCGGTGAACTGCGCCCGGTGCATGCCGGAGAAACCATCACATTAGCCGGATGGGTCGACCGGCGACGTGACCAGGGCGGTTTGATCTTTATTGATTTACGCGACCGCTGGGGCATTACCCAGGTCACGATTGATCGTGAAACCGCCCCCGAGGCCCATGCGATTGCCAATGAGGCGCGAAACGAATGGGTATTACAAATGCGCGGCACGGTGCACGAACGCCCGCAAGAGTCCATTAACCCGAACCTGCCGACCGGGGAAGTGGAATTGATCGCCCATGAGGTGGTCGTCCTCAATAAATCTCAGACGCCGCCGCTATACATCAACACCGATGACGAAGTGGATGAAGCCTTGCGCTTGCGCTATCGCTACTTGGATTTACGCCGCCGCCGCATGCGTCATAACATCATGCTGCGCCATCGCGTGATTAAATTCATCCGCGATTTTCTGGATTCGGAAGGCTTCATCGAAATCGAAACACCGATTCTCTTCAAAACGACGCCGGAAGGCGCGCGCGATTATCTGGTGCCCAGCCGCGTGCATCCTGGCAAGTTTTACGCCCTGCCCCAGAGCCCCCAACAGTTGAAGCAATTGCTTATGATCGCGGGCTACGAGCGCTACTTTCAGATCGCGCGCTGCTTTCGGGACGAAGATCAACGCGGCGACCGCCAACCGGAATTTACCCAGCTTGATATGGAAATGAGTTTCATCGAGCGCGAGGACGTGCTCGACCTCATCGAGCGCCTGATGATTGGCATTGTGGAAAACATCAGCGAGAAACAATTGCTAACCAAGCCGTTCCCGCGCCTGGATTATCGCCATGCCATGGAAACATATGGCTCCGATAAGCCGGATTTGCGCTATGACCTCAAAGCCATCGACATCAGCGAGCTAGCCGGGCGCAGCGGCTTTAGCGTCTTTGTGGAAAATGTCGCAGCGGGCAAGCCCGTGAAGGTCATGCGCGTGCCAGGGATGGGCGCTCTCAGCAATACGAAGATCAAAGCCGAACTAAAAGACCTGGAAAATCTGGCCCGCTCGGTGGGTGGTAAGGGGCTAGGCTATATTTCCATCCCCGAAGAAGAAGATGGCGAACTCAAAGGCCCGCTGGTGAAGTTCTTCCAGAACGAGCAAAAGCTCGAATTGTTCGAGGCTGTCGGTGCGCAGCCTGGCGAATTGTTGCTGTTCATCAGCGACGAACGTGCCGTCGTTTATGAGATGGTCGATGCATTGCGCCGCGAACTGGCCAAACGCCTGGAGCTTGCCAACCCGGATGTGCTCGCATTCTGTTGGGTAATCGATTTTCCCTTCTTCGAATGGAACGAAGATGAACAACGCTGGGACCCCAGCCACCATCTGTTCACCGCGCCCATGCCAGAGGACCTGCCGCTTTTGGATACTGACCCCGGCGCGGCCAAAGGCCAGCAATATGACCTGGCGTGTAATGGCTACGAAATTGCAGGCGGGAGCATCCGTATTCATCAGCCGGAGTTGCAAGAAAAAGTTTTCGAACTCATCGGCTTAGAATTAGAAGAAGCGCGCGAGCGCTTCGGGCATATGCTCGAAGCCTTCAAATATGGCGCGCCGCCGCATGGGGGCATCGCGCCGGGCATTGATCGGCTGGTGATGATATTAGCTGGTGAGCCAAATATCCGCGAGGTGATGGCCTTTCCGAAATCGCAAAATGCCGCCGACCTGATGGCGGGTGCGCCCTCCGAAGTGGATATGGTGCAGATGGACGACCTACATATTCGGCATATCGAAAAGCGCAAGACCAAGCAAAATATATGAGTTTGGGCCTGGGCGGGGGTAAACGCTAAGCCCCCGTCGGCACCCAAATATTCTTGACTTGTGTCGCCTCGCGCAGGAACTCCCGCCCGGCGCCTTGCGTATCATCTAGCCAATTACGCGCTTCACCATAGCTGACCCAGGTGCGCTTCATGTTGCCTGCGGAGCGATATTCAACGTGATAGCTGCCGACTGCGTCGCCAAAATACCACAGAGCATCAACTTCGTCATGCTCGGCGAGTGTCTTGCTGAGATGGTCGCGGTCGCCCGTCACGATATTGATTACCCCCGGCGGCACATCAGACGTATCCAGAATTTGGTAAAAATCTGTGGCAATCAGCGGATAAGGTTGCGATGGAATGACGACGGTGGCATTCCCGCGCGCGACAGCCGGCCCCACCAACGAAACCATCGCCAGCAAGGGATATTCATCCGGGCAGGCAATGCCGATGATGCCCAACGGTTCATTGACCGCCAACGTGAGGCCGCGCAAGTTCGTCTCTTGGATGTTTCCGCCGAATTTATCTGCATACGCGCCATAGGTGAACAAACGCTCGGCGGCTTTTTCGGCTTCCTGGGTGGCGACCTCCTCCGAGATGCCCATCAGAGCGACCAAGCGCGCGACGAATTCATCCTGGCGTGCGGCGAGATTCTCGGCCAGGTAATACAAAATTTGCGCGCGCGAGTGGCCGGTTTTGCTCGCCCAACCGGGCGCGGCCTGGGCGGCGGCTTCCACGGCATCGCGGATGTCTTTGCGATTGCCGTCACCCACCTGCCCCAGAATATCGCCCTCCGCCGTACACACAACGCGGCTATAATTGCCATCTGGGCGAGCTTGTTTGCCGCCAATATATAGCTTAGCCGTTCGGTCGATGGGGGGTAAGGCCCCGTTCCTCGCCTGCGGTTTGCCATTCAGGGGTAATGGGCGGGCTGGGATGGCGTCGCCCCAGTTTTCTTTGGCACGCTCGGGGATGTCGGGCTGGGGACGGGCTTCCCAGGTGGGGCGCGCATACTCATAAAGCCCTTCTTGGCCGCCTTCGCGCCCAAAGCCGCTTTCGCGATAGCCACCGAAGCCCGCCGCGCCATCGAACATATTTGTGCAATTCACCCACACGCTGCCCGCCTTAATTTGCCCGGCGATGTCTAGCGCGGTATTGAGATTCTCGCTCCATACGCTGGCCGCGAGCCCGTAGCGCGTATTGTTGGCTAGCTCCACCGCTTCTTGCGGGGTGCGGAAGGTCATCGCCACGATGACCGGGCCGAAGATTTCTTCTTGGCCCACGGACGACGACGGCTCGACGTTGCTCAACAGCGTTGGCGGATAGAAGCAACCCTGGGCGGGCATGTCGATTTCGGGTTGGTAGAGTTCCGCGCCTTCATCCACGCCGCGTTTCACCCAGGTGTCGATGGTTTCGTATTGCACAGGGTCGATAATCGCGCCGATATCGTAGCCTTTATCCAACGAATCGCCCACGCGCAAGGCACCCATGCGCTGCTTGACGCGCGCCATGAACCGTTCCGCGATGCTTTCTTGCACCAACAAACGCGACCCCGCACAGCAGACTTGCCCTTGGTTAAACCAGATGGCATCCACTAAGCCTTCGATGGCGGCTTCCTGGTCGGCGTCTTCGAAGACGACAAACGGCGATTTGCCGCCCAGTTCCAGCGAGAGCTTTTTGCCCGTGCCCGCCGTCACGCGCCGGATGATACGGCCCACTTGCGTGGAGCCTGTGAACGCGATCTTGTCGAAACCCGGATGGGACGTGATGGCCGCGCCGGCTTCGTCCCCACCTGTGACGATATTCACCACGCCAGGCGGCAACCCCGCCTCGGCCAGGATTTCACCAAATAGCAACGCGCTCAGCGGGGTGTAAGGCGCGGGTTTCAGGACAACAGTATTGCCCATGGCCAGCGCGGGCGCGATCTTCCAGGCCAACATCAACAGCGGAAAGTTCCAGGGGATAATCTGGCCCACCACGCCCACAGGCTGGTAATCGCGCATTTCGGTGTCCATAAGTTGCGCCCACCCCACATGATGATAAAAATGGCGGATGGTCAGCGGGATATCTAGGTCGCGCGATTCGCGAATCAGTTTGCCATTGTCCATAGATTCGACCACGGCCAACAAACGTTGGTGCTTTTGCAAATGGCGCGCAATGGCATAAAGAAACCGGGCGCGGGCATGGCCGCTGAGTGCTTGCCAAGCGGGCAAAGCTGCTCGTGCCGCTTCGTAAGCGGCATGGATGTCCGCTTCGCCAGCGTCGGCTACGTCCGCGAGCTTTTCGCCCCGGGCCGGGTTTAGGGTGGGCAGCGTGCGCCCACTTTGCGGCGCGACGAATTGGTTGTTGATGAATAACCCAAAGTTGCGCCCGTGTTCGTCTAGCCAGGCGTCCGCCGCCGCAGGCGATTCTGGCGCAGGGCCGTAAATCATATTTTGGAAGATGTCCGCGATGCTCATAACGCTGCTCCTTAGCTCATGGGGATATGATGGCGTGCGGCGTAACGCCCGGTCGCGTGGTGGCTGAGTTGCCGCTCGATGTCATCCAATAGGCTACTGGCCCCAAATCGAAAAAGGTCGGGCCCTAACCAATCGTCGCCGAGTTCTTCTTTCATCAAAATGAGATATTGCAGGGCTTGTTTGGTCGTGCGGATGCCCCCCGCTGGCTTAAAGCCAATTTTATAGCCCGTTTGCGCGAAATACTCGCGGATGGTGCGCACCATCACTAGGCTGACATCCAGCGTCGCGTTAACGCTTTCTTTACCTGTAGAAGTTTTGATAAAGTCGGCCCCGGCTTGCATGCATACGATGCTCGCTTTGGCAATGTTGCTCAGCGTGCCCAGTTCGCCCGTCGCGAGGATAGTCTTCAGGTGTGCGTCGCCGCAATGCGCCCGCATTTGTTGGACTTCATCATACAGCGCGCCCCAATCACCACGCAGGACATGTTCTCGCGAAATAACGATGTCGATTTCCCCTGCCCCAGCCGCTACGGATGCATCGATTTCGGCCAGGCGTTGTTCGAAAGGACTCTGGCCCGCTGGGAAGCCTGTGGACACCGCCGCTACGGGGATGCCTGAGCCCTGTAACGCGGTCAACGCATCCGCGATACGGCTATGGTAGACACAGACAGCCGCTGTTTTGATGGCCAAATCAGAGACGCCCAGGGTTTCGAGCAGCGCAGGCCGGATCGGTTGGCGCGCTTTCGCACACAAGCGCTTGACCTTGCCCGGCGTGTCATCCCCAGCTAATGTGGTCAAGTCTATGAGCGTGATGGCCCGCAACAACCAGGCGGCTTGATGATCCTTTTTAATGGAGCGGCGCGCCACTAGCGTGCTTGTGCGACGTTCAACCGCGCTACGGTTCACCTGGGTCGCGTTGACCCAACCTATATCAAGGGGCTGGCCAGGATTGCGGGAGGAAGATGCCATGGGGATAATCTCTCTGCTTATGCTGGGCTATATCTCTCTCATTTTACCATGATGGATTATGCTTCCGCACCGTTTTCTCTATACGCCGGTTGGGATAAAATAGGTTGAGTAGCGGCTCGTTTCCCAACTTATCCCAAATCATTTTGGGATAAATGGTGATGAATAGCCTTTTTTTGATGGTAAACTACATAGGAAGCGCCTTATGCCCTTTTTCGATCTCCCTATAGACGAACTGTATGTCTATAACCCAACCTTCGAGCCCCCCACCGACTTCGATTCATTTTGGGAT